>JAIBJM010000074.1 GCA_020029535.1 Gammaproteobacteria bacterium | reverse complement strand
TCCTCACTGTATTTGTATGTCGTTCTCGGTCCTGGTCTTGGCATCTTCTGGCACTCCTGATCGTTAAATCAGGGTGTCCACCAAACCGAAGGAACTATCGCGTCCGTTGGAACGCATAGTTGGGTCGCATTTCTCGCATTACTTTGTCAAGCTGTTGGCGTAAAGAGCCAGATCCATTTCGCAACATCTCTTGTCATGCACGATTGCTGCAGCGACGACAAGAAGTAGCGTTATCCATAGGACGTGCGCCGAAACCATAGCGCTGTCGTTCGTTGGAGCCAAGAACAAGGCCAATCCGAGCGCCAACGCGGTGACATACAAGTTGTGCGATTGGGATCCCCATCGGTCAAGCGAGCTCTGAACCCCGCCACCGTCAGTTCGCCTTCTCCAACGAGCTTCGTTTAGCTTCTTTTCGAGAGCACTTATGCGCCAGGGCCAATCGATGGCTTCCTCACGCATCGAGGCTGGGACAATGAAGATGTGTATTAAGCGAAGTGCCAAAGGGTAGATGAGGCCGCGATGAAAGGAATAGAACAAAACGCCCAGAAGAACTGCAACTGCTGTACCAAGCGTGACCTGTCCGCCAGTTAGCTTAAGGGCCTGTAGCTCAGCCAGCGACATGGTGTGGACGGCGAAGGCCAGGAGAAAAGCGCCTCCGCCGGCACCGAAACGTAGAACATCGTTGAGATCAATTCTGAGCTGTTCCATGTGACTTCCCCTTATGCGACCCAACAAAGGCATGGCTTTCATAACTACCTGAAAGGTCTGCTTCTTCTGGCAACGATGCCTTTTTATACCACTGTTCATGCGCAGGAACGTTGCACAGAAATCCCGCATGGGCTGGCGCGTGCAGTGGTGCTGACGGGCTGCGTCGGGCACAGGCGTGTCGGGCGCCGAGCGACGGCCGATCAGCGCGGCGCAATGCTTTAGCTTTGCGACGCGCCGGCCGGCGCGAGGGAACGCGCAGCGCGCCCGACCCAGTCCTGTGCCCGACGCAGCCCGTCAGCGCCGCTGCGCTCCCGCCCATCGATACAACGCCGGCAATACCAGCAACGTCAGCAGCGTCGATGAGATGATGCCGCCGATCACCACCGTGGCCAGCGGCCGCTGCACTTCGGCGCCGGTACCGACGCTGATGGCCATCGGCAGGAAGCCGAGCGAAGCCACCAATGCCGTCATCAGCACCGGTCGCAACCGCGTCAGCGCGCCCTCGCTGATGGCTTCTGCCAGTGCCACGCCGCGCTGACGCAGTTCGCGGATGAAGGACACCAGCACCAGGCTGTTCAGCACTGCAATGCCCGACAGTGCGATGAAGCCGACGCCCGCGGACATCGACAGTGGAATGCCGCGCAGCCACAGCGCCCACACGCCGCCGGCCACCGCCAGTGGCACACCGCTGAACACCAGCAACGAATCGCGCAGCGAACCCAGCGCTGCATACAGCAAGCCGAAGATCAGCAGCAGCACCAGCGGCACCACCAGCTGCAGGCGCGCGGTAGCGGACTCGAGCTGTTCGAAGCTGCCGCCGTAGTCGATCCAGTAACCGGCCGGCAGCGGCACATTGGCTTCGATGCGTTCGCGCACATCGGCGACGAAGGAACCCAGATCGCGATCACGCGCATTGGCGGTGACCACCACGCGCCGCTTGCCGTTCTCGCGATTGATCTGGTTGTAGCCCTGCGCCAGCTGCACCTCGCACAGTTCGGCCAGCGGTACGTAACCACCGCCTGGCAGCGGCACGGTCAGGGTCTGCAGCACCGCCGGATCGGCGCGCAGCGTCTCGGGCAGTCGCACCACCAGATCGAAACGCCGGTCGCCTTCAAAGATCTGGCCCACGGTCTTGCCCCCCAGCGCTGCTTCGATGACTTCCTGTACATCAGCCGCATTGAGGCCGTAGCGCTGCAGCAGCTCGCGCCGTGGCGTGATGGTCATCACCGGCAGACCGGTGGCCTGCTCCAGCGCCACGTCGGCGGCGCCCGCGGCGGCCCGCACCTGCGCCTCGATGCGCTCGCCATAGGTCACCAGTGTGTCGAGGTCATCGCCATACAGCTTCACGGCCAGATCGGCGCGCACGCCGGAGATCAGTTCGTTGAAGCGCATCTGGATCGGTTGCGTGAACTCGTAGTTGTTGCCCGGCACCTGGCGCACCACGGCTTCCAGTTCACGCACCAGTGTGGCCTTGGGCTTGTCAGGATCGGGCCACTGGTCGCGCGGCTTGATCATCACGTAGGTGTCGGAAACGCTGGGCGGCATCGGATCGGTGGCGATATCCGCGGTGCCCAGCTTGGCCAGCACGCGCTCCACCTCGGGCAGCTTGCGGATGGCGTCCTCGAGTTGCTGCTGCATGCCCACCGCCTGCTCGAGTCCGGTGCCCGGAATGCGCAACGCATGCAACGCAATGTCGCCCTCATCCAGCGTGGGCAGGAACTCGCTGCCCAGCCGTGTCGCCGTCAGCACGGCCAGCGTTACCAGCGTTGCGGCACCGATGACCACCAGCCGGTGATGACGGATGGCGCCATCGAGCAGCGGCCGGTAGCCGCGTCGCACCGCGGTGAGGAAGCGGTTCTCGTGCTGCGGCACCTTGCCGCGCACCAGCAACGCCACTGCAGCGGGCACGAAGGTCAGCGACAGCAGCAGCGCACCGGTCAGTGCCAGCGCCACCGTGATCGCCATCGGGTGGAACATTTTTCCTTCGACGCCGCTCAACGCGAAGATCGGCAGGTAGACCATCAGGATGATGCACACGCCGAATACGCTGGGGCGGATCACCTCGCTGGTGGCGCGCTGCACGGTGCGCAACCGTTCGTCCAGTGACAACAGGCTGCCGGCCGCGCGCTGCGCCTCGGCCAACCGCCGCAGGCAGTTCTCGACGATGATCACCGCGCCGTCGACGATCAGGCCGAAGTCGATGGCGCCGAGACTCATCAGGTTGCCGCTGACCCGGCTCTGCACCATGCCGGTCACTGCGAACAGCATCGACAACGGAATCACCAGCGCCGTCAGCAGCGCGGCGCGCAGATTGCCCAGCATCAGGAACAACACCACGATCACCAGCAGTGCGCCCTCGAGCAGGTTGGTGCGCACGGTGGCGATGGTCTTGTCCACCAGCACGCTGCGGTTGTACACGGTGTGGGCTTCAAGGCCCCTGGGGAGCGATTGGTTGATCTCCTCGATCTTTGCCGCTGCGCGCCGCGACACCTCGCGGCTGTTCTCGCCGATCAGCATGAACACCGTGCCCAACACGATCTCCTGGCCGTTCATTGTCGCCGCGCCGGTGCGCAGATCGCGCCCGAAGGACACCTCGGCCACATCGGCCACCGTCACCGGCACGCCGTTGCGCATGCCCAGCGTAATGCGGCGTATGTCATCCAGCGTACGCAACTGACCCGGCGAGCGGATCAGGTACAGCGAACCATGACGCTCGATGTAGCCGGCCCCCACGTCGGCGTTGTTGGCGGCCAGCGCCGCCATCAGATCGTGTAGCGAGAAGCCATAGCCCAGCAGCCGTCCGGGGAGTGGCGCCACCAGGTACTGCCGCTCGTTGCCACCGATGTTGTTGACCTCGGTGACGCCGGGCACGCGTGCCAGCTGCGGTGCGACGATCCAGTCCATGGCGGTGTGCAGGTCGGTGTTGTCGAAGGTGCTGCCGTCCGGCTTGCGCGCGCCGGACATGGGACTGACCGTGAACAGCAGGATCTCGCCCAGCCCGGTGGCGATGGGCCCCATGCGCGGTTCGAAGCCCGGTGGCAGTTCCTCGCCGATGGCCTGTAGCCGCTCGGCCACCAGCTGACGCGCGAAGTAGATGTCGGTGCCATCCTCGAACACCACGGTGACCTGCGACAGTCCGTAGCGCGACAGCGAGCGCGTGTACGACAGCCGTGGCAGCCCGGCCATGGCGTTCTCCACCGCGAAGGTGATGCGCTGTTCGGCTTCCAGCGGCGAATAGCCCGGCGCCTCGGTGTTGATCTGCACCTGCACATTGGTGATGTCGGGCACCGCATCGATGGGCAGCCGCTGATAACTGTAGATGCCTACCGCGCACAGCAGCAGCGCGCCCAGCATCACCAGCCAGCGCCGGCGCAGCGAGAAATCAATGCAGCGTTCCAGCAGTCCGCGCCGCTCAGTGGTCATGGGAGGCTCCGGACTTTTCGATGTCGGCCTTGATCAGGTAGCTGTTGTGGCTGACATAGCGTTGGCCCACTGTGAGGCCGCCGAGCACCTCGACCTGGCTGCCATCGCGACGCCCGAGTTCCAGCGGCATGGCCTGGTAGGCATCGCCCTCGACGCGGAACACCACATCCCAGTCGCGGAATTTCTGCAGCGCGGCCAGCGGCACCGCCACGGCCACCGGCGTTTCGGCGACCGCCACTTCACCGCTGACGAACTGGCCCGGTGTCCAGCGGCCAGCAGCGTTGTCCACCACCACGCGCGCGATCAGCCGGTTGGCGGTGTCCGGTGTGCCGAGCAGTGCGATGCGTCCTTCGGCTTCGACGCTGCCGTCGGTGGCGCGCACGCGTACACGCTGGCCCACCGCCAGCTGCGCGCGATCGCGCGGAAACACGCCGAGGTCGGCCCAGACGCGCGCGAAGTTGCTGATGACGAACAGCGGCCGGTCGCCGCTGCTCTCGCCGGGGTTGGCATTGCGCGCGGTGATGGTGCCCGCAAGCGGTGCCGTCACCGTGTAGCTCTGCAGGCTTTCATTGCTCTCGATGACCGCCAGCGCATCGCCGGCCTGCACGCGCGCGCCCACGGCGCCGCTGACGCTGCGGATCAGTCCGGGAAAACGCGCGCTGACCTGCCGCACCTGTTCGGCATCGGGCTCGATTGCGCCGTACAGCGCCAAGGTCTGGCGCAGCGTGCCGGAGGCGGCCGACGCCGTGACGATGCCGGAGCGGGCCGCGATGTCGGCAGCGATGGTGGTGCGACCCTCGTACGAGGCGTAGCGCCATTCATGCGAGCGACCCTGATGACTGGCCGTGACCTTCACATCGAAGGAGTGCGGCTCCACCACCGTGTGGTCGCCGCGCAGGAAATCCTGCTGTGGCTGGAACGAGAAGCGGTCCTGCACAGCGCCGAAGCGCGTCAGCGTCACGTCCAGCGTTACTGCCGCGGGCGGCAGCGGCTTGCCATCTTCATAGGCGTAGACATGAAACTCCGGCGGCACGCCACTTTCGAAGATGCTCATCTCGATCTGGAATGCGCCATCCTCGAGCAGTCGGCCACCATGTGGACCGCGCTCGAATTGGGCGGCTTCACCGGCATGTTCGTCATGCTCTGCCTGCGGTGGTGTTGAGGGCGTGCACGCCACGGCAAGCAGCAGTGCGGCCATCGTGATTGCGCCAGTCAGGGTCTTCATGGGGCGGTCTCCGTGGCGTCCGCGGTCAGCGGCTCGCCGGTCAGACGTTCGATTTCGGTCTGCAGCCGATGCGCATCGGCTGCGCGTGTGGTGGCCGCTGCCTGCAGTTCGAGCAATTCATTCTGTGCAGCAGCCAGCTCCAGCCAGGAGAAGCGGCCGCGTTCGTAGCCGTAGCGGGTCTGTTCCAGCGCCTGTCCGGCCTGCGGCAATGCTTCCTCGTGCAGCGCCGTCGCGGCGGCGCGCGCGGCCAGCGCCTCCTGGTACAGGCCGTACAGCGTGGCCTCGGCAGCGCGCAGCACGCTCTGCTGTCGCGCTGCGCTCTGTCGCTGCAGTGCTTCCGCCTCGCGGATCGCGGCCGCGCTGCGGTCGGCCATGCGCAGCGGCATCGAGATGCCGGCTACCAGCGCGGTGGATTCAGTGGCCTGCTGCTGACGCACGCCGACGCTGAAATTCAGATTGGGCCGTGTCTGCGCTTCGGCCAGCCGCAACTGCGCCTCGCGCTGCCGTGTCTCGGAAGCAAAGCGCAGCGCATCCGGGTTGGCCTGCAGGCGGTTCTGCAGCGTGGCGTAGTCGAGCAGCACCGGAAAGGTGAACAGATCGGCCTGCGCCTCGCTGAACCCGGCTTCGGCCCCGCCCCACAACGCCGCCAGTGCGCGCCGCGTCTGCCGCAGTTCGCTGTCGGCATGCGCAAGCTCCAGACGGGCGCGCAGCGCACTGACGCTGGCGCGGCTGCGCTCAGCTTCGGGCGAGCGCGCCGCCGCCACGCGTGCCTCGATGGCCTGCAGCAGCGCATCGCCGAGTTCACTGGCGCGCTGCGCCTGCGAACGCTGCTGCTGTGCCACCACCACGGCGATGAAACGACGCGTGACTTCGGCCAGCAGATCCAGCTGCTGTGTCTGCCGCTCGATGCCGACCAGCTCGAGGTCGGCGCGGGCCGCTGCACTGCGCAGGCCACGCTTGTCGCCCAGCTCGATGACCTGGCTGAGGCTCAGCGTGGTCTCCAGCGCATCGACGCCGCGCAGCGCATGCGTGCCGGCGAAGTCCTGCAGTTCCAGCGCCAGCTGCGGCGCGGGACGAAGATTGGCCTGCGCGACACGCGCCTCGCCGGCTTGCAGCGAATACTGCGTCAGCGCCAGCTCGGGATTGCGCGCCAGCGCGGCCGCGATGGCGGTGCGCAGCGTCAGCGGGCCGGTGAGCGCGGACTGCTCCGCGGCCAGGGCCGGCCGACATATCAACAGAACCAGACCCGCCAGCCAGAGGCGTGCGATCGGATGCAACATGGGAAAACCTCCACGATCACTGAACCAGACCGGCCACAGCGGACCGGCAACCGGAGCTCAGGCGTGCAGAGGCGGGCCGCGCAGCGGCGGCAGCAGATCGACGAGACGTGGAAGGGATGGTGGGGGTCGCCACTGCGGGCGGATGGGCTGCCGCAGCGGTTGCCGTGACAACGGCAGCCACATCAGCAACAGCGGCAACCAGGCCGCGACGCTGTGCTCGAACGTGGCCTGCTTGCTCAGCGCGTCGCCGTTCAGACCAACATCGATGCTGACATGCCGGTGTTCGCCGACCGCGTGGCCATCGTGATCATCGTGCTCCTGATGGTAGGCGCGATCGCCGCCCACCTCGGCGAGATGGATGCCCGCCGGCCCGTCGTGCGCGTCATCGACGTGCATGTGCATGCCCGAGACGCGCAGGGTTATCGCCAGCGCGCACAGCAGCAACAGGCCGACTCGGAACTGCTTTCGCATGCCGGCGAGTATCGGCGCTCGCCTGGCCGCGTGCAACGGCCCCAGGGCCTGCTCGCCGGCCTAGCCCGCGGCGGGCGGCTCGTGTTCGCGATGGAAGCGCTGCACTGTCCAGAGATAGGTATCGGTCAGCATGCGCTCGGCAGTGTCGCCCAGTATGGCCATGGCGCGGCTGGCGTCGCCTGCCGAACGCAGCACGGCGCTGGCGCGCTTCAGATGGTACAGCTGATTCCGGTACTGCCAGCCCAGCTCCTTGGTGGCCGTCTTCACCTGGTAGATCTCCCAGATGCCCAGCCACAGCGGTATCAGGCCGAGCAGGAACACCAGATAGGTTTTCAGCGACAGGCCGGCCATCATGGTGTGACCCAGTGGCTGCTTGAACACCAGCAACGCGGCAGTGGCCAGCATCGTGGCGCCGAGAATGAAACGTTTGAGATGTCCGAGGCGCGAGTCGTCACGATGCATCATGCGCGACTTGCGCTCGAAGTACTGATGCTGGTCTTCGATCCAGCGCATGCGCACGTACTCGAGGCACTGCGCGGGAGCCGGAGACGGACCCGCGGTGATTGGCGTCGCGCCGCGGATCACATAGCCGATCCAGCTGAAGCCTTCGATGCGTCCGGTGCCGAGCAGGCGCATCAGATGCTGTTCCATGCCCTGTGCCGGGATGCCCGCCACCGTCAGGAAGAAGCGCGTTCGCAGGGTCTCGGCGATCGCCCGACACATCAGATGGCGTGTCAGCCATTGTTCCCGCGAAGCCACCCACACCAGAGCGATGCCGGCGACATACAGCGCGAGATACGCCACCAGCAAAGACTGCGCTGGCGCCAGCTTGGCATAGACCAGGAACAGCAGGCCCATGCCGGCGGCCATCATGCTGAACAGTTTGAACAGCCGTTCCGAGCGGCGCTGATGATGCACGGCCAGCAGATCGGCGCGCCGGTATTCGGCATCCAGTGCACGCAATGCAGGCGCCGCGGCTGGACGCAGCGCTGCGACTTCATCATTCATCAGGCCCCATGGATGATTGGCGGGATCGATGGGCGTGCCGGCGTTGCGCGCGTAATTCACCAGCTCGTCGAATTCGCGATCGATGGCAGGCGGCAGCCGGGATCCCACCGGCACAAGGGTGTCGTCATCGCTGATGCCGAGAAAACCTGCCGACCCAAGACGGACACGATCGCCGCCAGCGCGGGCCATCGGGAAGCGATACACCGGTCGGTCGGCGCGCGCACCGGCGACCGGTGCGATATCCAGCGCATTGCCGTGTGCGGTACGTGGCCCGTCGCCGATAACCAGGCCGAGATAGCGCAACACGGTATCGCCGGTGCCACCGGGTCGGCCCGTGTCCGCCCCATCCCACAACGCCAGCAGCAGCCCCGTGCAGCGTCGCAGTCGTTCCGACAGCGCCAGATACAGCCGGTCGCGCTCGGCGCCGGGAGTGCATGCTGCAGCAGGATCCAGGTCCTGCGGCAGATCGAGTTCGGTGCAGGTTACCCGCGGATCGGAAATCCGCTGCTGCAGATCGGCGCGCGATCCGGCGTCGAAATCGTCGAGGTACATGGCCAGCGGCATGGGCAGCAGCGCATGCACGTGCAGTCCTGCATCGAACGCCGCATCCATCGCGATGCGGTCGGCACCGTTCGCCATACCGCTCACCAGCACCAACTCCACGCCCGGCAGGCGGGTCTGCAGCCAGCGCAGCAGGTCTGTGATGTCGCGCCGCAGCGCCGGAATATCGGCCGGATCGGGGTCACGGTGACCCGTAACCCCGATCCGCAACACGACTCCGCTCAAATCGAAGATCGCGGCAAGCCGCGCCCGTCATTCATCATGGCGTGCAGGTCCCCGTTTCGACGCAGAAGCCACCGTCCGGCACCGATGGCAGGAAGCGGTCGAGCAGTACGTGGAAGATCACGTCGACACGTGCACGGAGTTCGCCAAGGCGATTGGCCGGGTCGACGCCATAGGGCACGGCGTTATCCAGAGTATCCCGGTAGTGTCCCAGCTGTTCCTCGAACGCCTGGCAGGCATTGGCGCCGGAGCTCTGCTTGGGTTGGACTGTCGCCCCCAGACACTTTGTGTCGAGTTTGTCCTTGCCGTTGGCCCATTGGCTTGCGAGCGAACTGCAGACCGCGGGCGACAAGGGTGGATTGCCTGATGCGGCGTCGACATTGACGCAGGCGAGCTGCGCCCGCGCCAACTCGAGGTCGGAGTACAGCTTGCCGAGCAGCCGGCCGAAAACCGCGTCGTTGTTGCTCACGATGCGCGTCCCGTCATAGGTGTCAGGAGTCAGCTCCAGATTGTAGGGTAGCATCGAAAACTTCTTTATCACCACGTAAAGAGTGCCGCAGCCGACATTGATCAGCGTGTCGACATGGCGCTCGGTGTCATTCAGGCCCGGCAGATCCACGCTGAGGAAATTCTCCGACACGTAGGTGGCTATATCCCACTTCAACAGCGTGGAAACCGGCGTCGCCGCTGGATAGTCAAGGCGGCAGCCCAGTTCCTGTCCGGCCAGTGCGGCAATGTTGAACTCGCCGAGGGATCTGTCGCGGAACATCACATCCGGTTCGGTCACGCCGAAGAACGCCTGGAATGTATAGCCATTGGCGCTCTGGCCGCGGTACTGCGGCGAGACCAGCAGCTTGGGAAGCCCGCCGCTGGCGGCGTACAGATCGGTGATTTCCTTCGGCAGCAGCGGCGTCACGTTCAGGTACTGTGCTGCAGGATTGCCGCGATTATCCGGATCCACGATCACCTGACTCAGCAAGGCCGGGTCGCAGCTGTTCGGGGCCCAGCGGCAGTCGGGAATGCCGGTGATCTGGAACAGCGTCAGTCCCGATGCCACGCTGCCGAGCTGTACGTGCTGCAGTGTGGCGGCAACGCCGCTGCTGGTGGTGACCAGATTGCAGGTGTCGTAGCAGTCCTCGAGATCGATGCTGATGCCCGGAGCGATCGTCGGTGAGTCGATGGCGATTGTGCCGGTGGACAGTGTCAGCGGTTGGCCTGCTTCCAGCACGTTGGCCAGCTGGAACTGGCCGCCGCTGGTTTGTGCTGTGGGCTGCAAGGCCAGCACACGGCAGTAATTGCGATCGCTGACATATACGCGGCCGGATTTTTTGCTGGCGCGCAGACCGAATTGCGTAGCGGTGGCGTTGCAAGCGGCGCTCGCGCGGGACACGGTCACATCATGAACCGGGAAGGCCGCACCGCCGGCGACATTGACGGCAAGCACCCGGCCTCGCGAGGTTGTGACCACCGCATAGCTGGCCACGGCGGAGCCGTTGGCCATTTGCAGCAGCGTCACGCCCTGCAGCGTTTCGCTGCCCGCCAGGCCCCAGCCCGACTTGCCGGCCGCGATCTCGACCGGTGCGCTGCCGGGCTGGTCGCGGAAGAACACCACCTTCTTGCGGTCTTCCAGCGCCAGAACGCCGGCACCGTAGGCAAAGCTTGCCGCGACTTCACCGTCCACGACGTCGGCATCCAAGATGATCGGCCGCCCCGAAGCGTACTCGCGCACGCAGAGTCCGGGCGAATACTGCAGCGGCGAATAACCGGCGGCGCAACCGGTCGCGCCCGTCGGGATCACCTTCAGCAGGCTGTGCGCATTGCCCTTCCGTCCAGCCAGCCACAGCGAGCCGGACTGGTCGACTGTCATTGTCGTGCAGGGGTTCGACTTGCGCGTATCCAGATGCAATGCCGGATCGTCACATTGCAGTACTGCTTCGGATGGCGCCGGATGCTTGGGATTCGGCCAGCGCCGCAGCGTCTTGCCGTCCAGGCAGTACAGGCCCTTGATCGAGGTCAGCTTGCATTCCAGGAAGCCGGTGCCGCTGATGCCGTCGTCAACATACGGACTGGTGCGGGCCGGATTGTTGAACTGCATTTCGATCACGCGTGTGGCGCCGTAGGCGTCGACACGATCCAGCAGCTGCGTAGCGGTTGCCGTTGCGGTCTGTGCGCCGGCTGGTGTCGCAAACAAAACGACCGCTAGCGCGATCCCGGTAAGCCATTGTCCAAGTATTCGAGCAGACATGTTCCCTCGCTCCCTGTGGTTCCGCTAATTAGTTCTGGTCATGAATCGGTGTCGAAATTCAGTTGGCGGCGAAGATCGCGGCCCGGTCGGGTCGCCCCCATGCTTTGTAGAGTTCGACGATGCGCTCACGCGCATGCGTTGCAAGGTCGGGGATCGGCGCCTGCTTCAGGCCATCCAGACTGCCGAGCAGCAGCGGCTCGGCCTGTGCGTAACGATGCATTTGCAGCAGCGCTGCGCCCTGCGCATTTTGTGCCGCGGCAGCCAGCCAATGGTCCGATGGCAGCTTTGCCGCCGTGGCAATTCGCAGGGCATGCTCGGCGATTTCGGCGGCGGCGTGCGCATTACGTTTCGCCAACAGCAGGTTTGCCTTGACGATCAAGGCACTTGCCACCTGCGGATGCATCTCGCCCAGCGCGGCAATTCGGATCCGCAGGCTTTCTTCGACCAGCCGTGCCGACTCGTCCAGGGCTCCCGCATCGATCAGCCAGTAGGCGAGATTGGTCGCCGCCTGCGCGACATCGGGATGGCTGGCTCCAAGTACCGCACGGCGCAGCGACAGACATTGTCGCAGCATGTCGATGGCCTGGAGATGTGCGCCGCGGCCGTACATGACGGACGCCAGATTACTCATCGTCGCCATCACATTCGGGTGCCGGTCGCCCAGCAACTTGCGGTTCATTTCCAGCGATTCACGATAGACGGCTTCCGCACCCGCCAGTTGACCCCGGTTCTCCAGCACGTAGGCGAGATTGTTCAGGACTGCGGCTACGTCGGGATGCGCCGGTCCCTGCAGCTTGCGCTGCATTGCCAGTGTCTCGCGTATGATCCGCTCGGCTTCCGCAGACTTGCCCTGGTCGAACAGGGCCCAGGCCAGATTGTTCATCGACTCGGCAAGTGCCGGATGCGCGTCACCGTACAGCGCACGGCGCATCGCCACGGCTTCGCGCAGTTGCGCGGCTGCGGATTCGTACTCGCCGCGCTGGTAGTAGTTCAGGCCCAGCGACGCGATGGTTGTAGCCACGTCGGGATCGGCGCCCGGATGGAGGGAGCGCTGGATGGCCAGCGCCTCGCGGATCAACGGTTCACCACCCCGGTAATCGCCGGTGCGCTCCAGCAGGTCCGCTTTCATCGTCAACATCGCCGCCACTTCCGTACTGCGTTCGCCGTGGGCGCGGCGCTTGATCTCCAGCGCTTCGTCGATGTTGCGGCGGGCGGCGGCGTAATCTGCGGCCAGTGTCTGCACCTGACCGAGGTGACGGAGCGTGTCGGCAGATTCCGGTGCGTTGTTGCCGAATACGCTGCGGCGTTTCTCAAGCGCAGCCTGCATCAGCGGCATTGCCGAACCATACAGGCCGAGGCTGGTGTACACGGTGCCCATCGTATCCATCAGCGTCGCCTGGATGGCCGGCTGGCCATCGAGCTCCCGGCTGATACGGGCAGCGCCCTTGTCGAGAATCTCGCGCGCGGTGATGGTATTGCCGAGCGCTTCGCTTGGGTCCGACACCTTGAAGAGATCGACCATGAAGCGCGTGGTCTGCCGCGCGGTTTCGGCTTCCGCAGTCGCCCGCTGCCGTTCGCGCTCGGCCTCGTTGCGCGCCAGCCAGGCGGTTGCTGCCAGCGTCGATGTGACGGCCATGCCGGCGACGGAAGCGGTGGCCAGCAGCGCCAGACGCCGGTTGCGCCGCTGTTGTTCACGGCGCTTCAGTTCGTTCAGGCCGAGATCGAGCAGGCCGGCGATCAGTTTCAGCTTGACGTCCTGACGCGTGTCCTTGTTTGGCCGCGCGTCGGCGGCGATCGGTTCCAGTGTTTCTGCCGAGAGGCTCCCATCCGGCGCAAGTCGATGGACCAGTGCCCTGGGA
>JAIBJM010000073.1 GCA_020029535.1 Gammaproteobacteria bacterium | reverse complement strand
GCCGGCTACAGCCGCCACGCGATTGGTATTCATCGCCGCGTAGCCGTCCCTGGACAGAACGCGAGCCGTTGCTTCCAGAATGACATCCACCATCTGTTTCGAGCGCATCTGGCGCGGCTCTTTTCGCGGTTTTGGCAATGATTTCATGTCGGCTTCCGAATGCGAGTTTCCAACACGGGGGCGCCATCCTATTCTTAAATTGCGAGTAAGTGCTCGCGTTTTTAATGGCATATCACCATGAATTCGAGATCGATAGTTGATGTCTCGCCGAACACATCGGGCGTGGCCATCAGGTTGTTGCCGATTACGCTGGCCGTATTCGTCGGCTTTCTCACGATTGGACTGCCGATGCCTGTGTTGCCGTTGCACGCTCACGAGACGCTGCACATGAATGCGCTCCTCGTGGGCGTTGTCGTTGGTGCGCAATTTGCCGCCGCACTCGCATCGCGGGCCTGGGCGGGCGGCATCGCCGATGTGAGGGGCGCGAAGACCGCGGTGGTTGCTGGAATGCTGATCGCCGCGGGCGCCGGTATCTTGTACTTCGGTTCACTGGGTTTCAGTGTCCCGGGTCGGGCAGGCGCGGTGCTGTTGGGCGGCCGATTGGCGCTTGGATGTGCGGAGAGCTTGATCGTGACGGGAGCGCTCACGTGGGGCGTCGCGCTTGTCGGAGCGCAGCACGCTGGCAAGGTGATGGCCTGGGTGGGCATTGCCATGTACGGCGCTTATGCCGTCGGCGCGCCCGCGGGTGTCGCGGTGTATGCGCAATGGGGCTTTCTGGGCATTGCCGTCGCGACATTGCTCATTCCGCTCGCGGCCATCGCTTGCGTTCTTTTCGTACCCGGCACCGCGCCAAGCGCCGCGCGTCGTGTTCCGTTCTACAAGATTCTGGGCAAGGTCTGGTTGCCGGGACTCGGTCTTGCGCTGTCGAGCATCGGCTTCGGCAGCATCACCGCATTCATTGCTTTGCTCTTCGTGGCGCGCCACTGGGGACAGGCATCGATGGCGTTCACCTTTTTTGGCGCGGCCTTCATCGCTGCGCGCCTGCTGTTCGGACATCTGCCTGACAAACTGGGTGGCGCACGCGTCGCGTTGGTCTGTGTGGGTATCGAAGCGTTGGGCCAACTCCTTATCTGGAGTGCTCACCAGTCATGGGTGGCTTACGCAGGCGCGGCACTCACGGGCTTCGGCTATTCGCTGGCTTTCCCCGGGTTCGGCGTCGAAGCCGTGCGGCGCGCGCCGGTGCAGAGCCGCGGCATGGCAATGGGCGCCTACGTTGCATTCCTGGATATCTCGCTTGCCATCGCGGCGCCGGCGACCGGTGCAATCGCCCACGCAAATGGCGTGGACGCGGTTTATCTGGCGGGAGCCATTGCGGTTGCCTGCGCCGCCGCGATTGCGCTCATATTGATCGGCAAGGAGTCGCGCGTGCATGCACGCGATATGCTGGGCCGGTAGCCAAGCGGAAGCGGCGGTTATGGCAGGCATCAGCAGCGAAATCAGTTGCTCGTTGACGGTAGTCCGCGCAGCGGCGGGGTGAAGTCAGCCCGACTGCGAATTCTTCGGCACGCGCAGATCGCGCAGCGATTCCTCGGAGAAGAAGCGGCGCACCATCATGGCCTGCTGCAGCCGGCCCTTGCGCACGTACACCTGGTACAGCAGGTCCTTGACCACTTCGAGCAGTACGCCGGCCTGACGGTCATCGATCAGCGGCAGACTGGGATGCGGGTCGGTATCGCCGCCGAAGATGATGCGCTTGATGCCGAGGAAGGTGTCCGTATCCAGATCGGCCATCAACCGCACATCGTTGAGCTGATCGAACACCTTCAGTTTGCCGGCTTCGCCCAGATCGACGAAGGCTGCCAGCATGGCGCGCCGGCACATGCCGGCGAAGGCATTGAAGTTGCCGCTGGAGTAGCAACCCAGTGCTTCGCGGAACAGGACCTCCACCTCTTCCGGCAGATAGGTGTAGCTGAATTTTTCCTTGGGTCGCTCGACTTCGATGAAGGCCGAGTTCAGCTCGATGCGGTTGCCGGCGTAGATCTTGACCGGGAAGCGCAGAAAGACCGGCGCATTGCAGGCATCGCAGCGGTACACCACGCCGACGGCCTTGGGACGATGGCTGTTCAGCTCAATGAAGCCCGGCACCGCAATCGGCGTGATATGCGACATCACCTGGCAGTGCGGACAGGTCAGCGCCAGCGAGGCTTCCTGTTCGTGATGAATCTGCCCGGCGGCGTCGATATGGGTGGACATGTAAGCAGTGTAGCCGAACTGCGACAGCAGGCCAGTCACAGATTTATTGAGACTATACGGGGGCTTACATAATCCTGTTCAGAGACGACCTCAACCGGAAAGCCGTTTGTACTTCAGCCGGTGCGGCTGCGTTGCTTCCTCGCCGCGACGGCGTTTCAGGTCACCGACGTAGTCCTGGTAGTTACCTTCAAACCACACCACCTCGGAATTGCCCTCGAAGGCCAGGATGTGGGTGGCAATGCGGTCGAGAAACCAGCGATCGTGCGAGATCACCACAGCGCAGCCCGGGAAGTTCTGCAGACCTTCTTCGAGCGCACGCAGGGTTTCAATGTCCAGGTCATTGGTGGGCTCGTCGAGCAGCAGCACATTGCCTCCGCTCTTCAGCACCTTGGCCAGGTGCACGCGGTTGCGTTCACCGCCCGACAGTTCACCGATCAGCTGTTGCTGTTGCGTGCCCTTGAAGTTGAAGCGGCCCACGTAGCCACGCGAGGAGGTCTCGTAATTGTCCACCTTGATCATGTCGAGACCGCCGGAGATTTCCGCCCAGACGGTCTTGCTGTCATCCAGCGCCTGGCGCGACTGGTCGACATAGGCCAGCCGCACGGTGGGGCCGGTGCGGATCTCGCCGCCGTCGGGTGTCTCGGCGCCGGTCAGCATGCGGAACAGCGTGGTCTTGCCGGCGCCGTTGGGTCCGATGATGCCGACGATGCCGCCCGGCGGCAGCTGGAAGCTCAGCCCGTCGATCAGCAGCTTGTCGCCGAAGGCCTTGCGCAGATTGGTGACTTCGATGACCGAATCGCCGAGGCGCGGTCCCGGCGGAATGTAGATTTCATTGGTTTCGTTGCGCTGCTGGAATTCGCGCGAGGCCAGTTCGTCATAGCGCGCCAGGCGCGCCTTGCTCTTGGCCTGGCGCGCCTTGGGGTTGGAGCGCACCCATTCGAGTTCGCGGGCCAGCGTCTTGCGCAGCGTGTCCTGTTCGCGCTCTTCCAGAGCCAGCCGCTTTTCCTTCTGCTCCAGCCAGGACGAGTAATTGCCCTGCCATGGAATGCCATGGCCGCGGTCCAGTTCCAGGATCCACTCGGCGACGTTGTCGAGGAAGTAGCGATCATGCGTCACCGCGATCACGGTGCTGGGATATTCCTCGAGATAGCGTTCCAGCCAGGACACCGATTCAGCGTCCAGATGGTTGGTGGGTTCATCCAGCAGCAGCATGTCCGGCTGCGACAGCAGCAGCCGGCACAGCGCCACGCGGCGCTTCTCGCCGCCGGAAAGCTGCGGGATCTTCGCCTCCCACGGCGGCAGTCGCAGCGCGTCGGCGGCGATTTCCAGTTGGCGTTCCAGGTCCCAGCCGCCCTTGGCGTCGATGGCATCCTGCAGTTTCGCCTGTTCTTCGAGCAGCTTGTTCATCCGCTCGTCGTCCATGGGTTCGGCGAAGCTGTCGCTGATCTCGTTGAAGCGCTGCACCAGCCGGAAGGTGTCGCCCACGCCTTCCAGCACATTGCCGCGCACGTCCTTGCTTTCGTCGAGCTGCGGCTCCTGGGTGAGGAACCCTATCTTGATGCCGGGCTGCGGTCGTGCCTCGCCATCAATGTTGGTGTCCATGCCGGCCATGATGCGCAACAGTGTCGACTTGCCGGAACCATTCAGACCCAGCACGCCGATCTTGGCGCCGGGATAAAACGACAGGCTGATATCGCGCAGGATGGTGCGCTTGGGCGGCACCACCTTGGATACGCGGTTCATCGTGTAAATGTATTGCGCCATGAATGTTCGCTCGGACAGGGACGGAAAGGGGCGCGCATTATCCGCGAAGCCGGCGGCGCTGGCGATGGCCGCCGGCGGGCCTGTGCTACGCTGCCGGCTTGAATTCCAGACAGCCACAAGTGGCCGTGGTTGCGGGGGAGCGCCTGTCCCGTTACGGATTCCCTGACGGACATCCGTTCGGCCCCGACCGCCATGCCGCCTTCATGCGCGAGTTCGAGCAGCGCGGCCTGCGCTCACAGGTACGCCTGGTCGATCCCGTGCAGGCCACCCACGAGGAACTGCTGCTGTTCCACACACCGGAGTATCTGCACTTCGTGCAGCAGCGTTCGGAGCAGGGGAGCGGCGCGCTGGATGGCGGCGACACGCCGGCCTATCGCGGGGTGTATGACGCGGCCGCCTGCGTGGTGGGCTCGAGCCTGGAGGCCATGCACTGGATCATGGGCGGGGCGTCGCGCCGCGCCTTCGTGCCCATCGCAGGGCTGCATCACGCCGCCCGCGACCGGGCCGCCGGCTTCTGCGTGTTCAATGACTGCGGCGTGGTGATCGAGGCACTGCGCAGCCGCCACGGCCTGCGCCGCATCGCCTATGTGGACATCGATGCGCATCATGGTGACGGGGTGTTCTACGCCTACGAGGACGATCCGGAACTGATCCTCGCCGACCTGCATGAGAGCGGTCAGAGCCTGTACCCGGGCACGGGCGATGCTGCGGAAACCGGCCGCGGCGCGGCCGCCGGCACCAAACTGAACATTCCGCTGCCGGCCGGCGCCGGTGATGCGGCATTTGCCGTGGCGTGGCCCCGCATGCTGGCGCATGTCGAGAGCTTCAGCCCCGAGTTCATCCTGCTGCAGTGTGGCGCCGACAGTGTGGCCGGCGATCCGCTGACTCACCTGAATTTTTCCGCCGCCTGTCACGGCACGGCCGCGCGCGAGCTGGTGCAGCTGGCCGGACGTCTTGGCCACGGGCGGGTGCTGGCCTTGGGCGGCGGTGGCTACGATCGCGGCAATCTGGCGGCTGCCTGGTGTGGCGTGGTGCAGGGTTTGTTGGCCTAGACCGAGCGCCTCTCGGGTACAATTCCGCTCCTTTTTCGAGGGGCAGGCATGTATTCAACCAAGCCGGATCTGGCCGCATTCGACCCGCAACTGCAGCAGGCGATGGAAGGCGAACGCCGCCGCCAGGAACAGCACATCGAGCTGATCGCTTCCGAGAACTACGCCAGCCCCAATGTGCTGGCGGCGCAGGGCTCGGTGCTGACCAACAAGTACGCCGAAGGCTATCCCGGCAAGCGGTACTACGGCGGTTGCGAGTACGTCGATGTGGTGGAGCAGCTGGCAATCGATCGCGCCAGGGAATTGTTCGGCGCCGATTACGCCAACGTGCAGCCTCATTCGGGTTCGCAGGCCAATGCAGCGGTGTATCTGGCGCTGCTGGCGCCGGGGGACACCATCCTCGGCATGAGCCTGGATCACGGCGGCCATCTGACGCATGGCGCCAAGGTCAATTTCTCCGGGAAGCTGTTCAACGCGGTGCAGTACGGTGTGAAGCCCGACACGGGCCTGATCGACTACGAACAGATCGAACAGCTGGCCGCCACGCACAAGCCGAAAATGATTGTCGGTGGTTTCTCCGCTTACTCGCGTGTGGTCGACTGGGCGCGGCTGCGTGCCATCGCCGATGGGGTGGGCGCAATGCTGTTCGTTGACATGGCACATGTGGCCGGACTGGTGGCGGCCGATCTGTATCCGAACCCGGTGCCCGTCGCGGATGTGGTGACCACCACCACGCACAAGACGCTGCGCGGTCCGCGCGGTGGACTGATCCTGGCGCGCGCCAACGAAGCCATAACGAAGAAGCTGAACTCGCTGGTGTTTCCGGGCACGCAGGGCGGACCGCTGATGCATGTGATTGCCGCCAAGGCCGTGGCGTTGCGCGAGGCGCTGCAGCCGGACTTCAAGAACTATCAGCAGCAGGTGCTGAAGAATGCACGCGCCATGGCGGCAGCGCTGGTGGCGCGCGGTTTCGACATCGTCTCCGGCGGTACCGACAACCATCTGTTCCTGGTCAATCTGGGCCAGCGCGAAATGACCGGCAAGGATGCCGACGCGGCGCTGGGCCGCGCCTACATCACCGTCAACAAGAATGCGGTGCCCAACGATCCGCGGCCGCCGATGGTGACCAGCGGTCTGCGTCTCGGCACGCCGGCGGCGACCACACGCGGCTTCCGCGAGGCGGAAGTCACGCTGGTGGCGAACTGGATCGCCGACATCATCGATGCCAACGGGAGCGAGGCAGTGGTGACGCAGGTGCGCGCCAGAGTGCTGGAGCTGTGCGGGCGCTTTCCGGTGTACGGCGCCTGACGCAGGCTACCGGGGAGGCCGATGTACTGTCCGTTCTGCGGCCACGAGGAGACCAAGGTGACCGATTCGCGGCTGGCTGCCGATGGACGTCAGATCCGCCGGCGGCGCGAATGCCTGCGTTGCAATGAGCGTTTCACCACCTTCGAGACCGCCGAGCTGTTGATGCCACGCGTCATCAAGAGCGACGGCAGTCGCGAACCCTTCGATGAGGCCAAGCTCAGTGCCGGCATGATCAAGGCGCTGGAGAAACGTCCGGTGTCCAGTGAGGCCATCGAGCAGGCCGTGGGTCGTGTCTGCCACAAGCTGCAGGTGATGGGCGAGCGCGAGGTGCCGGCGCGCGCCGTCGGCGAACTGGTGATGGAAGAACTGCGGCATCTGGATGAAGTGGCCTATGTGCGCTTTGCCTCGGTGTATCGCAGCTTCCAGGACGTGGAGGCCTTCCGCGAAACCATCGAGCATTTGCGCCGGCATCCGCGGCGCCGCGATGCCAATCGCGACCAGCTGCCGCTGCTGCCCGGCGCGTCGCCGCCGGCGCCGAAGAAGGGTTCGTGAGTACCTGGAGTCAGGCCGATCAGCAGCACATGCAGCATGCACTGGGGCTGGCGGCGCTCGGTCTGAACACCACCGATCCGAATCCACGTGTGGGCTGCGTGCTGGTGCGTGACGGTCGCATCGTCGGCGAGGGTTGGCATGAGCGCGCCGGCGAAGCCCATGCCGAAGTGCGCGCACTGGAGGCCGCGGGTGGTGAAGCCCTAGGTGCCACGGCCTATGTGACGCTGGAGCCCTGCGGCGGCCATGGCCGCACGCCACCCTGCACGCAGGCGCTGATTGCGGCGCGCGTGGCGCGTGTGGTGTACGCCGCCGACGATCCGGATCCGCGCATGCGTGGCGGCGCGCAGCAGCTGCGCGAGGCGGGTATTGTCATCGAGGGCGGGCTGCTGGCCGAGGCATCCCGTGAACTGAATCCGGGTTTTTTCAAGCGCCACGAGCAGGGCCTGCCCTGGGTGCGTGTCAAGCTGGGCGCCAGTCTGGATGGCCGTACGGCACTGGCCAATGGCGAGAGCCGCTGGATCACCGGCGATGTGGCGCGCAAGGATGCGCAGCGTTTCCGCGCCCGCAGTTCGGTGGTGCTGAGCGGCGTGGGCACGGTGCTGGCCGACAATCCGGCGCTGAATGTGCGTATCGAGGGTGCGTCGCGCCAGCCGTTGCGCGCGGTGCTCGACAGTGACATGCGCTCGCCGCCGCGCTCCCGGATGTTTCACCGTCCCGGTCCTTCGGTGCTGATTGCCAGTCGCGAACAGGCCGAACGCCGCGCGGCATTGCAAGCGCTGGGCGTGCAGATCGAGATGGCGCCGGTCGACGCCGATGGCAGACCCTCGCTGAGTGCCGTGTTGCGCCTGCTGGCCCAGCGCCACGCCAATGAAGTATGGGTGGAGGCGGGCGCCACGCTGGCCGGCGCACTGTTGCAGCAGCGCCTGGTTGATGAGCTGGTGGTCTATGTCGCGCCCTGTCTGCTGGGACCGGATGCGCGCGCTCTGGCGCAACTGCCATTACTGCAGTCGCTGGAGCAGCGGCTGACGCTGCGCTACACCGAATGCACGCTGGTCGGCGACGATCTGCGCATCATCGCGCGGCCGTTGCCGCAGGCGGCCTGATGTTCACCGGCCTCATCGTGGATGTGGGCGAGGTGCGCAGTGTCGAGCCGCGTGGCGGCGACCTGCGACTGAGCATTGGCGTGCGCAATCTTGAGCTGGCGCGACAGGGCATCGGCGACAGCGTGGCGGTGGCCGGTGTGTGTCTGACTGTGGTGGCGCTGGATGAGCGCAGCTTCAGTGCCGATGTGTCGCGCGAGACATTGCGGCTGACCACGCTGCAGTCGTGGCAGGTGGGCACGCGCGTCAATCTGGAACCGGCGTTGCGCGTCGGCGATGCGCTGGGCGGTCATCTGGTGTCCGGTCATGTGGACGGCGTTGCCGAAGTGCGCGCACGCAGCGCCGAGGCACGCTCCGAACGATTCCGCCTCGGCGCGCCGCCGGCGCTGACGCGTTATCTGGCCCGCAAGGGTTCGGTGGCGCTGGATGGCGTCAGCCTGACCGTCAACGATGTGGGTGAGGACTGGTTCGAGGTCAACCTGGTGCCGCACACGGTGGCGGTGACCACACTGAATACATGGCAGCCGGGCACCCGCGTCAATCTGGAGATCGACCAGATGGCGCGCTACGCCGAACGGCTGCTGAACATGCCCGCAGTGGCGCCAACGCCGGAGTCCTGATGCAGCTGAACACGACAAGAGAGATTCTCGAAGACCTGGGCGCAGGCCGCATGGTCGTCATCATGGATGACGAGGATCGCGAGAACGAGGGTGACCTGCTGATGGTGGCCTCGATGGTGCGTCCTGAGGACATCAACTTCATGGCGCGTTACGGCCGCGGCCTGATCTGTCTGACGCTGACGCGCGAACGCTGCGCGCAGCTGCGCCTGCCGCTGATGGTCAGCGACACCGACCGCGACCAGCGCACCAACTTCACGCTGTCGATCGAAGCGGCGGAAGGAATCACCACCGGCATCTCCGCCTACGATCGGGCGCACACGGTGCGCGCGGCCGTGCGCGCCGAGGCGCGGCCCGAGGATCTGCGTCAGCCTGGTCATGTGTTTCCGGTGATGGCGCAGCCAGGTGGCGTGCTGACGCGCGCCGGTCACACCGAAGCAGGCTGCGATCTGGCGCGGCTGGCCGGCAGCGAGGCGGCGGCGGTGATCGTCGAGATCATGAACGAGGACGGCACCATGTCGCGCCGTCCGCAGCTTGAGGAGTTCGCGCACCGGCATGGATTGAAGATCGGCACCATCGCCGATCTGATCCGTTACCGGTTGCAGACCGAACATTCGGTTGAACGTGTGGCCGAGCGTATGGTGCAGACCGAGTTCGGCGAGTTCCGGCTGTGCTGCTACCAGGATCATGTCAGCAGCGAAGTGCACCTGGCGCTGGTGCATGGCCCGATCAGTGCCAACGAACCCACAGTGGTGCGCGTGCACCTGGCCGACACGCTGCGCGATCTGCTTGGCGCGCGCACCGAATCGCGCTCGTGGACGTTGCGCGCCGCCCTGCAGCGCGTCGCGCAATCGCCCAGCGGCGTGGTGGTGATGCTGCGTCAGCAGGAGACGCCGGCCGAACTGGCCGAAGCTGTCCGCAATCCACAGAGCGTGGCGCGACACCAGCCGACGGCGCAGGACAGCGGCGCCGTGCTGCGCACCTTCGGCGTCGGCGCGCAGATACTGCGCGATCTGGGCGTGCACCGCATGCGGGTGCTGTCGGCGCCCAAGCAATTGCACGGCATTGCTGCATTCGGCCTCGAGATCGTCGATTACCTCGATGGGGCCGGTTGATCCTCCGATATACTGATCGCATGGGAAATGCAGCGACAGAACAGGCGGATCTGAAGGCCACCGGTCTGCGCGTGGCCATCGTTGCCGCGCGCTACAACGAGGACATCGTCGGGCAACTGATCGAGGGTGCGCGCCTGGGCTGGCGTCGCCGGGGCGGCGACGAAGCATTGCTGCGCATCGAGCGCGTGCCCGGCGCCTTCGAGCTGCCGCTGGCGGCGCGCCAGTTTGCGCTGCGCGGCGTCGATGCCGTGGTGGCGCTGGGCTGCGTGATCCGCGGCGACACGGCGCACTTCGACTACGTGGCCGGCGAGTGCGCGCGCGGTCTGCAGGCCGTAATGCTGGACACCGGCATTCCGGTCGCGTTCGGCGTGCTGACCACCGAGAATCTGGCGCAGGCGCAGCAGCGCGCCGCGCCGGGCGAGCTCAACAAGGGCGGTGAGGCCATCGATACCGCGATCGCGATGGCGCAGCTGTTGCGGCGTATCTGACGTGGCGGGCATCAATCCCCAACATGCCGCGCGTGCTCTGGCCCGGCGTCTGGCGGTACAGGCGCTGTACCGCTGGCAGCTGAACCCCGGTTCGTGGCAGGACCTGCAGGCCGAGTTCGCCACCGACAAGGACATGCCGCGCGCCAACGGCGAATACTTCAATCTGCTGCTGCAACAGATCACGGCCGGTCACGCGGAACTGGATGCGGCGCTGGAGCCTTTGCTGGACCGGCGCCCTGCCTTGCTCGATCCGGTGGAGCATGCCGTGCTGTGGGTGGCGGCCTTTGAAATGCAGCAGCGGCGTGAAGTGCCGTTCCGCGTGGTGATCAACGAAGCCGTGTCGCTGTGCAAGCGCTTCGGCGCCACCGACGCGCACAAGTTCATCAACGGTGTGCTGGATCGCGCCGCGCGCACCTGGCGCAGCGATGAACATTGAAGCGGGGCTGATCGAGCGCTTCTTCGGCAGACTCGGTGCGGCGCGCACCGATGTGTCATTGGGTGTCGGCGACGATGCGGCGCTGCTTGAGGTGCCGGCAGGGCAGCAACTGGTGCTGACCACCGATGCACTGGTCGAAGGTGTGCACTTCCTGCCGGGCGCGGACCCCCGTTCGCTGGGTCATCGCGCGCTGGCCGTCAATCTCAGTGACGTGGCTGCCATGGGCGCCACGCCGGCCTGGGCGCTGCTGTCATTGAATCTTCCGGTCATCGAAGAAAGCTGGCTGGCGCAATTCGCCGCCGGATTCGACGCACTGGCACGCCAGCATGAAGTGGCGCTGGTGGGCGGCAACATGAGTCGCGGTCCGCTCAGCATCACGGTGCAGGCGGCCGGCCTGGTGGCCAGGGGCACGGCATTGCAGCGCTCGACGGCGCGTGCCGGCGACCTGCTGTGCGTCAGCGGCACCGTGGGTGATGCGGCGGCGGGTCGGACTCTTCAGTCTGCGGAACTGCGGCAGCGCTTCGAGTTTCCGACGCCACGCATTGCGCTCGGCGCGGCGTTGCGCGGCGTGGCTTCGGCCTGCATCGATGTATCGGATGGCCTGTGGGCCGATGCCGGGCGCCTGGCAGCCGCCAGCGGATTGGGCGCGCGACTGGCGGTGGAACAATTACCGATTTCCACGGCGCTGGCGGCGGCCGCGGGTGATCGTGCCTGGCGCCATGCGCTGAGCGGGGGCGAGGACTACGAACTGCTGTTTGCATTGCCGCAGGCGGCGCGCGCACGGCTGCCTGAGCTGGCTGCCGTGGCGCAGTGCGCGCTGTCAGTCATCGGCGAGCTGCAGGCGCAGCCGGGTCTGCAGCTGCTGGAGCATGGCAACGTGATGCAGTTCTCGCATTCGGGGTTCGACCACTTCGGTAACTGAGTCACAGATCGACCCCGGGCGGGACCGTATCCTGCGGGACATCTCCCACGGAATTCCGCGATGGCCACCCCGGTAAAACTCAACGTCAGTGCCCGCCAGATTCCCGAACGCATCGGCAAGTACGTCATCGTCAATGAGGTGGGCCGCGGCAGCACCGGCACGGTGTATCTGTCGCACGATCCGTACTACGGTCGCGACGTCGCCATCAAGGTCTACAACATCGATGCTGGCGGTGACGACGAGCGCGCCCGCATCGCGCGCAAGATGTTCCTGTCGGAAGCGCACATGGTCGGCATGCTGCAGCATCCGAACATCCTGCCCATCTACGACGCCGGCGAAGAGAATGGTCATTGCTACATCGTCACCGAGCATGTGCACGGCGCGCGCACGCTGGCGGCATACTGCCGGCCGGACAACCTGCTGCGCATCGACGACGTGGTCGAGATCATGTTCAAGTGCGCCAAGGCGCTGCACTACGCGCATTCGCGCGGCGTGATTCACCGCGACATCAAGCCATCCAACATCATGCTGACCCAGGACAGCGACGTCCGCATCATCGACTTCGGCATTGCTTTGGTGGCCGATTCGGAGATCTCGCGCATCGAAGGCATTGCCGGCTCACCCAGTTACATGTCGCCGGAGCAGGTGCAGAGCCTGGAGCTGACCAACTGTTCCGATCTGTACTCGCTGGGCGCGGTGAGCTACGAGCTGCTGACCGGGACGCGGCCGTTCCGCGCCGGCAATCTCGCCAAGCTGTTGCACCAGATCGTCTATGCCACGCCGCCGCCGATCCACACACATCGCGCCGACATTCCCGAAGAACTGGAGAATGTGGTGGCGATGGCCATGCAGAAGGAACCGGAGCGCCGGCACCGCAGTGGACTGGAGCTGGCCGGCGAACTGACGCGCGTGCACCAGAAGTTGCGCCAGCAGTACTCGCGCATGGACCAGCAGGAACAGTTCGGCCTGCTGCGCCGCCTGAAGTTCTTCCATGAGTTCTCGCATGCCGAGATCCAGGAAGTGCTGCGCGCCAGTCACTGGCAGGACTACCGCGCCGGCGAGGAGATCGTCAAGGAAGGCGAGATGGACGATCGCTTCTACATCATCGTCAGCGGCAACTGCAACGTCGAGCGCCACGGCGGATCGGTGGGGCTGCTGTCGAATGGCGAATGTTTCGGCGAGACCGGCTATGTGCCGGGCGCCAAACGCACCGCGACCATCCGCGCCGTCGATGCGGTGACGGTGCTGAAGGTCAGTTCAACGCTGCTGGAGCAGGCATCGGCCTCCTGCCAGCTGCGCTTCAACCGCGTCTTCCTGCGTTCGCTGATCAGCCGCCTGCAGGCTGGGGACCAGCGCTCGGCCTGACTATCACCGCAGGCGGTCGCGGAGTGGATGTTCCGGTGAGCGCTCATGGCGACGCGTGGCCTGCGGCCATGCCCTCGCGTTGACCGGCGCTTCGCAGACTCTGAAGGTCTGCTCAGCGCTGGTCGGTCAACGCTCGGCGCGCCGCAAATCGCACTCACCGGAACATCCACTCCGCGACCACGTGCCCGTGACGGG
>JAIBJM010000072.1 GCA_020029535.1 Gammaproteobacteria bacterium | reverse complement strand
GGCACAGGCGTGTCGGGCGCCGAGCGACGGCCGATTAGCGCGGAGCGACGCTTTAGCCTCGCGACGCGCCGGCCGTCGTGAGGGCACGCGCAGCGCGCCCGACCCAGCCCGTGCCTCAACACATCCTTGACAGCACCACTCCGGGCAGACCAGCAGCTACGCGTCCAGCTCCCGCCGCGCATCCGCCAACCATTCCGCCTGCGCTTTCCGATAGTGACCGGGCGCATGCTTCGCGTGTTCCAGCAGTTCGGTCAGCACCTGATGAGCCTGCTCGCGCTGGCCTTCGGCACGCAGCAGTCGTGCATAACGCAGCTTCGCCTCGGCACCGGCGTAGTAGCTGGCCAGCACCTGGTATTCCTCCAGCGCCTTGGCCTTGTTGCCCTCACCCTCGAGCGCGCGGGCATACAGCAGGTGACCGTTCTGCGATTTGAAATCGGGATTGGCGGCGATCAGCGCATCCAGCGTGGCGCGCGCAGCGCTGGGGTCGTCGTTGGCGAACTGCGCCCGTGCCAGCCCCTGCATCAGGTCCGGATCGTGTTCGTACAGGCCCGTCAGCACCTGGCGATAGACCTCGATGGCCTCGCGCGGCCGGCCCTGGCGCACCAGTTCGTCGGCATAGCGCTGGCGATTGGCCACACCGCCGGTGCGCTGCGCCTCGCCTTCGTAGCGGCGCAGGTCCTGGCCGGGGTCCAGTGTGCGGCGTACCCCGCGCACGGCGCGCTTGGCGGTGCGGCTGCCGAACAGGCCGGGCAGGATTTCCACCGCGACATAGGCAATGGCGCCGGGCAGTGACAGCAGCGCCAGCACCCAGATCCAGATGGTGTTACGGCCGGTGCGGACGCAATGGATGATCAGCGCGACCTGGATCACCAGTGTAAGGATGAAGAATTCCATGGGATGCGCAGCATACTGAGCCCGTCTCGCGGGCGGTAGACGTGGCAGTGCATACTAGGGCCGGTGATGCGTCTTCCTCTGCTGATATTGACGGTTTTTTCCCTGTTCGCGACGGCGATGGCCGTGGGCGCCGAGGCGGCGCGCCCGCGCATCGGGCTGGTGCTGTCCGGGGGTGGGGCACGCGGCACCGCGCATATCGGCGTGCTGAAGGTCATTGACGAACTGCACGTGCCGGTGGATGTGATTGCCGGCACCAGCATGGGCGCGGTGGTGGGCGGGCTGTATGCCACGGGCATGTCGGCCGCCGAGATCGAGACGCTGTTCAGTTCATTGGACTGGCAGGACGCCTTCCGCGACCGGCCCAAGCGCGCCGAGCTGGCCTTCCGCCGCAAGCAGGAGGACCTCGATTTCCTGGTCAACATCCCGCTGGGTTTCAGCGATGGCAGGCTGAAGATTCCGTCCGGCCTGATCCAGGGCCAGAAGCTGACCCAGGTACTGCGCCAGGCCACGCTGCCGGTGGCCGGCGTCAATGATTTTGACCAGCTGGCGGCGCGCTTCCGCGCCGTGGCCACCGACCTGGAGACCGGCGAGGCGGTGATCATCCGCAATGGCGACCTGACCAGCGCCATGCGCGCCAGCATGTCGGCGCCCGGCGTGTTCGCGCCGGTGGAACGCGAGGGGCGGGTGCTGGTCGATGGCGGGCTGGTCAAGAATCTGCCCATCGATGTGGCGCGCGAGATGGGCGTGGATATCCTGATCGTCGTCGATGCCAGGGCCGCGCTGCTGCCGCGGGACAATCTCGATTCGCTGGCCAGCGTGTCCAACCAGTCGCTGGCCATCATGATGCGGCGGGACAGTGAGGCGCAGCGCGCGCTGCTGGATCCGGCGCGCGATGTGTTCCTGACACCGGATCTTTCCAATATTTCCTCGTACAACTTCGCCATCGGCAACCGCGCCATCGGTCGCGGCGAGATTGCCGCGCGTGCGGCGCAGGCGCAGCTGGCGCGCTACGGCATCGATGCGGCGGCGTACGAGAGCTACCTGGCCTCGCGCAAGACCATGCGCGGCGAGCTGCCGAAGATCGAGTTCGTGCGCAATGAATCGGCCAAGGGCGATTACCAGCGGCAGATCAGCGACATCTTCGGCGATGAGGTGGGCAAGCCACTGGACCCCGCCAAACTGCAGCGCGAGGTCACCACGTTGTACGCCCGCGGCAATCTGGAAACGCTGGACTACCGCGTGGTCGAGGATGCCGATGGTCGCAAGGGGCTGGCCTTCAATGCGCAGCGCAATTCCTGGGGGCCGAACTATCTGCGCTTCGGTCTCTCGCTGCAGGACGATTTCGAGGGCAACAGCAGTTTCAACGCCGCGGCGCGCCTGGTGTTCACCGAGCTGAATTCGCTGGGCGCTGAAGCGCTGCTGGACATGCAGATCGGCGCTGCGCCGCATATCGGCACCGAGCTGTATCTGCCGCTGTCGAATGCGGCGCGCTGGTTCATCGCGCCGCACGCGCAGCTGGAAGCGCACAACGTGCCGCAGATGGTGTTCGACGCTGCCAGCAACGAATACCGCCAGGTGGGCGAGTACCGCGTGCGCAGCGTCGACTACGGCCTCGACATGGGCCGCGAGTTCAGCAACTGGGGCGAAATGCGTGCCGGTGTGTTGCGCACCGATGGCAGCACGCGTGTGAAGCTGGGTGATTTCAGCGTGCCGACCAGCCGCTTCGAGATCAATGGTGCCTTCCTGCGCTTCGCCTACGACCGGCTCGACAGCGTGAACTTCCCGCGCCGTGGCCAGCAGCTCTCCGCCGAGTGGCGCATCGAGGACGATCGTGGCGCAGACCTCGGCACCGACCTGCTGACACTGGACTGGACGCTGGCCTTCTCGCGCGGCCGCAACACCGGCATTGTCTGGCTGTCGGGCGGCAGCACCGTGGGCGGCTTCGATGGCAATGTGCGCACCTGGTTTCCGATGGGCGGGTTCCTCAACCTGTCGGGTCTGCGTGCCGACTCGCTGGCCGGGCCGCACTACGCCATCGGCCGCGCCATCTATCTGCGCCAGGTGGGACGCGGCGGTGAGGGCGTGCTGAACGTGCCGGCCTATGCCGGCCTGTCGCTGGAGCTGGGCAATGTGTGGGACCGGCGCAGCGCCATCAGCTTCAGCAGCGCGCGCACCAATGCCTCGTTGTTCTTCGGGGCCGACACCTACATCGGTCCCGCCTACCTGGCCGTAGGCTATGACGAAGGCGGCAACACCGCGTTCTATCTGTTCCTCGGCCGCAGTTTTTAGCGTAAATCCTGGTTACAGACCGCGGCTGGCGGCCAGGTTTTCCACTTTGTCGAATACCATCGCCGGCTTGTCGCCGGGCCGCGAGTATTCGTGCTTGCGGCTCATGTCGGTCAATGCTGCGTCGCGCTCGGCGGCCGTGTGATACCAGTGGTCGCGATGCCAGTTGTTGCCCACCAGGCGGCTGAACGGATCATCGGCTTTCAGGCTGACGCGCACGCCATAGGGGCGCGGCTCCTGCACAGGGGGACGAGGCAAATTCTGGGGATTACTGATGCCCATGGTCTTTGAGGGTGCGAAAGCGACGGGGTTTGTGCATTCTACCGGCAAATCCCACATGGCGAGGTCTGTGCGATGAAAGCCACAGCGGCAGCCGGTCATTTTGTGAACGGGCACTCCATCTATCCGCCGTTTCCGGACGCTTACGAACAGGCCATGTTTGGCCTGGGCTGCTTCTGGGGCGCCGAACGCCTGTTCTGGAAGCTGCCCGGCGTATACGTGACCGCCGTGGGCTATGCCGGCGGGTCCGTCCCGGAACCCAGCTATGAGCTGGTGTGCACCGGGCGCACCGGCCACGCCGAAGTGGTGCTGGTGGTGTTCGATCCGAAGCGGATTTCCTACCAGGAGCTGCTGCGCGTGTTCTTCGAATCGCACGACCCCACCCAGGGCATGCGGCAGGGGAACGATGTGGGTACGCAGTACCGCTCAGCCATCTATCACTTCAGCGAATCGCAGCGGCAGGCCGCCGAAGCCGGCTTGCACAAATACCAGCAGTCATTGACCGCTGCGGGCCACGGACCCATCACCACCGAAATCCGCGAAGCGCCGCCGTTCTACTACGCCGAGGATTACCACCAGCAATACCTGGCCAAGAATCCGAACGGGTATTGCGGGATTGGGGGCTGCGGTGTGCCTTTCGTGGCGCCGTCTGCCTCCGGCTGACCGCGACTACGGCATCACGTTCAGCATCATCACGTCCGCGCCGCCATCGGCGCCAGGACGCGCAGCGCCGCCGACGCGCATGCCGGGCTTGAGCGTGGCGGCATCGCCGGTCACGATCTTCGTCAGCTCTGTCTTCGGCGTGACCTGGATGTTCTGTTCGCCGCCACCCTTGTAGCCGATCTTCAGCAGCGGGCCACCGGCATTGCCGCCGGCGGCTTGCACGCTGCCATTGGTCATGGTGGCGACCGCGCCATTGGTCATCGTGGTGTCAGCTGCGTTGCCCCAGGGGTAGTGGCCTTCGCCAACGCCGCGCATGGACTCGGGGAAGATGTGGCATTCGGTGGCCTGCAACTCGCCGCTGGCCTGCTTGACTGCGGTGCAGCCCACAAAGGTATTGGCACCGATGTCGGCCGGCGTCGCTTTCTCCCGCGTCATGATGCGGGTGTCCGGCGTCAGTCGCAGCGCAATGCTGCCGGCCTCATTCGATTTCACCTTGAGGGTCTTGCCGTCAACGCTCTCGATGGTGCCGTTGAAGCGCTGCATGTTGGCCATCGGGCCTCCCGGCGGACCTGCCGGCGGGCCCGGCGGGTTCTGCGCCTGGGCCGCGACAGAAATCAGCAGGACGGTGGAGGCAGACAACCAGGTTGCAACGCGCATGGAAAACCCCTCTCGTATTCTAGTGTCCGGCAGGATACGCGCTGCTACCGCAGCGGATCAATTACCGCGTTCAGTGTCTTGCTGGGCCGCATCGCGGCCGACATCTTCACCGGGTCGGCATGGTAGTAACCGCCGACGTCGATGGGCTTGCCCTGCACGGCATTCAGCTCGCCGACGATGGTGGACTCGGCGGCGGTGAGCCGGGCAGCAATGGGTGTGAAGACTTCACGCAACTCCACATCCTTGGTCTGCGCCGCCAGCGCCTGCGCCCAGTACAGCGCCAGATAGAAGTGGCTGCCGCGCACGTCCAGTTCGCCGGCCTTGCGTGACGGCGACTTGTCGTTCTCGAGGAACTTGCCGTTGGCTTCATCGAGTGCTTCGGCCAGCGTGGCGGCGCGCGGGTTGGCGTTCTTCTCGCCCAGATCTTCGATGGACACCTGCAGCGCGAGGAACTCGCCCAGCGAATCCCAGCGCAGATGGTTCTCTTCGAAGAACTGTTGCACGTGTTTGGGCGCCGAACCGCCAGCCCCGGTTTCATACATGCCACCGCCGGCCAGCAGCGGCACGATGGACAGCATCTTGGCGCTGGTGCCCAGTTCGAGAATCGGGAACAGGTCGGTGAGGTAGTCGCGCAGCACATTGCCGGTTACCGAGATCGTGTCCTGGCCGGCGCGCACGCGCAGCAGCGTGGCGCGCGTGGCTTCCACCGGCGAGAGAATGCGGATATCCAGCCCCTCGGTCTTGCTCTGCGCGAGGTATTGGCGCACGCGCGCAATCAGGTTGCGGTCGTAGGCGCGCGCTTCATCCAGCCAGAAAATGGCAGCGGCGCCGGTCAGGCGCGCGCGCACCACACCCAGCCGCACCCAGTCGGCAACGGCGGCGTCCCTGGTCTGGCACATGCGCCAGATGTCACCGCTGCTCACCTTGTGTTCGGTCAGCACCTTGCCGGCGGTGTCGATGACGCGCACCGTACCGGGCGCCGCGATTTCGAAGGTCTTGTCGTGCGAGCCGTATTCCTCGGCGGCCTGCGCCATCAGGCCTACATTGCTGACGCTCCCCATGGTGGTCACGTCGTAGGCGCCGAGCTTCCGGCAATCGTCGATGACGGCCTGATAGACATCGGCGTAGCAGCGGTCCGGAATCATCGCCACCATGTCATGCGGCTTGCCATCCGGCCCCCACATGCGGCCCGAAGTGCGGATCGCGGCCGGCATTGATGCATCGACGATGATGTCGCTGGGCACGTGCAGATTGGTGATGCCCTTGTCCGAGTCCACCATGGCCAGCGGCGGCCGCGTGGCATATGCGGCCTTCAGGTCGGCTTCGATCTGTGCCTGCTGTTCAGCCGGCAGCTTCTGGATCTTGGCGTATACGTCGCCGAGGCCGTTGTTCGGCGATATGCCGAGCTGCTGGAACACGGCGGCGTGCTTTGCGAACACATCCTTGTAGTACACGCTGACGGCGTGGCCGAACATGATGGGGTCGGACACCTTCATCATCGTGGCTTTCAGATGCAGCGAGGCCAGAACACCGGCGGCCCTGGCGGCGGTGAGTTCGGCTTCATAGAAGGCACGCAGCGCCTCGCGCTGCATGAAAGTGCTGGCGATGAGTTCGTTGTCCAGCACCTTCACGGCTTCTTTCAGCACCGTGACCTTGCCTGCATCGTCGGTATGTTCGATGCGCAGCGTGTCGGCTTTGCCGATCAGTGCCGATTGTTCGTTGCCGTAGAAATCGCCGGACTGCATGTGCGCGACGCGCGTCGCCGAATCCGCGCTCCACTTGCCCATCGAATGCGGATGCTTTTTCGCATACTGCTTGACGGCCTTGGCCACGCGGCGATCGGAATTGCCTTCGCGCAGCACCGGATTCACCGCGCTGCCCAGCACTTTGGCGTAACGCGCCTTGATGGCTTTGCCGGCTTCGTCGGTGGGATTTTCCGGATAGTCCGGTACCTTGTAGCCCTGCGACTGCAGCTCGCGGATCGCCGCCGTCAGCTGCGGCACCGAGGCGCTGATGTTCGGCAGCTTGATGATGTTGGCGGCCGGCTTCTTGGCCAGCTGGCCCAGTTCGGCCAGGTCATCGTTCTGACGCTGTGCCGCGCCCAGGTTTTCAGGGAAGGCGGCCAGGATGCGGCCGGCCAGCGAAATGTCGCGGGTCTCGATTGTGATGGACGCAGCCTTGGTAAAGGCCTGGACCAGCGGCAGCAGCGAATAAGTGGCCAGCGCCGGCGCCTCATCGGTCAGCGTATAGATGATCTTCGTGTCGCTCATGACAGTCCTTGCAGGGATTCCCGGGAACTGGCGGACCGGGGGTCGCCAGCGGGCCGGTAATATACCAAGGACGCACTTATTCTAGTGGTTTCTTGTGCTTGATTCGTAATGAATCAGCCCATTCCGCGGCGAAATCGCGCCGGGTCCGGGCATTGATCAGGACGATCAGGCTCACGGCCAGCAGGGCGCCCAGCGCGGCCAGCGCCATGTCTTTCTGGGCGTCCCATTCATCGCCCTGCGTACCCAGGAAGGTCGTGCCCAGTCCATCGCCGAACAGGCTGGCGGCGGCCCATTCCAGCAGCTCGTACAGCACGGATGTGGACATGGTCAGGTCCAGCGGCAGGAAGTAACCCCAGAAGCCGCGCACATTGGCGATGCGCAGAAACACTTCGCGGATGGGGTAGGCCAGCAGCAGCCCGTAACTGAAGTGCACGACCCGGTCGAATTGATTGCGCTGGCCCAACACGGCGTCATTCCCGGTCAACGCGGCCAGCCACTGGCGAAAGGGCACTTCGGAATAGGTGTAGTGCGCGCCAATGGTGTGCAGGCACAGGAACAGGCAGATGGTGGTGTACGACACCAGCGACAGCGGAAAGACGCGACGGGTGAGGAGCAGGATGCCGACGCCGACCACCACCAGGGCGTTCTCCAGCAGCCAGGTCGAGCGGTCGTTGGGATGGATGGCCATCGCCAGCCAGAACAGCGTGAAGGCACTGCCCATCGTCCACAGATAACGGCGCCGCAGTTGCGCCTTGCTCAGCGGATTCTTCTTCGTCATGTGGTCACTTGTAGCCGCCATGAGCGCTGGTTTCTCATCGCCGCTAGCGGCGCGACGCATTCCACGGCCGCACCTCGATGGTCAGCGTGCCTGTCAGCCCCGGCCTGCGTTGTTGCGCAATGCCGAGGTCGAAGGCGATGCCGCCGCCGGGCAGCGTGCGCAATGCGGCCGGCGTATCGGCCACGCCGGGACTGATCTGCTGGAAGCCGTAACACACGCGCCAGCCCAGTGGTGCGCGTTTATCGGGTACGGCTTCCACCAGGATCTGCTCGCGATAGATGTAGCCGCCTTCGAAGTGACGCTTGAGGAACAATGCGCCGTCCACTTCATAGTCGGGCACCAGTACGCCGACATCGAAGGCCAGACTGACCGAGCCCGAGCTGGCGACGCTGCGTGCCGGATCGAGAAAGGCCGAGAACAGTCGCGGGCTGCGCGTGCGGTCGAAGGAGGGCTTGGCATCGCTGCCCTTGGGGAACAGCTCGGCATAGCTGCGGAAGATGGCCGAGTTCTCGCGTACGGTGCGCCGGTGCATCTGCCATTGCGCGCCGCGCACACTGACTACGCTTTCGAACTGGTAGGAGGCGCGCACGGTGCGGCCGGCCAGCCGCGCCTTCTCGACTTCCTGCGGCAGCGACAGATCGTCCACATGCAACACGCCGTCGACGCGCAGCGCGCCGAACAGGAAGCGCACCAGGTTCTGGTAGCCCTCTTCTGAATTGACGATACCGTAGTGACCCGAATGGCTGCGGTGCACGAAGGCATGCGGTGAGGGCGCCGGGTTGCCGGCGCTGTCGGAGCCATGTGTGGTGGCCTTGTCGATGCGTACCAGCCCGTCGCTGGCCTCGCCGGCCGCCCAGGCCGACAGCCCGCCCAGCGCGCGATAGTCGCCGGGATTGGTGCCCACCAGATTGAAGACGCGGTCGGCCGGAAAATTCTTCAGCTGCGACACATCGTCAGTGCCGGCGGGCAGCCCCAGATACTCGGCCATGCGCTGCCGGTTGAAGTTGCTGGCGTCGCCGAAGGTGGCCCAGGCTGGCACATTGCGCACGATGCGCAGGTCGATGCCGCCATGCGGCGTGGCGTAGGTGTACAGCTTGTCCACCGCCGCGCGCGCGGCGGTGCTGCCCAGCTTCGGGTTCTGCAGGAAGGCGCGACAGATCAGGCCGCCCATGGAGTGCGCCACCAGATTGACGCGAAAATCTGCGGGTTTGACGCGGTTCTTCTTGTTCGCGCAGACCCGCTCGCGCAGGCGTTCGATCAGTTCGCCCAGTCCCTTGGCGAAGTGCTCGATGGGCGGCGTGCTGCCCTGGCCGAAGGACTCCGAGGCTTCGTCGTAGTAGCGGTAGATGATGACGCAGCGATAGTCGATGGGCGTGGCCGAGTGCTGCAGCGAGAGCAGATCTTCGCCATCGACGAACACATCGCCGTAGCCATACTCGCCCATCAGCCGCACCAGCGGCGATTCGAAGAAGAAGCGTTTCAGCTCACCGGTCCACAGCGTGCGGGTCTTGGTGGAGCCCAGGTTGAAACCCATGTACGGGTCGGCCACCGCCTCTTCGATCTCGCCGGTGGTGGCGGCAAAACCGCGCACATAAATGATGGGATGAAAGGGGTGCAGCACCACGCTCTCAGCGCGGCTCGCGGCCGGGCGCGCCATCCTCCAGCGGGAAGCTCTGCGCGCCGGCGGCAGGTTGGCGCGGCTGGGCCGGAGCAGGGGCCGCCGCGGGCGCCGCTGCTGCGGCCGGCAGTCCGCCGGCCACTGCGGCAATGAAGCGCCGCGCCGATTCCGAATTCGTGCTGACGCGGCCGGCAATGATGTCGTCGGCGGTGACATTGCGGCGGCTGTAGAAGCTGCCATTGGTGCCGGTCTCGAAGCGCAGCCGCGTGCCATCCAGCGCCACGCCGGCAAACAGGCCACGCGCGCGCGAGTACGAATAGATCTCGGCGGCCGTTCCCACCGCGGCTTCGCCCTGGCGACCCAGCGGCCCGGCTGCCACCGAGGCCGAAGCGCCCAGCGTGAACTGGCCGCGGGCAAATTCCTCCACGCTCTTGCGGGTGGCGAACACCAGCACCACATCGGTCTGTTGCACGCCCGCTTGCCAGCCCACGCTGCCACCGGTCAGCGACAGGAAGATCGGGTTGCTGAAACGGCCGGTGCTGTCGCGCACCGTCAGCACGCCATTGCCATGCCGGCCGGCGAAAATGAAGCCAGCCTTGTTCACGTCGGGGATGACGGCCACGCCATAGGCGCGTTCCAGCAGCCAGGCCGGGATGTTCTGGTCGGGTGAGCCGCGCAGTTCGCCGAGCACTTGCGTGGCAATGATCAGGCGCGCGTCTTCACGCGTTTGGGCGCTGGCAGCAGCAGCCGGCAGCAATACGGCCAGAATCAGGAATGTCAGCGAACCGAGCAGTTTTTTCATCGCAAACCTCTCTCGACCAGGTGGTCTCAGGCTGGCGATGATCCGTCAGAACCAGATGGAAATAAAGAACTGCAGGATGTCGGCGTCCAGCGTGTACAGCGGCTCGGTGCCGGGCGCCGACGTCTGTACACGCACATCGCGGAAGTCGTCGTAGTTGATGCGCAGCTTGTCCCAGCTGAAATTCAGCGTGCCGCGTTCGATCCACGGCGCGCGTGCGGTGCTGAACTGCCAGGTGGCGGTGAAACCCAGCGTCAGGCTGTTGAAGGTGGCCAGCTCGCGGTCGCGCGCCAGAAAGTTCTGGGCGTCGAAGAAGGGGAACAGGTCGCTGTAGAAGTCGGCCTTGCTCTGCGTGTAGTAGCGCAGGCGGCCATCGAAGGTCCAGGAACGCCACGGGTGCGTATAGCCCATCCGGGCGGTGTGCGCCCGGATACCCCAGGTGTCGTTGTAATAGCGGTAATTGCCATCCAGCGCCGCGCGCCAGGGCAGGTAGTACTTGAGCTGCAGCGAGGCGGCATTGCCGGTGCGCGTATGCGGGTAGCGCTCGAATTGCCGGCCATAGCCACGTGGATCGCCGGCATCGACGTAGCGCACCTGGCGATAGGGATTGTTCAGGAACCCTTCGCTCTCGCTGGTCTCGATGTTCACGCCCAGCAGCATGTTGCGCGTCAAAACCTGCGACAGGCCAACGGTCCAGTTGCGTCTTTCCACGGGGTCGGCACGCGAGGTGCCGCGTTCGCCGACAACGTCCCAGCCGCGCGTGAAGCCGAACGAGACGGTGGTGAGGTCGCCGAACATGTCCTGGCTGACCGAGGCGAATGCCGTCTTGGCCAGGTAGTCGTTTTCCTTGCTGCTGATGTAGCCGGTGCTGTAGGTGGTCTTGCCCTGCAGCAGGTCGATGCCGCCGCTGTACTGCTTGCGGTTTTCCTTGTACGGACTGGCCTGCGTCACCACGTCGATCGAGGCGCTGGACACCGCATCGACGTAGTAGTTGCCGGACAGCGCAACGTTTTCGCCCAGCTTCTTGCGCACCAGCACCGACGGACCCTGGATGATGATGCCGCCGCCGTCATAGCGGTGGTACAGCACATCGGCGCGGTCTTCGGGCAGCACGGCCGATTGCGCGGCCGTGGCCAGCAGCAGCGCCAGGCCGCTCCATCGTCGCAAGGTGGTGCCGCGCGTCACGTCAATGCCTAGTTGCAGCCGCAGCCGCCGCCGACGGCGCCGGTGGCGCCCTTGGCGCCCTCGCGCGATTCGTAGACATGATCGAGGTAGCTGCTGGAGACCGGATTCGGATTGAACGACATGATGGGATCGGCCAGATGCTCGCGCTCATAGGGCTTCACCCAAGGCTCGATGCCGCTGCAGCCGGCCAGCAGCACGGCCGTCAGCGCAAGCAGCCATGGATGACGCAGGCGCTTCATTCGCGGATCAGTGCGCGGATCTGGTCGAGATAGATGTTTTCGTCGCCGGGCTTGTAGCCGCGATGCACGTAACGCACATTGCCTTTGCGATCGAGGATCACGGTGTTGGGCATGCCCTGCACCTGATACAGCTTACTGACGGTGCTGTCGGTGTCGAAAAGTATCGGAAAGGAGACAGGGGTCTTCTGCAATGCCTTGAGCGCGTCGGCCGAGTTCGGTTCGACATTGACGCCCACCATGGTGAAGCCCTTGGCCCTGTACTGCTTGTGCAGTTGTTCAAGGATGGGCATCTCGGTGCGGCAGGGGCCGCACCAGCTGGCCCAGAAATTCAACACCACCACCTGGCCGCGGTAGTCGGCGAGATTCACCGCTCCGCCTGCCGCCGAATTCAGCTGGAATGCCGGCGCCGGCGCACCATTGCGCAGCGCGTTGACCGGCACGGCCTGCGCCACGCCCAGTCCCAGGGTCAGCAGCGCTGCGATGTGAACAATGCGTTTCATGTCAGCCTCGCTTCAGAAAAACACGGACACGCCCAGATGGGCTTGCAGGTTGTTCTTCAGGCGATCGACGCCGAGCAGGTCGGACTTGAACACCAGATCCTGCACCTCGATGTGGATCGCCAGCCAGTCGGTGGGCAGCACGCGGAAGCCGGCGCCGAAGTTCACGGTGAAATACTGGTCGCTCGCGAACTTGACGCTGCCGACACCGCCCAGCAGATACAAACTGCTGGTCATGGCCCGCTTCCGGCCGAGGAAAATCTCGCCCGGCAGGAAGTTGTAGCCCAGTGACAGGTTGTAATACGTGAACCGTCTCTCATCGTCCGACAACAGCTGCACATTGCCGCCGAGGGTCTCGAAACTGGTCTTGCCGGCGGTGGCCCGGCCGTAGGCAGCTTCGAAGAAGAAGTCCTCGGTGATGTGGTAGTCGGCCTTGAAGCCGGATACCGGCACGGCGGTGAAGTCCTCGATCGAGATTTCGCCGAAGTACGCGCCCAGCGAGACATTCTCGCTGTCGATCTTCGGCACCTTGATCTTGCGCCGCTCCACCTGCGGTTCGATCACCACCGGTGGGGGTGCGCTCGCTTCAGCCGCTGCCGCGTCGGTTTCTTCCGGCGCCTGCACGGTCTCGACGCGATCGCCGCGCCATGGCCAGTGAAAGCTGGCGCAGCCACTGACCGGCATGCAGGCCAGTGTCAGTAAAAGAATGCGAAGCCGAGTTTCCATTCTTCCTTTACCTCATTGCTGTCGCGGCTGGTGAACACCGTGTGGTGCCGGTACTCGCCGCGCAGGAAAAAACGTCGTCCCAGGTAGAAGCGAGCGCCGAAGCCCGCGTAGGCGGTCTGGCTGTCCTGATCCAGCGGTACCGCCAGCGTGGCCTTGGGCTCGGTGCGCTCGAAGCCGGTGCCCAGCGTCAGGAACGGCGAGAAGCGCCACTGCGGAAAGATCACCTGATTCAGCCCCAGATCCAGCAGATAGCCGTTCGACAGATTGCCCAGGAACTGGCCGGCACTCAGCTCGACCTTGAGGCTGTTGGTCAGCGATCGCGCCATGAAACCCGAGATCAGCGTGGCGCCGGCA
>JAIBJM010000071.1 GCA_020029535.1 Gammaproteobacteria bacterium | reverse complement strand
GTCTGCAGCGTGCCCTGGCTGGCTTCGGCCTGGTAGGGGGTGTAGGCGCTGTAGAACTCGCCGCGCGTGACGATGGCCCACACGGCGGACGGAATGTAGTGCTCGTAGGCGCCGGCACCGATGAAGCACAGCGGACGGCCATCCTGCTGCGCGCGCGCGTTCATCAGCTGCATGACCTGCATCTCATTCAGCGCTTCGGGAATGCCATTCAGCGACTGCACGCGCAACGCGGCAGGAATTTCCTCGAACAGCGTCTCGATGTCAGGCACACCGATGGTATCCAGCATCTTCTGGACATCGGCTTCGGTATGCGGAATGAAGGGCATGGTTGCTCAGCCTGCGGTGGCAATGACCGCGTAGTCGGCGGCCGACAGCAGATCGCCGGCTGCGCCGGACGGCTTGAGGCGCAGGATCCAGCCCTCCCCATATGGATCTTCATTGACCAGCTGCGGCGCACCGGCCAGCTGCGTATTCACCGCAACCACGGTGCCGGCCACCGGCGTGTAGACGTCCGAGGCGGCCTTCACCGACTCGACCACGGCACAGGCCTCGCCCGCCGCCAGTTCGCGACCCACTTCCGGCACTTCAACGAACACCAGGTCGCCCAGCGCATGCTGCGCATGATCGCTGATGCCCAGCTCGAGGTCGCCGTCAGCGGTGGTCCGCAACCACTCATGGCTGCGCGTGTACTGCCGATCGGCTGGAATATTGCTCATCTGTGTTGCTCCCGCATTAAATCTGTATCAGCGCCTTGCCATGGCGCACGAAGGGCGGCCGGACCACGCGCGCCGGCAGCAGCCTGCCGCGCACTTCCACCTGTACGGTGGCGCCGGTGGCCGCCGGCACCCGCGCCAGCGCAATGGACTGCGACAGCGTCGGCGAAAAGGTGCCGCTGGTGATTTCACCTTCGCCCAGGCCCTCCACCAGCACGCGCTGGTGCGAACGCATGACGGCGCGTTCGGTCAGCAGCAGGCCGACCTGCTTGTGTGCCACGCCACGCGCTCGCCGCTCTTCCAGCGCTGCGCGTCCGATGAAATTGCGTTGCGGCGGATCGAAGGCGACGGTCCACGCCAGTCCCGATTCCAGCGGATCGGTCTGTTCGTCCATGTCGCTGCCATACAGGTTCATGCCGGCCTCGAGACGCAGCGTGTCGCGCGCACCCAGGCCGCATGACATGACGCCCAGCTCATTGAGCTGCCGCCACAGTTCGGCGGCTCCGCTCACCGGCAGCATCACTTCAAAGCCGTCTTCACCGGTGTAGCCGGTGCGCGCGAGGAACCAGTCACCCAGCTGCACCCCGACGAACTGCCCGAGCTGCAACGCAGCCGCCTGCTGATCGGCCGGCAGCAGGCTGGCCAGACGCGCGCGCGCTTCGGGGCCCTGCACCGCCAGCATCGCCAGATCCTTGCGCTCGTGCAGCCGCAGATCGAAAGCGCCGGCCAGTGAGGCGATCCAGGCCACATCCTTGTCGCGGGTGCCGGCATTGACCACCAGCCGGAAGAAATCTTCCTTCAGGAAGTAGACGATCAGATCGTCGATGACGCCGCCGGCTTCATTGAGCATGCAGCTGTACAGCGCCTTGCCCGGCAGCATGAGCCGCTCCACATCATTGGCCAGCAGGTAGCGCAGAAAGGGACGCGCGCGCGCGCCATGCAGGTCGATGATGCACATATGGGAAACATCGAAGATGCCGGCGGCGCGGCGCACCGCGTGGTGTTCTTCAATCTGCGAGCCGTAGGCCACCGGCATATCCCAGCCGCCGAAATCGACCATGCGGGCGCCCAGTGCCACATGCAGCTCATACAACGGAGTGCGCAATGCCAAACTCTGCTCCTAAGGACCCACGAAAGGCGGGCGCTGCTGCGCCGGCCGCCCTCTGTCCTTGGACCTGAGAGATCGGGCGCATGGTATTGCGCCGCACCCCTTCGGTGGGCGACCCACAGGGGTCGCCGCTCTCCAGAACCCGTCTCGACCTGCCGTTCCTGGTGCCTGAGCGTTTCCGGGCGGAACTTGCGCCTTCGGCGTCCGGCCCGGTGGCCGGAACTCTCCGTACAGGTGTTTATCGACGGGCGCCGAATCATACCAGCCGGTCACAGGCCGACACTACAATTGCGGCATGAAATCCTTCATGACCGCCGATCGCCGTCAAACGCTGCGGGTGGATGTGGCCGGCGTGATCATCGGCGGCGGCCAGCCGGTGGCGGTGCAGTCCATGACCAACACCGACACCGCCGACGTGCTCGCCACCGTGCAGCAGGTGCGCGAGCTGGCCGAGGCCGGCTCGGAGCTGGTGCGCATCACCGTCAACAGCGATGAGGCGGCAGCAGCGGTGGCGCCCATCCGCGCAGCGCTGGATCGCGCCGGTTGTGCCGTGCCGCTGATCGGCGATTTCCATTTCAACGGCCACAAGCTGCTGGCCGAGCATCCGGCCTGCGCCGAGGCACTGGCCAAGTACCGCATCAACCCCGGCAATGTCGGCCGCGGCAGCAAGCGCGACCCACAGTTCGCGGCCATGATCGAAACCGCGTGTCGCTACAACAAGCCGGTGCGCATCGGCGTCAACTGGGGGAGCCTCGACCAGGAGCTGCTGGCGCGCGTGATGGATGAGAACAATGCGCGTGCCGAACCGCACTCGGCGCAGCAGGTGATGCGCGAGGCACTGGTGCGCTCGGCACTGGACAGCGCAGAACGCGCCATGCAGATCGGCCTGCCCGCCGACCGCATCGTGCTGTCGGCCAAGGTCAGCGCGGTGCAGGACCTGATCATGGTGTATCGCGACCTGGCGGCGCGCTCGCGCCATCCGCTGCACCTCGGGCTCACCGAGGCCGGCATGGGCTCCAAGGGCATCGTCGCCTCCACCGCAGCGCTGGCCGTGCTGCTGCAGTCGGGCATCGGTGACACCATCCGTGTCTCGCTGACGCCGGAACCCGGCGGTGACCGATCGCGCGAAGTCATCGTGGCGCAGGAGATTCTGCAGACCATGGGACTGCGCTCATTCACGCCACTGGTCATCGCCTGCCCCGGCTGCGGACGCACCACCAGCACCTACTTCCAGTCGCTGGCGCAGAGCATCCAGGAACATCTGCGCCAGCGCATGCCCGAGTGGCGCCGCACGCACACAGGCGTGGAGAACATGAGCGTGGCGGTGATGGGCTGTGTGGTGAATGGGCCGGGCGAGAGCAAGCAGGCCAACATCGGCATCAGTCTGCCGGGCACCGGCGAGCGACCGGTGGCGCCGGTGTACGAGGACGGCGAGAAGACCGTGACGCTGAAGGGTGAGCGCATCGCCGAGGAATTCCAGCAACTGGTGGAAAGCTACGTGGCGCGCCGCTATCCGCGCCGCACGGAGGCGTGATGAAAGACCTGAGCCAGAAACGCTGCGTGCCCTGCGAGGGCGGCATGCCGGCGCTGACACCGCAGCAGGCTGCCACGCTTGCCGAAACGTTGTCGCCGGAGTGGCAAGTGGCCACCGACAGCAAGAGCCTGTCGCGCGAATTCCGCTTCAAGGATTTCTACCGGACCATGAGCTTCGTCAACGCGCTGGCGCATATCGCCAACATCGAAGACCACCATCCGGATCTGGAAGTGGGCTACAACCACTGCCGCGTGCGCTATTCCACGCACGCCATCCAGGGCCTGTCGGAAAACGATTTCATCTGCGCGGCGAAGCTCGACAAGTTACCGCTGAACTGAGCGAACCGCCGCTAGCTCTGCCGCCCCAACTCGCGCCGAATGTTCTCTTCCCGCGCGTCGTCGATGACGATCATCACGGCATCCGGATCCGTGCTGCCCTCTTCCCGCGCGCACACGCCGGTGAGCACGCTATCGGCCTGCAGATCGCCGGCCTCGAACAGTGCCCAGATCTCGCGCGCGAACTCCGTGTCCAGCAACTCCGGAGCGAAGCGACCGAGCGTGCCGCGAATGTTGTTCACGTCGCGCTCGAGCATTGCGAAAGCCGCGTTGTTGCCGGCTGCGGCCACCGCCTGCGGCAGGTCGATGATCACCGGCCCCTGGGCATCGACCAATACATTGAACTCCGACAGATCGCCATGGATCAGACCGATGGCCAGCATGCGCACGATCTGGCGCATCAGGAATGCGTGGTACTCGCGCGCGACTTCAGGAGTCAGGTTCACCTCGGCCAGGCGCGGCGCCGGATCGCCCGCCGCATCCGTGACCAGCTCCATCACGAGCGTATCATTGAAATAGCCGAAGGGCTTCGGCACGCGCACGCCGATTTCGTGGAGCTTGTACAACGCATCCACTTCGGTGTTCTTCCAGACCGACTCCATTTCCTTGCGGCCGAAACGCGTGCTCTTGGCCATGGCGCGCGCCTGCCGGCTGCCGCGTACCTTGCGTCCTTCCTGGTATTGCGCGCGCTTCTGAAAACTGCGCTGCCCCATGTCGCGATAGACCTTCGCGCAGCGGATCTGCGTGCCGCTACGCACGGTATAGACCGTGGCTTCCTTGCCCGATTTCAGGGAGCGGAGGACTTCGTCGATGACACCATCGTCGATGAGCGGCTGCAGGCCGTTGGGGGTCTTCATGGGAGCGGCGATCTTAGCAGTTGCGGCCGATCAACGCGGCTGTTCCGGATCGGGGTCGAGGGCAGGATGAGCGGCCTGCCACCCTGTCTTTGCGTCAGCCGCCGGCCGCAAGCTCCTGATCACCACCGCCGCGACGATATGGTTCTTCTGTATGTCCGCAGATTACCGGCAGTGAGCTGTAGCGATCAACTTCAGTGCGTATCTTGCTCCTGTGGGCCCGTTACGAGCGACCAGCAACCGGGACGCTGGTACACACTGTCTTGCGCAACTCGTAGCGTCGCAGCGTGCGCTCATGAATCAACACGCAGCGGGAATCCACCAGCACCAGCCGAAAGCGCTCTGGCGTCCGCGTTTCGCGGCCCTGTAGCAAGCGGCCTTCGGCGTCCTGCGGCCGCTCGGATTCAATCAACAACAGGCTGTCCTGTGTCAAGGCGCCATCAGCCAACGTGACGCTTGCTGCGTTGAGTGCGGTACGGACCGCGGCCAGCAGATCCGCATGACTGCTGGCGTCGGGCCGCGCGATAACCGCTGGACGTTCCATATGCGCGGCCGTACCAGCGCAACCCGTGAGCAAGAGCAGGACTCCGAGGCCGATCCGTTTCACCTGCGCACCAGGATGCGATTCTCGCGCCACGGCTGTTTCGGAATCAGTCCGTCTGCGGCGGACAGATCTGTGGCCGACTGGATCTTCACGCGTGCACCGCTGCCGCTTGCGGACACATTGCAGAACTGATTGTTACGATAGAACAGCGTTGCAGCCAGCCTGCCTTCCGCAGGGTCGCCAAGCGTATGGGTGAAATCGTCGGCCACCGAACATCCCGGCAGCAACACGCCGGGATAGCCTGTGGTGTTCTGCGACGAGAACCCATCGGGATAGTCGCCGAAGCCGGCGTTGTTGAGGCCCTGGATCTGAATGCTGAAATACGTCGTGCCGCAGTTGTCCTCAGGATAGAAGCCATAGGGCTTGCCACAGGTGGTGGAACCGACCTGAATCACCTGCAAGCCGATGCCGCGCAAGCCGTTGATGATGGACTCGCTGGCGGAGCAGGTATCACGGCCGGTAAGCACGAACACGCGCGAAAGGTTCAACGCCGGCAGCGATACGCTCGGCGACGACAGGCTTGAAGTGCCGACGAACAACATTGGTGTATTGGCATCTCCGGTCACCGGATTGACATTGGTCGCATACTGGTCGTTGAACGCCATGCGCTCGAAAGTCCTGCCTGCGGTCGCGGTTTGCCCCGCGATCATATAGGCGACTTCGCTGGCCAGCACCAGATAGCCGCCACCGTTGTAGCGCAGATCCAGCACCAGATCAGTGACCGCAGCGTTCTGCAACTGCGTGAAGGCGTTGATCAGCGGTTGTTCAGCGCTGGCGATGTGATCGTTGAACAGCAGATATCCAACGTTGCCGCTACCGGTGGGCAGTACAGTCACGTTCTGCACCGGCGTCGAGGTGATGTTGGCGGACGTGAGCGTAATGCTGCGCGTCGTGCCATTGAGCTCGCGAATGGTCAGCGTGTGTTGTTCATTCACACTACTGGGCCAGAGCGCTGCGTTAAGCGTGTTGACGCCCGCGGTGGTGTTGTCGTTCACCAGATCCACGCCATCCACAGTCAGCACCTGCACTCCGCGCGTGAGGCCGGCCGACACAGCGGGTGAACCTGGCTCCGTGAATGCAACTACGACCTGGCGTGGCGGCGTGCCTTGCAGCACGATCCACTCGGCGCCATAACCCGCCGAAACCCCCGACTGCGAATACGCCACCCAGTCGGCCGTGTTGTAGGTGAAGTGAAAGCGGTCCTTGGCCTTGCCCGTCGATGTAGTAGCGGAAGTCTTGAGTAAAGCGAAATATGCCTCGGTGCTTGAGTAGGTGGCTGGATTCACATCCGGCACTTCGCGATACCAGAGATACAACTCATGGGTCCAGGAGCGCAGCCAGAAGTTTTCCCATGTCGCAGAGCCCTTGGTGTCAGGGTATGCGCGATTCGTGGCCGGATCGATACCGGTGCGTGGCGCTGCGCAATGCGCGGCGAAGGTGCTCGAAGCCGGATAGCTTCCCTGCGTCCAGGTGGGATTGGCTGGACCCGCGCTGATGTCGTTGCCATCGCCGCCGCCACAGGCGGCAAGGGTCAGGAGACATAAGCCGAGCAAACCCGGGCGACGGGCACGACGCGGTGATTCCATTGATGCTCCCTGCGAAGCGTCCGCTGGGTGGATACCTCGGACCATTGCAGATCCCGTCATCGTCCCGGCGTGCTGCTTGATTGCGTCCGAGTGTGTGTCAAATGCATGACGCGTGCAAGACGCCCCGGATGCAGCGGATGGAGTCAGTCTGCTCGCATCACCGTGCACTGGCTCGCGGTATGGAGCTAGCGCGCCAGTCGCGGCAGCTCGCCTTCAAGTCCCATCGCGCGCCGCGCCAGCAGTCTGCGGCCAACGCCGGTGACACCGGCAATGCCCAGCATGCGCGCCGCGGCCCAACCGGCGGCGCCACCCTGACTGAACAATGTGTTGAAGGCGCTCATGGTCCAGCTGATCAACGTGTCATGCGTGCGGCGCTGCTGCTCATAGCGGCGCAGGGCGCGCAGGGCGCCGGGGTCCTCGCGTTCGCTCACCGCGTCCGCCACCGCTTCGCACAGCGATGCGGCGTCCAGCAGACCCAGATTGACGCCCTGCCCGGCGAGCGGATGGACCTGGTGCGCGGCATCGCCGATCAGCGCCACACGCGGTGCGATCAGATCCGTCGCTGTGGCCCGCTGCAGCGGAATCGCCGCGCGCTGCGATTTCAGCGTGATGCGCCCCAGCACTGCGTCGGAGGCGATCTCCAGCCGGGCCTGGAACAGCTCGGGCGACAGCGCCATCAACTCGGCGGCCAGCTCATCGCTCACCGACCACACCAGCGAGCTGCTGCCATCAAACAGCGGCAACAGCGCCAGCGGCCCTGAAGCGAGGAAGCGCTGCCAGGCGGTGTGTTGATGCGGCCTCGCGGTGCCCACCGTGGCGATGATGGCCTGCTGCAGGTAGGCGTGGTTGCGCACCGGAATCTGCAGCTGCGTGCGCACCAGCGATTGCGCGCCATCAGCGCCCGCCACCAGTCGCGCGCGATATTCGCCGGCGGCTGTTTCCAGTCGCATGGCCTGATCCCCGCCGCTGAGAGACTGCAGTGTGGTAGCCAGCAAACGACCGCCAGCTTCGGCAAAACTGGCCAGAGCCGCGCGCGTCAGCACGGCGTTCTCGACAATGAAACCCAGCTCGGGCAAGGCCAGTTCGGCGGCATCGAAGGCCAGCGTGGCCAGACCATCCGGCGGCATCGACTCATGCCACACCCGCATGCACTCATAGGCGCAGAGGCGCCGCTCATCCATGCGCTGCCAGGCATCGGCCTGCTGCAGCACCTTGCGGCTGGCCGGTGAGATAGCCGACACCCGCAATTGCGGCTCGCCATCAGACGCACTCGCCACCGATGGCTGTGCGTCGGGTGCCAGCAATGCGATGCGCGCGGCCGGCACCCGGCCATGCCGTGCCAGCAAAGCGGCTGCGGTGGCGCCGACGACGCCGCTGCCGACGATCACCACATCGAAGTCGATCCCGTCCGCGCTCATGGCGTCAGTCCGCGCAGCAAGCGCGGCGCACGGCGATTGAAGCCCCAGCTGATCGACGACAGGCTGCGCTTGGCTGCCGGCAGCATGTCGAACGCCAGCAGACCAAGGTTGCGCAGCTGCGGCACACCGGGCCGCTGCGAGGCGAACAGCTGCACCAGTCCGTCGGTGAAGGCAATCATGCGTTCGCGATCCACGCTGCGCTGTCGCTGATACTGCTCGAGCAGCACCACGTCGCCCGGATCCGCCGCGGCGGCAATGATTTCCGCCAACGCCGCGGCATCGCGCAGCCCCAGATTGAAACCCTGCCCCGCCACCGGATGCAGCGCCTGCGCCGCATTGCCCACCAGCACGGTGCGGGGGGCGATGCTGCGCTCGGCGCGTGACAGCGCCAGTGGATAGGCGGCGCGCTTGCCGATGCGCTGGATGGCGCCGAGACGCCAGCCAAAACGTTGTTGCAGCAGTGCTGCGAATTCCGCGTCATCTGTCGCCAGCAGGGCCGGTGCGGCAGAACCATCGACGGTCCACACCACGCTGTGGCTGCCGTCGGCCAGCGGCAGCACCGCCAACGGTCCCTGTGGGGTAAAACGCTCGTAGGCCGTGCCGTCCGCGGCACGCTCGGCGCTGACGTTCGCGACGATGGCACACTGGCGGTAGTCCATCACGCTGGCCGGAATGCCGGACGTCTGCCGGACCAGCGATTGCGCGCCATCAGCGGCGACGGCCAGGCGGGTATGCAGCAGGCGCACGCCATCGGCGCCGGTCACCTGCAGTTGCACGCAATCCGGTTGATGATTCACCGCGGTCACGCGCGCCGGCGCCAGTACCACGATGCTGTGCTGCGAGTGCAAGCGCTGCCACAACGCCGCACCCAGTTGCCGGTTCAGTACGGTGTAGCCCAACGCTTCCAGTCCTTGTTCCTCAGCGCTGAGCCGCGCAGCGCCGAAGCGGCCGGCATCAGAGATCTGGATGCAGCGAATGGGTGATGCCAGCCGGGCAATGCCGGACCAGACGCCGATGGATTCAAGAATGCGGCGCGAGCCATTGGCCAGCGCCGAGCAGCGATCATCGAAGCTGGGCTGGCTGCCCTCACCCGGCAGCACCGGTTCAATCAGCGCGATACGCAGCGCCGTGTCGGCAAGCGCCAGCGCCAGACTGGCCCCCACCAGGCCGCCACCAACAATTGCGACGTCGAAATCCTGCGCAGCCGCAGGCGCATTCATGCCGTCGCCATCAACCGCTCGATCTGATCCGCGTCGGTGGGCACGTGGCTGGTGAGCACATCGTGCCCCTTGCTGGTGACCACCACGTCATCTTCAATGCGGATGCCGATGTTCCAGAAGCGCTTCGGCGCCTTGCTGCCGGCAGCAATGTAGATGCCGGGCTCCACGGTCAGCGCCATGCCGGGTTCGAACACCCGCCATTCCTCACCCACCTTGTAGTCGCCGACGTCGTGAACATCCATGCCCAGCCAGTGGCCGGTGCGATGCATGAAATAGCTCTTGTAGGCGCCATCGCGGATCAGCTGCGGCACCCGACCCTTCAGCAATCCCAGTTTGACCAGACCCTGGGTGACGGCGCGCACGGCCGCATCGTGCGGCGCATTCCAGTGATTGCCGGGATGGACCTCGGCAAAGGCGGCCCGCTGGGCGGCCAGCACCACCTCGTACACGGCCCGCTGCTCCGGCGTGTAACGGCCATTGACCGGAAAGGTGCGCGTGATATCGCTGGCGTAGAAATCCAGCTCGCAGCCGGCATCGATCAGCAGCAGATCGCCGTCGCGCAGCGGCTGGTTGTTGTCGCGATAGTGCAGCACGCAGGAGTTGGCGCCGCCGCCGACGATGGGGTGATAGGAAATGTCGGCGCCATGGCTGTGGAACTCATGCAGCAGCTCGGCCATCACCTGGTATTCATTCAACCCGGGACGCACGAAGCGCATGGCACGCCGGTGCGCACCGGCGGCTATGCGGCCCGAGCGGCGCATCGTGGCCACTTCGGCACGGCTCTTGAACAGCCGCATGTCATGCAGCACGTGATCCAGCGCCGAAAATTCCTGTGGCGGCTGCCGGCCGGAGCGCGCCTGTGCACGCAGCGTATTGACCCAGCCCACCACACGCTGATCGAAGTCGTGATACACGCCCATGCTGTAGTACACGCGGCTGCGGCTCTCCAGCAGGCCGGGCAGGATCTCGTCGATGTCGGCGATCGGGAAGGCATCGTCGGCGCCGTACTGGCTGACTGCGCCTGCCGGACCGGCGCGCCTGCCATCCCAGATCTCGCGTTCCGGATTGCGCTCGCGCACAAACAGTATGTATTCGCCCTGCGGCCGGCCGGGTACCAGCACCGCCACCGATTCCGGCTCATCGAACCCGGTCAGGTAGTGGAAATCGCTGTCCTGGCGGTAGTTGTATTCGACATCGCCATTACGTTGCCGCACCGGCGCAGCCGGCAGCACCGCAATGGCTTCCTTGCCCATCAGCCGCATCAGCTGCCGGCGGCGGCGCGCAAACTCATCGCTGGGCCGACCTGAGGATTGGATCATGGCGTTCCTTCAAGCCCTAGTGCAGGACCGACCGTTCGGTCGGCGGCGTCTGACGCAGCAGACCCAGTTCATCGAACACCAGTTGCACCCCGACACGCACGAACTCGACCAGTTCTGCCAGCGCGCTTTCGTTGGCCTCGATGCCATCGTTGGCGTCGAGGCCAGCCTGGGAAATCTGCGTCAGATCGCGCACGATCTCGCCGGCATCGCCGGGCAGCTTGTCCGGATCTGAGGCGCCATTGGTACCCAGACCATACAGAAAGCCATTGCACCACAGGCTCAGGGCCTCGACACGCAACTCCAGTGATTGCTCGTCATCAGGTATCAGCAGATCAAACTGCATGTCGGTCCCGATCAGTGCTTCCACTGTCGCGTCATACAGCCCGCGCAGCGCGATATCGGTATCACCGGCCACCGGCCCTTCCGGCAGTATCTCGGCCAGCCAGTCTTCCAGGCTGTAGCCGCCACCGCTGGCGCACAAGGCACCCGCCAGCGTGCCATGTGCTTCGGCCGGCTCGGTCACCGCATGGGAATGGGACAGCAGGCGCTGCAGTTCAGGATAGTTACGGCAAATGTCCATGAGATCGGGTTCAGGGCCACACTGTGGCGATGGTAACGCGAAAATCCGTTTGACCGCTGCTTCGGCACAGAACTATAGTTTTCCCATGACTGAAACGCAGCGTCAGGCCAGCGCAGAGCTGGAACTCAAGCGACTCGAAAAGCGCGTCGACGAACTGGTTGCCACCGTGCGTCAGCTCAAGGATGAGAACCGCGCCTTGCGCCAGCGCCAGGAAGTGCTGGCTGGCGAGCGCACCACGCTGCTGGGCCGCAATGACCAGGTCCGCACCCGGCTCGAGGCCATGATCGGTCGGCTGCGCGCCATGGAGCACGGCACATGAGCGATCCTGAGCCGACACGTGTCACCGTGCGCATCCTCGAAAAGGAATATTTTGTCGCCTGCCAACCCGAGGAACGCGTCAACCTGCTCGACAGCGCTGCCTATCTGAACCGGCAGATGAAGGAAATTCGCGACACCGGCAAGGTAATGGGCGCTGACCGCATCGCCGTCATGGCTGCGCTGAACATCACCAATGAATTGCTGCAGTTGCGCGAGCGCGATTCGGGCACGCAGGCAGAATTCGGCAATCGTCTGAAGACGCTGCGCGAGCGTGTGGAGACTGCGCTTGAGAAAGGGCAGCAGCTCGATCTTTAGTGTAGAGTCGGACGCGGGCGTTGCCTGCGGTGTTCGACACGCGAGTCGGGTTACCTCTCGACCCTAATTGAAACACCCACGGGATTCTCCCTTGCGCACAGCACTGTGCAAGTCTGCCCCGAGCAGAAAGCCTTACCTGTCGCAGGACATCCCACTTGTTGCTCTGGTCGAGAGCAACGGCTCACACCGGCACAGGCGGGTAACGCCCTCTTTCTTTTCACCGCATGAATCCGCTATCCGATTCTGCTGACCGCCGCTCGCTGCGTCGTGAGCTGCGGTCAGCTCGCGCGGCCATCGGAGACGGCCAGCGGCGGTCCGCAGCGCAGCGCATCCTGCACGCACTGCAGGCCACGGCCTGGTTCACCGCCGGCCGATCGCTGGCGCTCTATGTATCGGCGGGCTCTGAAGTGGACACATGGGCGCTGCGCCAGTTGTGTCATCGGCGGGGTTGCCGGGTCTACCTGCCACGCATCCTCGACCATGATCGGCAGCGCATGATTCTGTGCCGCGACACGGGCGCGCCGCTGCAACCCAACCGTTTTGGCATAGACGAACCGCCTCCGGGGCCGGCGCTCGACCCCGCGCTGCTGCCACTGATCGCGCTGCCGCTGCTGGGCTTTGATGCGCGCGGCACCCGACTGGGCACCGGCGCCGGCTACTACGATCGCCTGCTGGCCCGACTGCCGCGCGAGCGGCATGCGCGTCGCACCCGGCTGATCGGCCTGGCTTACGACTGCCAGCGGAGGGAACACATCGCGGCGCAGTCCCACGATGTTCCGCTCGATGGCATCGTCACCGAATCCGGACTGCATTGGTTTACGGCGGAGCGCACAACATGAACCACTGGTTGCTCAAGACCGAACCCGATACTTTCAACGTGGCGGACTTCGCGGGCCTGCCGGCCCGCACCACCAGCTGGGATGGCGTTCGCAACTACCAGGCCCGCAATTACCTGCGCGACAGCATGAAAGTGGGCGATTCAGCCTTCATCTACCACTCCAGCTGCGCGGTGCCGGGTATCGCCGGCATCACGCGCATCAAACACGCCGGTTACCCGGATGACACTGCCTTCAACAAGCGCCACCCGCACTACGATCCGGACAGTGATCCGGCCAATCCGCGCTGGTACATGGTCGATGTACAGCTGCAACGCGCGCTGAAACGCGTCATCACTCTCGAAGAGCTGCGCACGCATGCCAGTGACAAACTAAGCGGCATGTTGCTGCTTCGCGCGGGCAATCGCCTGTCGGTAACACCGGTTGAAGAGCGTCATTGGCGATTCATTCTGTCGCTCGAGTGAGTTGTGAGTGAGTTCACAACTGCGCACAAGTCAATCACTTGCTTGTAATTTTATGTCTCGTGTATATACTCGGACCCCGGACTAACCTGACATGGAGATTTCTCATGGCTAAGGCAAAGAAGAAGGCCAAGAAGAAAGCTGCGAAGAAGAAGTAAGGCCTTCTTACTT
>JAIBJM010000070.1 GCA_020029535.1 Gammaproteobacteria bacterium | reverse complement strand
TTCAGAGTCTGCGAGGCACCGGTCAACACGAGGGTACGCAAGCGTAGCGCAGCGCGCGCCGCCATGAGCAACCGCGGAACTCTGACCACGCGGCGCGGCTCAAGTGCCGATCTCGCTGCTGCCCTCGATCACGCGCAGCAACCCCTCCTGCGCCGTACTGATGCCCAACCGGCCATCACGGCTGTAGATGCTGCCACGCGCGAAGCCGCGTCCACCGGCCGCGGCCGGGCTGTCGATCGAATACAACAGCCACTCGTCGATGCGCAGCCGGCGATGGAACCACATTGCGTGATCGATGCTGGCGCGCTGCAGATGTCCGGACAGATAGGCCGCAGCATGCGGCGCGGTGGCCGTGCTCAGCAGATGGAAGTCGGACACATAGGCCAGCAGCGCGTGATGCAGCGTCGGATCATCGGGCAGACGATCGACGGCGCGCAGCCACAGCCGCTGCTGCGCCGGTGCGGGACCACCCGAAGCCAGCTGTTCGGCGTCGATCAGCCGGAACTCGAACGGCCGCCGCCAGTTGTCGCTGATCCGCATCCGCGCCGGCAACAGCGCCTGCACCTGCGGCGGCAGCACATTGCCTTCGGGCAGCTGTTCCGGCGGCGGCACTGCAGGCATGTCCAGCTGATGCTCCAGGCCGCGCTCTTCGATCTGGAAGGAAGCCGACAAATGAAAGATCTGTTCGCCATGCTGGATGGCCGTGACACGTCGGCTGCTGAAGCTGTGGCCATCGCGGCTGCGGTCGACGAAGTAGACGATGGGCGCATTGAAATCGCCGCGCCGCAGGAAATAGGCGTGCAGCGAGTGCGCGAGACGGGCAGGTTCGACAGTGCGATAAGCCGCGCGCAGCGCCTGACCCAGCACCTGCCCGCCGTACACCTGCGAACTGCCGATGTCGCGGCTCTCGCCACGGAAGATGTTGTCCTCCAGCTGTTCCAGCTCCAGCAACCGCACCAGTTCCGCGAGTTTTGCGTCCATGTTCAACTCCCTACGATGTCGCCATCGGCGCGACGCACTGCAATGACACTGGCTCGCGGCGGCAGCCGGCCACCATCCGGCCAGTGGCTGGTAGGCCGGCCCAGCGTGCCGGTCTCGCCCGGATGCTGCACGCTGAGAAACAGCGTGCGGTTGTCCGGCGTGAATTCGCAACCACAGATTTCAGCGCCCACCGGCCCGCTCATGAACTGGCGCAGCGCGCCGCGTTCGCCGCCAGCCAGGTCGAACACATAGCAGCCATTATTGCCGCCGTGCGGCTGCTCACCGTCGGTAACTATCCACAGATTGCCGCGCGCGTCGAAGCCGATATTGTCCGGCGAACCGAAGCCGCGGTCGCGCCCGCCGCTGACCAGCACCTCCCAGCGGAAACGGCGGCCGGCATGATCGTCGCCCTCCTCGCGCAGCTCGATGATGTGTCCCCACAGATTCTTGCCGCGCGGGTTGGCGGCGTTGGGACCCAGATCGATATTGCGGTTGCCGTAGCTGCCAGCGCCGGCGGCATCCTTGCGCAGTTCATTGCGCGTGCAGGCGATATAGACGCGACCATTGTGCGGATGCACTTCGATGTCTTCGGGGCGATCCATCATCGTGGCGCCCAGCGCATCGCCGGCCGCGCGCGCATTGATCAGCACCTCGGCCTGGTTGCGGAAGCCGGCCGCGGCATTGAGCGGCCCGCCCGTATCGTGCACCAGCGGCAGCCATTCCCCGCTGCCATCAGCGTTGAAGCGCGCCACGTACAGCGTGCCTTCGTCCAGCAGCGCGTCGTTGGCCGCGGACGCGCCGCTCGCGACGCGATCACGACTGACATACTTGTAGACATACTCGAAACGATCGTCATCGCCCATGTACACGGCCAGTTGCCCGCCCGGCGCCACCACCGGAGTGGCTGCTTCGTGCGCAAAGCGGCCCAGTGCCGTGCGTTTGCGCGGCGCGCGTGCCGGATCGCGCGGATCCACTTCGACGATCCAGCCGAAACGGAAGGCTTCGTTGGGCTCGGCCAGCGCGTCGAAGCGCGCATCCACCACATCCCATCCATAGGGCGACAACTTGTCCCACATGCGCCAGCGCTGGTGTGAGCGCAACGCGAAACCATCGACATCGCGGCGCGCGCGCAGCGCCTGGAAGTTGCCGAAGTAGTCCTGGATGTTCTCTTCCGCCGACAGATAGGTGCCCCAGGGTGTGCGACCCCCGGCGCAGTTGCCGAAGGTGCCGAGCACGCGCACACCCTCCGGATCGGCGCGTGTGCGCATCCATGCAGCACCGCGCGCCGGACCGCGGATCTCGCAGGGCGTAGTGGCCGTGATGCGGCGGTTCCAGGCCGAGTCGCGCCGGTAACGCCAGCGGCCGCCTTCGAACACCACCTCCACCACCGAGATGCCGTGGGCCGCCTGGCTGGTGGCGACGATGCTGGGATGGCTTTGCACATGCTCGCGCACATGATCGGGATGGGTGCCGAACACCGGCTTGCGGCCCGGATACATCAGCACATCAGTGGCGTACTCGTTGTTGACACACAGCAGACCGTTGAGACTCCGCGCGCCTTCATTCAGCTGGAAGAACTGGATGGCATCGCAATTGGTGCCGAACTGTCCCTGCTGGGCCAGCGCGGCCTGCGGCGTGAACAGGCTCCCGGCGACCAGTTGCGTGGTATCGAGGTGCGGCACATCCGGCCGCAGCGAATCGCCCCAGCGGATCAGCACATCGTGCACATAGTCACGCGGCAGGATGACGCGATCAGCCTTGCTGCCACGAATGGGCGTGAAGCCCAATCCGCCCGCAGTGCCGGCCAGTGCAGCCCATGGCAGGGCAGCACCGGCCGCCGCCGATTGCAGAAAGCTGCGGCGGCTGAGCCGTGTCTCGACCAGATCTCCGAAGTACCTGCTCATGGCGCTTCCCGTGAAGTAAGCGTCATTCTAGGCTGGCAGATGTGACGGGTATGCAGCTCAGTCGGGCACGCCCAGCCGCTTGTGCATCGCCGGACTGGTGGTGGTGTACTGCAGGAATTGCTTCTTGGCCGGATAGATGTAGTGCTGTACGGCGAAGGCCGCCAGCGCGGCTTCGTGGAAGCCGGACAGGATCAGCTTCTTCTTGCCCGGATAGGTGTTGATGTCGCCGATGGCGAAGATGCCCGGAATGTTGGACTGGAACTTCTCGGTGTCGACGACGATGGCGCGCTTGTCCAGAGTCAGGCCCCACTCGGCGATCGGACCCAGCTTGGGAGCCAGGCCGAAGAACACCAGCAACTGCTCGGCATCCACGGTGACGATTTCGCCACTGGCAGCCTTGATTTCCACGCCGGTCAGCGCGCCGTCCTGCAATCGCAGGCTCTGCGCCATACCTTCAATGAAGCGCACCTTGCCGGCCGCTTCCAGCTCGCGCATCTTCGCCACCGAGGCCGGCGCGGCGCGAAATTCTGCGCGACGGTGGATCAGTGTCAGAGAGGCCGCCTTGGGCCCCAGATCCATGGTCCAGTCCAGCGCCGAATCGCCGCCGCCGAAGATGGCCAGCTTCCTGCCGTGAAATTCAGCCGCACTCTTCACCTTGTAGTGCAGCTGGTGACCTTCCAGTTCCTCGGCGCCGGCCAGTGCCAGTTTGCGCGCCTGGAACGAGCCCACGCCACCGGCAATCACCACCGCGCCGGCATCGAACACCGTGCCCGCGCTGGTTTCCACCCTGAAACGGCCGCTCTCCTGCTTGTCGACCTTCAGCGCTTCCTCGCCGAGGAACAGCTGAGCGCCGAAGGGCTTGATCTGCTGCATCAGGCGATCGACCAGTTCCTGCGCACCGCAGATCGGCAGCGCCGGGATGTCGTAGATGGGCTTGTCGGGATACAGCTCGGTGCACTGGCCACCCGGGTTCTGCAGCGAATCGAGCAGGCAGGCCTTGATGCCCAGCAAGCCCAGCTCAAAGACCTGGAACAGGCCGGCCGGGCCGGCGCCGATGATGACCACTTCGGTACTGATCGGTGAATCGCTCATGGGAATCCTGCTGAAAAGGCGCGGGGATTCTAGCCAGCGCCACCCGCATCATCAAACCAAATGGCCATATAGCGTTATGCTTGACGGGCCATGAACCGCAATGAAGAACTGCAGCGCCGCCGCCAGGCCGCCATACCGCGCGGCGTCGCCAACGCCCTGCCCATCTACGCCGACAAGGCCCTGAACGCCGAACTCTGGGACGCCGACGGCCGCCGCTACCTGGATTTCGCCACCGGTATTGCCGTACTGGCCGTGGGCCATCGCCACCCGCGGGTGGTCACCGCAGTGCAGGCGCAGCTGCAGCAGATGATGCATGTGGCCTTCCAGGTCACACCCTATGAAAGCTACGTGGCGCTGGCCGAGCGGCTCAATGCGCTGGCGCCGGGACCGACGCCAAAACAGACCGCGCTGTTCACCACCGGCGCCGAAGCGGTCGAGAATGCGATCAAGATCGCGCGCTTCCAGACCAAACGCTCGGCGCTGATCGCCTTCAGCAGCGGCTTCCATGGCCGCACGTTGGCGACCATGAGCCTGACCGGCAAGGTGCAGCCCTACAAGGCCGGCTTCGGCCCGCTGCTGCCCGAGGTGTACCACGCGCCCTACCCGATGCCCTATCACGGCATCAGTGGTGAAGACTCGCTGGCCGCGCTGGCGCAGCTGTTCAAGGTCGATGTGGATCCCGCGCAGGTGGCCGCGCTGATCATCGAGCCGGTGCTGGGTGAAGGCGGCTTCTACATCGCGCCGCCCGAATTCCTGCGCGCACTGCGCACGCTGTGCGACCAGCACGGCATGCTGCTGATCGCCGATGAGATCCAGACCGGCTTCGGCCGCACCGGAAAAATGTTCGCCATCGAACACGCCGGCATCGAGCCGGATCTGATCACCGTGGCCAAGAGCCTGGGCGGTGGACTGCCGATCTCCGGCGTCATCGGCAAGCGCGACATCATGAACGGTCCTGCACCCGGTGGTCTCGGTGGCACCTACTCCGGCTCACCGCCGGCCTGCGCCGCCGCGCTGGCGGTGCTGGACGTGATCGCCGAGGAACAGCTCATCGAACGCGCCGGGAAGATCGGCGCGCAGATGCGCGACCGGCTGCAGTCACTGCAGGCGCGCCAGCCCGCCATCGGCGAAGTGCGCGCGCTGGGCGCGATGGTGGCGATGGAACTTCCCGATGCCGAACTGACGCGACGGCTGGTGCTGGCCGCGGCAGAGCGTGGGCTGATCGTGCTGAGCTGCGGGCTGAATTCGAATGTGATCCGGTTGCTGCCGCCGCTGACCATTCCCGAGGCGCAGCTGGTGGAGGGATTGGACATCCTCGAAGCATCGCTGGCCGCCGCGCTGGCTGACTGAAGCGGCACCACCGAGTCGACCCTGTCTCGCCCAGGCTGGGTCGGGCGCCGTCAATGCCGAAACAGGCATCGATATCTGCAGCAACATGAAGCCCATTCGTCTATCCGACGTGCTCGAACTCCCGGTCGCCGACCGGTTGAAGCTCGTGGAAGCAATCTGGGACAGCATCGCGCAGGCACCGCAGGCTCTTGATCTCACAGAAGCGCAGCGGATCGAGCTGGATCAGCGTCTGGCCGAATATGAGAGAAATCCAGACGCCGGTTCGCCATGGCCCGAGGTGAGGGAACGCATTCTGAAAAGGACATGAGTTTGCACCTCATCGTCCGCGCGGACGCGGAAGCCGACATTACTGCTGCTCATGATTGGTACGAAGAACAGCAGGCAGGACTCGGCAGGGAATTTCTGGACGAGATATCCAAAGCCATCGCCGCAGTCCAATCCGAACCCTTGCGCTTTCCTACGATCTTCCGGATCCTGCGGCTGGAAATTCGCCCGTTCCTGCCCGGTGATGAAGTAGCGATCTGCGAGATCTACAACCACGCACCAGCCACCGATCTTCCGGCATGAATCAATAGTTGAGTGGCAGCGGGTTTCTGTCATTGGCGTCTTTCAGCACCACCATCCACGGATACCATTCCCGCCATTTGGTCCGCAACCCGTCGCCGTCAATGCGCTTGTATTCGATGCGGTAGAAATGCAGCGGCACCGGGCTGCCATTGTGGATCTGATGCGGTGCCTGTGGTCCCGTCGTCGTGCAACCGGGCACGAACTCGGTACCCGATGGCGACTTTGCCAATGTTGCATCCTGGCCGTTGCGCGGGCTGCGTGGATCAAGCTTGCGCTCCGACACGTTGTTCTTGTCTGACGGGCCCCACAACGCCTGCTTGACGCTGAGCATGTCGTAGATAACCGCCGACGGATAGGGATGGCCGTGCATGGGCTCGGTTTCACCGGGGCGTATTGTCACTTCCACCAGCCGTATGTGATCTGTTTCATACAGCACCCGGTGATTGTCCGGAGCGGCCGACACTGCATCGTAGACCATCGGATACGGCCACTCCGCCGAGAATGCCGGCGCGCCGGCTGGCCGCACGGCGGCGCGCGGGCGCGACAGCGGATACGTCATGTGGGGATACCACTCGCGCCAGCGGGTTTCAAAGTCGCGGCCATCCACACGCAGGAACTCGATCCGGTAGAAATGAAAGGGAAAGCTGCCCTGATTGGCCTGTGCATGCGGTGCCTGCGGGCCCACGCTGATGCAGGTTGGATACTGTGCACCCTTGGGCGCTCCGGTGGATGAACCACCGCCGGGAGCGGGTGTTTGTTCCTCCAGCGCCGTCACGTTGAGCTCGGGGGGAAAGGGTGCGTCGACCACGAATGCTGCAGGCCACGGGTGGCTATGCATGTTTCCCCGCATTCCTGGAACGTAGACCACTTCGACGAAGCGTACGTGGGCATCCTGGTAACGCAGGAAGTGCGCTTCGGGCGATGCGATCTCGGCGGAATAAAGGTCGGAATAGGAATGGGCGCCTGGATTCAGCGTCACGGCCCCACCGGTAATGCGCTTGTAGGGGCGTTTGGGTGCATCGCTGCTGTCGGCGCCCAGCGAGAGGGGCGCGATCAATGCACCCATGATGAGCCAGGACGTTTTGCGAATGGCGGGCTGCATGTTTCGCCTCATTTTTTCAGCTGAGATGGAATGTCAGAACAGTCTTGAGACGGGTTAGTGCCGATACTCGAGTTGGATGCCATAGGTTCGCGGTCGCATGTAAACGCCGTATTCCGGCGCAAAGCCCGGCGCATTCGGATCGGGCTGGAAGCCGGTCTCATCCGTGGCATTGTCAACGTACAGCGTGGCGCGCCAGTGTCTGGGAGCTTCGAGCACGAAAGCGGGGCGCACGACTGTCATGGACCTGGCCGTGAACAGGCGGTACGACGTGCTCGACGATCGCGCGGTGCCGGTGATCTGTTCGGCAACGTAATTCGCCGATGCCGACAGCCGTCCACGATAACCGCCGCCCAGTGGCATGATGTAATCGAACGACACCCCCGCCGTCGTCTGCGGCGAGTTCGTGCGACGGTTCCCCTCGGGAAACACTACGACTCCCGAGGAAATTACGTCTGCGTCGTACGCAAGATCGTTCCATCCAACGTTGAATCCCATCGTCAGTGAATCGACAGGCGTGAACATGACGGCCAGGTCAGCGCCAATGCCGCTGGCCGATTCTCCATTCACGAAGATGGGGAGCGGTATGGGGAAACCAGCGATGGTTTCCGTCACGGTTTGCTGCGCATCCTTCCAGTCGATGTAGTAAAGGGCTGAATCGATGCTGAGCCGGCCACCCAGAGCGCTCACCTTGGCTCCGATTTCGTAGTTTGTAAGGGTGTCAGGGCCTGCGGGCGGAGTATTCGGAAGCGCGCCCATGACCAGGAAGGTCTGCGGAAGGCCGCTGCGGAATCCCTGCGAATAACTCGCATAGAACGTGGCGTCCTTGTCCGGATGCCAGCTCGCAACGACCCTGGGTGTGGTCTTCGTGAAGGTCTTCTCTATCGTCAGCAATCCTCCAACCGGGATGCCCTGCGGATTGGGGGCCGTGGAACGCGAGTATTCCTGATTCTTTACTTCGTCCCTGAAGTGACGCAGGCCACCCGTCAACTCGTACCGGCCGCCCGCGAATGTGCGGGTGAGGTCTCCGAAGAACGCCGTTGACGTCGACTTCACGATGTAGTCGTCATACGGCGGTACGTTGGCCAGCTTCAGTTTGGTGCTGTCCTGGGCGTCGCGGTACATGAAACCCGCTGTCCAGCGCCACGGCCCGTCTCCCGCGGAGTTCAGCACCAGTTCCTCGCTGAACACTCTGCTGCCGCTGAAGTTTCTTGTAGTGGCTGGAGCGAACGCCCCCATGGTATTGGTATACGTGCGGTCGGTGATGCTTTCGTCCGCGTAGTCGAGATAGCTGGTTGCGCTCTTGATCGCCACTACGCTGGTGACGTAGCCGAGATCCAGGGTGTAGCTGTCGAAGTCGGTGCTGGCCGGTTCATGGAATCCGACGTATTCCGGGTGACCGGGAACGGTCCTGGAGGCCATGTTGTAGCCACCATCATCGGAAAGCGGAGGCGCACCGATGTCGGTGCGCGAGAACCAGGCGGATACGCCTGCCGAGAAGCTGTCGGTAAGTCTGGCGGCAAGCTTCACGCGCACATTGGATTTTTCCGTATCGTTGGCGTCCTCCGCCGGCAGGCGGGGCTTGTCGATCCAGCCGCCGAGCTCCTGGTAGCCGAGCACCAGACGTGCAGCGAGCTTGTCCGCGATGAGCGGAAAATTGAACGCCGCATCACCTGAATAGCTTTCGCCGCCATGATCTGTGCTGGCGAGCGAACCACGGGCCTTGAATTCGAAGTCCTGGAAATCCGGATTCCTGGTGAGAACACGGACCACGCCGTTGAGGGCACTTGCTCCATAGAGTGTGCCTTGCGGACCGCGCAGAACTTCCACCCGATCCAGGTCATAAGGATTGGAATCGGGCACGAAAGGGGTCCGGGCGCGTCCAAATGAAGTGCTGTCGAGATAGTACGCGGTAGTACCCGCGCCCACGCCCGCTGCCGAGGCGCCTCGAATGACGATCGCCGGAGTTCCGCTACCGCGCGCAGTGCTGCCCGGCACGAACACGCTCGGCACACGACTCAAGCCTTCCGCGACGCCGCGATCGGCCGAACTGTCGAGTACCTCACCGCGCAGGACGGATATGGAGATCGGCACGTCCTGCAACCGCTCCTCACGCTTCTGCGCCGTGACCACGACCTCATCCAGGGTGGTGCGTCCTTCCTCGCCTCCATTCCCACTCGAAGGAGGAGGAGCGGAGTTTTGCGCCAGGTAGACAGGAGGCAGCGAGGCGGAGGCGGAACTGACCGGAACGATGGTGATGGCGTTGTTTTCAAGGTATTTGTAGGCAAGCCCGGTGTCAGTCAGCAACTGCGTAAGCGCTTCCTCGAAGGTCAAATCGCCCGCTGCGCCGCCCGAACGCTGGTGCTTGACGAGATCGCTACGGTAGACGAGCTGCACGTTGCGGTTTTCGGCCAGCAGCTTCAGCGCCGACGCCAGCTCCTGGGCAGCTATATGGGTGGGCTGCCGGATCGCCGCCTGGGCTTCGCCCGCAGATGTGATGCCGACAAGACTCAGGCACGCCACGGCCACTGCTGCACGCATTGCTACTCCCCCGCCCCGCAAGAGGCTTTGTGTCATGGTCGTCGTACGATGCGACGACCTCATGCTGTTAAAGAGCAGCGACACGAGAAAAGTGAATACCTCAGCTCGGAAGATTCTTTCGTTGGTTTACTCTCGTTTCTTGCCGACGCGGATTTCCGTGTCCGTCTCATCGACGTTCAGCTCGGACTGGGCACGCAGAAATTTCAGCAACAGTGCAGGATCGGTGGATGAGAACACACCGCTGATGTGGATGCCCGAGAGCTCCGGGTCCGTGACGACCAGCTGCCGGGTGTTGTAGCGATTGAATTCCTCGGCCACGTTGCTGAGGGGGGCGGATTCGAACACGAGGGTGCGTTGCATCCACGCTGTCGCGGCGGTGACATTGGCAGGTTGCGGATTCCCGGCGGCAATGGCTTTTCCTGCTCCCGACGGCTTGCCGACAGGCACGGTGAGCTGTTCTCCAGCGACCAGCAAAATCGCGTTGCCATCACCGCTCTTCGACGCGGCGACCTTGCCCTCGACGACGGTGACGACCGTACCAGCCCGCTTCCGGTAGACATCGAACTGGGTACCCACGGCGCGGACATGCGCCGTTCCGCTGTGAACGATGAAGGGTCGTGCGGCATTGTGGGCCACGCGGAACAGCGCCTGCCCTTCAAGCAGATCGTTGAGCCAGTACCAGCTCGTCGCTCCTGCGACGGTCACCAGAAATGTGGCCGCAACGGCGAACAGGCCTGCCCTCAGACGCTCACCCGCCCGAAGCGGCGCGGAGACCTCCTCCCCCTTGCCGTGCCAGACCCTGTCCGCCAGCGCATGAACATTGCCTTCGCTGCGGGCGCGGGCAATGAGCTGCTCCGGTGGCGGGTTCCAGCTGGGCTCCAGCGCGGGGGCGTCCTCCCAGATGGCGGACATTTCCATGTAGGCCCGCACATGTTGCGGGGATTCGCGCAGCCAGGCGTCGAACCTGCCCTTCTCCTGCGCGCTGAGCTCCCCCTCCCGATGCCTGATCAGCCAGTCGGTGGCTTCCTGATAAATCTGGGTATTCATTGACCCGCTCATCCCCTGTCCTGCAGACATTGCCTGCAGTGAAGCAGCGCCTTGCCGAGGTACTTGGCCGCATTGGCGCGCGAGAACCCGAGCAGCTTGCCGATCTCTTCCAGCGAGTAGCCATCGCGCCGGTGCAGGATCAGAACGGCTTGCGCCTTGGCCGGCAGCTGCTGCAGCACACTCTGCAGGTCCCGAAGCTGCTGCTGCGTCTCGGCCAGCGCAGCGGGATCGTCCTGCGGGGCAGAACCGATCTCGTTGATGAACTCGGTGATCTCCACGGTTTCAGGCACCGCAGCCCGGCGCAGCAGATGCTGGTGAAGTACATGGAAGGCAACCATGAACAGATACGACTCCGGGCTGCGGATGGTTTCGTGACGATCTATGCGCAGCAGCCGCAGGAACACTTCCTGCACCAGGTCTTCGACATCAGCGGCGCTGTGGCGCAGACGCGACGCCAGGAAGCGGCGCAGCCGCTGCCCGTGCTGCTGCTCGATATCGGCCACGAAGGCCTGCTTGCCGCTCAAGACCACGTTGCCCCCTCACCCGCCAATCCAGCATAAGGGATAAGAGCGTCTGTCACGAAAAAACGAATACCTCGACGCCGGAGAAAGCTCGCATGCCGGACAGCCCGCTCCGACGTGCTCAAGCTGTCGGTCGCCGACCGGTTAGCGCTCGACACGTCCATTTCTGGCGCAAGCCAATAGATTGGCACCCAAGACACCAGAAACCATCGGTGTAACCTGAAACCTCACATTGCGGCGGTCAGTATGCCCTGCCCGCTTTGACTCAGGGTTGTCTCGTATATACACTTTGCCTATGCGGTTCACGTGGGACGAACGGAAACGCCGCATGAATCTGAAGGTACATGGCCTCGATTTCCTTGATGCACCGCGGGTGTTCGACGGCTTTACTTTCACATTCGCCGACGATCGGTTCGACTACGGGGAACTGCGTTTCGTAACGCTTGGCCTTCTCGGCGGAATGGCGGTTTCCATCGCTCATACCGAAACGCCGGAGCGGATTCATGTCATCTCTTTACGACGAGCAACCCGAAATGAAGAAGCGCGCCTCTTCGAAAGCATCTAGGACAGACTGGAAGCGTGTCCGCGCCATGAAGGACAAGGACATCAAGCTTACGGCCGAACACCCGGAAGCCGATGTGCGGCACATCGTCCGCGGCATCGTGCGCCGGGGCCTGCGGCCCGTTTCACCCAAGGCATCCATTGCCCTGCGGCTGGATGCCGATGTTCTTTCCTGGTTCAAGGCCCAAGGCCCCGGCTACCAGACCCGCATCAACGCCGTGCTTCGCGCGTTCAAGGATGCCTCACTCTAAACAGGGATCTTCATGGAAATTCGCCCGTTCCTGCCCGGTGATGAAGTGGCAATCTGTGGGATCTACAACAACCATCAACGCGGCGACAGGATGACTTGCTCTTGCCCCTTGGCATCGATCGGGTTGCGGTTGTTCTCCTGGCAGTCGTAGTCCAGGATTTCCATGTCGGGCTTGCGTTGCAAGCGTCTGACCATGTGGTAGGGCTCTGCAAGCACGTCCGGATTGACAAAAGTCACATCGACGTCGATTCGGTCTGCTCCAACCGGGCGGAAGCGCTCGGTAAGGTGCGATTTTTCAGTGTGGTTGGTCCCCGGTCCGGAGATGGTGGCTGCGGTATCAAAGTTGACCGTATCGACGACCAGGTCGTTGCCTTCCCAGTGGCCGATCGAATGGCCCAGAAGCAAAGGTTCTGCATCGTCCAGACTGGGATGCTTGCGCCCATCCAGGTAAATGCGGCGGATCTGACCGCTGGTTTCCAGAGACACGTTGATCTGCTCGGGCGACTGGATGATCTCGAATGGATACAGGCCGGACCAGAATCTCGGCATGCTGCCCGGCCCACATTGCCTCGGACCCGGCGCACGACCTGCGGCCACATCGTCGGCGTATTCCTTGGTGCGTTTGATCGCCTCAGGGGAGAGCTTGGGCGGCGCTACAAACATATCCTTGTATTGACTGTCGTTTTCCTCCCGACCGTTGCGGAAGGCGAGCGCCGTTCCATCCTGACGATCGAGGTAGCTGTCGGCCAATACCCACGTGCCGGTCCAGTGGGCGCGGGGACCACCTTTCAGGGGTCGCGGTGAAGCCGCTTGAGCGGGTGCGCTGATGATGGCCAGGGACAGCACGACGGCTGCGACCTGAGCGATGGACCAGACCGAATGTCGGTGCCCGTTGTTCATTGGTTCCCCCCGTCAAATAACCCGAGCCAGCGGATGGCACGGTTTTCCATCATATCCGTCATATCCGAATTCCCGCCAGCGCCGATCCGGCGGCTACGCGCGCCCCGCGTTCGAATCCGTCGGCGCGTGGAAGTATTCGCTCTCGGCCGCCAGCTGCCCGATCAACCGCTTCAGCTCAGCCAGCCGCGCCTCCGAGGTACTGATCGGCCCGCAGTCCTCGCAACCGAGGTCGCCGCAGGGCTGCCGCGAATACAGCCAGTACTGCACGGCGCCGGCCAGCAGACCATCCGCGATATCCCAGATATCGGCTTCCTTGTCCTTGCCGGCCAGCTTGTTGCCCAGATCCACCGCCTTGGTGAAGGCGGAATCGAAGGTGTCGGGGGATTCTTCCATGTGTCTAGTCTACCCGTTTGCTACTGGTAGCCGCGCGCCTGTAGCGAGAACAACTGTGCATAAACTCCGCCGCGCTGCATCAGATCGGCATGACTGCCCTGCTCGATGATGCGGCCCTGTTCCAGCACCGCGATGCAGTCGGCCATGCGTACCGTGGAAAACCGATGCGAAATCAGAATGGTGATGCGGTCCCTGGCCAGCTGGCGGAAATGCTCGAACACCTCGGCCTCGGCGCGCGCATCCATGGCGGCGGTGGGTTCGTCCAGCACCAGCACATCGGCACCGTCGCGCATGAAGGCACGCGACAGTGCAATCTTCTGCCACTGGCCGCCCGACAGCTCGCGGCCATCGCGGAACCACTTGCCCAGCTGCGTGCCATAAGCCTGCGGCAGCTGCGCGATGAAGTCTTCGGCGCGACCTTTGGTGGCGGCGGCGCGCCAGCGCGTCTCGTCTTCGAAATGCGGCTCGTCGCCGGCGCCCACGTTCTCGCCCACGCTCATCTGGTAGCGCGCGAAGTCCTGGAAGATCACGCCGATGCGCGCGCGCAGCTGCGCCTCGTCCCAATCTCGGATGTCCAGCCCTTCGAACAGCACGCGGCCGCTGTCCGGCGCATACAGCCGCGTCAGCAGCTTGATCAGCGTGGTCTTGCCCGAACCGTTCTCGCCCACCAGCGCCAGCGAACTGCCCGGCGCCAGATGCAGGCTGATGTCGCGCAGCGCCGGCTCGCTGGCTCCCGGATAGGTGAAGCTGACATTCTCGAAGCGCACGCCGTCTTCGGGATGCGGACCATGCATCGCCGCGCCGCTGGCAGGCGGCACCGGCGTCTCCAGATACTCGTACAGCGTCGACAGATACAGGTTGTCCTCATACATGCCGCCCACCGCTGACAGGATGGATGTGACGGCGGCCTGTCCCTGACGGAACAGCATCAGGTACATGGTCATCTGGCCCAGCGTGATGGCGCCCTGCACGGTGGTGACGGCAATCCAGGCGTAGGCGCCGTACAGCGCGGCGGTGGCCACCAGGCTCAGCGCGAAACCCCAGCTGTCGCGGCGGATCGACAGCGCGCGGTCCTCGCGGTACAGCTTGGAAAAGATCGCCCGATAACGCTGCAGGAAGCGCGCGCCCAGTCCGAACAGTTTCACTTCCTTGGCGTGATCTTCGCGCGCCAGCACCGTCTCGAGATACATCTGCATGCGCGTTTCGGGCGAGCGCCAGCGGAACAGCCGGAACGCGTCGCCGGAAAACTTGGCCTCGGCGATGAAAGCCGGGAGCCCTGCCAGCAGCAGTACGGCCACTGTCCACGGCGAGAACTTCACCAGCAGCACGCCGAAACTGACCAGCGCGATGGCGTTCTGCACCAGGCCGAAGGTGCGCATCACCAGACTGAGTGGACGGCTTGATGCTTCGCGACGCGCGCGTGTCAGCTTGTCGTAGAACTCCGAGTCCTCGAACTGCGCCAGCGTCAGCGTCAGCGCCTTCTCGAGGATCATCACATTGACGCGCTGGCCGAGCTGCGCGCGCAGCAGCGCCTGGCACAGCGACAGGCCGCGCTGCGCGCCGGCCAGCGCCGCGACCAGCAATCCTTCCAGCAGCACCCAGCGCAGCATGACCGTGGTATCGCGCACCGGAGCATTGATCGCCGCGACCACGGCATCGACGATCTGCGCACCCACCCAGGCGATGCCGGCCGGCAGCAGGCCGGCCACCACCGTCAGCGTGCCCAGCGCGCACAGCAGTCCGCGATGGGTGGCCCACACCAGATCCAGCGCGCGTCGGCTGTAGCGGAACACGCCGAAGAAGCCGCGCAGCACGTCGGCGGCGGCGGCGCCACGCGCGGCCGGAGCATGCGGTGGACCGTAGGCGCTCACGCCGTTGCAGCCGTCCGCGGTGTGCCGGCCGGCAATCCGATGGCATTGGGTGCATCGGCCGGCGTGGCATTCAGCTGCGCGCCGGGCTCGTAGCCCAGGTTCGGCGCCAGCCAGCGTTCCACTTCGTCCACGCCCATGCCCTTGCGCCGCGCATAGTCCTCGATCTGGTCGCGATCGACGCGCCCGACATTGATGTAGCGCGCTTCCGGGTGCGAGAAGTACCAGCCACTGACCGCGGCCGCCGGATACATGGCGAAGGATTCGGTCAACGTGATGCCGGCGCGCGCCGTGGGATCGAGCAGCTGCCACAACTGCGTCTTCTCGGTGTGATCCGGGCAGGCCGGATAGCCCGGCGCCGGGCGGATGCCGCGATATTCCTCGCGGATCAGCTGATCGTTGTTCAGCGCTTCGTCGGCGGCATAGCCCCAGAATTCGCGGCGCACACGTTCGTGCAGCCGCTCGGCGAAGGCTTCGGCCAGACGGTCGGCCAGCACCTTCAGCATGATGGCCGAGTAGTCGTCATGGGCCGCCGCGAAGCGCGCCAGCGGTTCCTCGATGCCGATGCCCGTCGTCACCGCGAAGGCGCCGATGTAATCGGCCACACCGCTGTCGCGCGGCGCAATGAAATCAGCCAGCGCGCCATGGGGCTTGCCTTCGGGCAGGTCCTTCTGCTGACGCAGGAAATGCAGCGTGGTCAGTGGTTGCGCCCGCGCGGTGTCACCGTAAACGATGACATCGTCATCCTGCGAGGCGGCCGCGAACAGTCCGAACACGCCCTTCGCCGTCAGCCAGCGCTCGCGGATGATGGTGCGCAGCATGGTGCGCGCATCGGCATACAGCGCGCTGGCCTGCTCGCCGAACTGCGCGTCGGTGAGGATGTCGGGAAAGCGCCCGCGCAGCTCCCAGGCCTGGAAGAACGGCGTCCAGTCGATGTAGCGCGTCAGTTCTTCCAGCGAGTAGTTGTCGAAGCTGCGCAGACCCAGCATGCGCGGCACCGGCGGTGTGTAGCCGCGCCAGTCGAGCACCGGCCGGTTGGCACGTGCCCGCGCCAGACTGAACTGCGGACCTTTGACGCTGCGGCCACCGTGCTGCTCGCGACGCTGCGTATTCTCCTGCTTGATGCGCGCCACATAGCCGGCCCGCGTATCGGGCGACACCAGCTGCTGGCAGACACCCACGGCGCGCGAGGCATCCTTCACATACACCACCGGGCCGGCGTACTGCGGATCGATCTTCACCGCGGTGTGCGCCGGCGAGGTGGTGGCACCGCCGATCAGCAGCGGCTGTTTGAAGCCCAGTCGCTGCATCTCGCGCGCCACATGCACCATCTCGTCCAGCGAGGGCGTGATCAGGCCCGACAGGCCGATCATGTCGGCCTGCTCGCGCTCGGCGGCGGCGAGGATCTTCTCGCAGGACACCATCACCCCGAGATCCACCACCTCGAAGTTGTTGCACTGGAGCACCACGCCGACGATGTTCTTGCCGATGTCGTGCACATCGCCCTTGACCGTGGCCATCACTATGCGGCCGTTGGACTTCATCTGCTCGCCGCTGGCCGCTTTCTCCTGCTCGATGTAGGGCAGCAGGTGCGCCACCGCGCGCTTCATCACGCGCGCCGACTTAACCACCTGCGGCAAAAACATCTTGCCGGCGCCGAACAGGTCGCCAACCACATTCATGCCATCCATCAGCGGACCTTCGATGACCTCCAGCGGCCGCGCGAACTGTTGGCGCGCCTCTTCGGTGTCATCGACCACGTATTCATCGATGCCTCGCACCAGCGCATGCGCCAGGCGCTTCGCCACCGGCCATTCGCGCCAGGCCAGATCCTCGGCGCGGCGCGTGCCAGCCTCACCCTTGTAGCGGCCGGCAATTTCCAGCAGCCGTTCGGTGGCATCGTGACGGCGGTTGAGGATCACGTCCTCGACGCGCTCGCGCAGCTCGCCATCGATCTGCTCGTAAATGGCCAGCTGGCCGGCATTGACGATGCCCATGCTCATGCCGGCCTTGATGGTGTGATACAGGAACACCGAGTGCATGGCCTCGCGCACCGGCTCGTTGCCACGGAACGAGAACGACACATTGCTGACGCCCCCGCTGATCAGCGCATGCGGGCAACGCCTGCGGATTTCGGCCGTGGCCTCGATGAAATCCAGCGCGTAGCCGTTGTGCTCCTCGATGCCGGTGGCCACCGCGAAGATGTTCGGGTCGAAGATGATGTCTTCGGGCGGAAAGCCGATACGCTCGGTCAGCAGTTTGTAGCTGCGCTCGCAGATCGACACCTTGCGTGCGGCCGTGTCGGCCTGGCCCTGCTCGTCGAAGGCCATCACCACCACCGCGGCGCCATAGGCGCGCACCTGCCGCGCATGCGCCAGGAACGGCTCCTCGCCTTCCTTCAGGCTGATCGAATTGACGATGCCCTTGCCCTGCAGGCATTTGAGCCCGGCCTCGATCACGGTCCATTTCGAGGAATCGACCATTACCGGCACACGCGCAATGTCAGGCTCGGATGCAATCAGGTTCAGGAAGCGCGTCATCGCCGCCTCCGAATCCAGCATGCCTTCGTCCATGTTCACGTCGATGATCTGCGCGCCGCTGAGCACCTGCTGGCGCGCCACATCCAGCGCGGCGTTGTAGTCGTCGGCTTCGATCAGCTTGCGGAACTTCGCCGAACCGGTGACGTTGGTGCGTTCTCCCACGTTGACGAACAGGCTGTCGGCGCCAATGGTCAACGGTTCCAGGCCGCTCAACCGACAGGCCACCGGCAGACGCGGAATGGCGCGCGGCGGCAGGCCCTGTACATGCTGGCGCACATGCGCAATGTGTTCGGCGGTGGTGCCACAGCAGCCACCGACGATGTTGACCAGCCCGCTGCGCGCGAACTCTTCCAGCAGGTCGGCGGTTTCGCAGGCCTGTTCGTCGTATTCGCCGAAGGCATTAGGCAGTCCGGCATTGGGATAGGCGCAGATGGCGACGTCGGCAATGCGCGAGAGTTCCGCGATATAGGGCCGCAGCTGGCGCGCACCCAGTGCGCAATTGAGGCCGATCACCTCGGGACGCGCATGACGGATCGAATTCCAGAACGCTTCCACGGTCTGGCCCGACAGCGTACGGCCGGAGGCGTCGGTAATTGTTCCCGAGACCATCAGCGGCAAGTCCAGCTGCAGCTCATCGAGCACGCTGCGGATGGCGTACAGCGCCGCGCGCGCATTCAGCGTGTCGAAAATGGTTTCGACCAGCAGCAGGTCCACGCCGCCTTCGATCAGCGCGCGCGTCGACTCGGCATAGGTGGCCACCAGCTGGTCGTAGTTGATGTTGCGGAATGCCGGGTCATTCACATTCGGCGACAGCGAGGCGGTGCGATTGGTGGGCCCGAGCGCGCCGGCCACGAAACGCGGCTGGCCGGTGCGCGCAGCGCTCTCATCGGCCGCTTCGCGCGCCAGACGCGCCGAGGCCAGGTTCAGTTCATAGACCAGCCCTTCCATGCGGTAGTCGCCCTGCGCCGGCGCACTCGATGAAAAGGTGTTGGTCTCGATGATGTCCGCACCGGCCTCCAGATAACGTGCATGCACCTCGCGCACCACTGCCGGCCGCGTCAGCGTCAGCAGATCATTGTTGCCGCGCAGGTCGCTGGGCCAGTCGGCGAAACGCGCGCCGCGGTAGGCCGCTTCATCCAGCCGGTACTGCTGCAGCATGGTGCCCATGGCGCCATCCAGCACCAGGATGCGTTCGCCCAGCAGACGGCGGAAGGCCTTGACGCGTTCGTTGCGGTTCATGGGCGCACTCCCAGTGCGTGGCAGATCGCATAGGTGAGATCGGCACGGTTCAGCGTATAGAAGTGAAACTCGCTGACGCCATGCCGTGCCAGCGTCTCCACCTGGCCGATGGCAAAGGCGGCGGCGATCAGGCGCCGCGTCTCCACATCCTCATCCAGCCCGGCAAAGCGTTCGGCCAGCCACGACGGAATGCTGGCGCCACAGCGCGCAGCGAAACGCTGCATCTGCGGGAAACGCGTGATCGGCAGTATGCCGGGCACCAGCGCGGCATCGATGCCGGCTGCGGCGCAACGATCGCGGAAGCGCAGGAAGGCATCGCTGTCGAAGAAGAACTGCGTGATGGCACGAGTAGCGCCGGCGTCCAGCTTGCGTTTCAGGTGCTCGAGATCGGCAGCCGGGCTGACCGCTTCCGGATGCGTCTCCGGATAAGCCGCCACCGAGATATCGAAATCGCCGACACTCTTCAGTCCTTGCACCAGATCGGCGGCCCAGGCGAAACCTTGGGGATGCGGTTCATAACGCGTGACTCCGGCAGGCGGATCACCGCGCAGCGCCACGATGTGGCGGATGCCCTGGTTCCAGTAGCCGCGCGCAATCTCCAGCACCTGCTCGCGCGTGGCGCCCACGCAGGTCAGATGCGGCGCGGCGGTCAGCGTGGTTTCGCGCTTCACGCGCATCACCACATTGTGCGTGCGCTCGCGCGTCGAACCATCGGCGCCATAGGTCACCGAGACGAAACGTGGACGGAGCGGCGCCAGCCGCTCGATGGAGCTCCACAGCGTCGTTTCCATGGCAGCATCGGCCGGCGGAAAGAATTCGAACGACACCTGTACCGGCGTGCGAATGCCCGCCAGCGTGCTGCCGATCTGTTCCGTCAGAAGCTGTGTGCTCATTGCCGTATTTCCCGTCTCGCGCTGCGTTGCGCGGTAGCGATCAGATAATGTCCGTCAGGCAGGTCGCAGGGCCGCAGCCGCTGGGTGGTGAAGCCGGCGCTGGCCAGCCACTGCCGCAGATGGCGCAGCGGATTGCCGCCGGCGGCGGCCTCGATGCGCTCGAAATCCTCGACCACGATCAGCCGTCCATCCAGCCGCAGCGCGCGCGCCGCCTCGGCCAGTGCTGCCTGCGGGTGCTGGGCATCGGCCAGCACGCGATCCATGGTAACGGTGTCGAAGGTACCGTCCTCGCAGGGCAAGCGGTACATGTCGCCGTGATGGAATTCGCAGTGGCTGAGTCCGGCGCCATGCAACCTGGCGCGCGCGACTCGCAGCGCTGGCGCCGAGATGTCCACACCCACGGCATGCTGGGCGCGCCGCGCCAGCAGCTCCAGCATGCGACCCGAACCGGTGCCTATATCCAGCAGTTCGCCAATGCCCACTGGCCCCACTGTTTCCAGCACCAGGGCTGCCAGTGCGGCCGCATCGCCCGGCAAGTCCTGCGCCGTGGGCAACTCGCGCGCTGCGCGCTGCCCGCGCTCGGCCACCACCTGGGTGGCCTTGTCGTGATCGCCTTGCAGCTGTGGTTCGCTGCCCAGCTGGTCCAGCAGCTGGCGCAGCCAGCCAAAGCGCGCCCCGCCTGCCGGCGTGCGGTAATAGACGCATTGCTGTTCGCGGAAGCGGTCCAGGTAGCCGGCCTCGGTCAGCAGCCGCAGATGACGCGAAATGCGCGGCTGGCTCTGGCCCAGCACCCGGCAGATCTCGCCCACCGTCAATTCGCCGCGGGCCAGCAGCGCCAGCAGGCGCAGCCGGGTCGGGTCGGCCGCGCCCTTGAGCGCCCGTACGGTGGCTTCCAGTTGTCTGAGCTGCGTCATACCTGACTTATAAAGAAACCTTTATATATCATCAGGCTACCACCAGCGCGGCGGACTGACCAGTGGTTTCGTCTGCGCGGCGCCATTCTGTTACCCTCGCGCACCTTTTTCCGCCGGCTCCCCTCCCCATGCAACGCCCGATCCGCAACATCGCCATCATTGCCCACGTCGACCACGGCAAGACCACACTGGTGGACTGCCTGCTCAAGCAGTCCGGTACCTTCGCCTCGCACGAGAAGATCGGCGAGCGCGTCATGGACTCGAATGACATCGAGCGCGAGCGCGGCATCACCATCCTGGCCAAGAATTGCGCCATCGAATACGGCGGCGCCCGCATCAACATCGTCGACACCCCGGGCCACGCCGACTTCGGCGGTGAAGTCGAGCGCGTGCTGTCGATGGTCGACGCGGTGCTGCTGGTCATCGACGCCGTCGAAGGCCCGATGCCGCAGACCCGCTTCGTCACGCGCAAGGCGCTGGCGCTGGGCCACAAGGCCATCGTGGTGGTCAACAAGATCGACCGGCCGGGCTCGCGGGCCGGCTGGGTCATCGACCAGACCTTCGACCTGTTCGACCAGCTCGGCGCCACCGATGCGCAGCTGGATTTCCCGGTGATCTACGCCTCGGCGCTGCAGGGCTGGGCCAGCACCGACGCCACCCGCCGCGAAACCGACATGACGGCGCTGTTCGAAGCCATTCTGCAATATGTGCCGGTGCCGAAGACCGATGCGCAGGGACCACTGCAGCTGCAGATCTCGACGCTGGATTACAACTCCTATGTGGGTCGCATCGGCATCGGTCGCCTGCGCCGCGGCACGCTCAAGGCCGGCAGCAATGTCGCGCTTCGCTATGGTGACGAGGATCGCGGCTTCGCCAAGATTGCCCAGGTGTTGACCTTCAAGGGCCTGCAGCGCGATTCAGTGGCCGAAGCCTATGCCGGCGACATCGTCGCCGTCACCGGCATCGAGGACGTCAACATCGGTCTGACGGTGTGCGGGGTCGAGCAGCCCGAGGGACTGCCACCGATTCAGGTCGACGAACCCACGCTGGCGATGAATTTCCAGGTCAACACCAGCCCGCTGGCCGGCCGCGAAGGCAAGTACGTCACCAGCCGGCAGATCCGCGAGCGCCTGATGCGCGAACTGCAGAGCAATGTGGCGCTGCGCGTCGAAGACACCGCCGAACCCGACGTGTTCCGCGTGCTGGGCCGCGGCGAACTGCATCTGACCATCCTGATCGAAAACATGCGCCGCGAAGGCTATGAACTCGCGGTGGGCAAGCCGCAGGTGCTGAAGAAGATCGTGGACGGCAAGGTGCTGGAGCCCTTCGAGGCACTGACGGTGGACATCGACAGCGCCCACCAGGGCGCCGTGATGGAAGCGCTGGGCTCGCGCCGCGCCGAGCTCACCGACATGGCGGCCGACAATGGTCGTGCGCGCCTCGAATATCGCGTGCCGGCGCGTGGCCTGATCGGCTTCCAGGGCGAATTCATGACCACCACCCGCGGCACCGGCTTGATCAGCCATATCTTCGATGGCTTCGATGTGGTCAAGGGCGAGATTCCGGATCGCCACAACGGTGTGCTGATCAGCAACGAGAATGGCGAAGCCGTCGCCTACGCGTTGTTCGCGCTGCAGGAACGCGGCCGCATGTTCGTCAGCCCCGGTGAAAAACTGTACGAAGGCATGATCATCGGCATCCACACCCGCGACAACGATCTGGTGGTCAACCCGATCAAGACCAAGAAGCTGACCAACATCCGCGCCGCCGGCAAGGATGACGCCATCCTGCTGACGCCGCCGATCCAGCTGACGCTGGAGTACGCGGTGGAATTCATCGCCGATGACGAGCTGGTCGAGGTGACGCCGGAGAACATCCGCATCCGCAAGCGCTTCCTCAAGGAAAACGAGCGCCGCCGCGGGGCACGCGCGGATTCCGAAGCAGTGGGCTGAACAGCCCTCTGCCAGGAAAGCTCTGCCCGATAACGCCAGAACTTCGGCAGCAGCAGGGCGGTAATCAGCACCGCCAGCATGCAGATCACGCCGCCGCTCCACAGGCTGAATGGAATGCTGGTCTTCGCGGCCACCCAGCCGGCGCGTGCATTGCCCAGCAGCGGTCCGGTCAGATAGGAAATCATTTCAATGCCGGACAACCGTCCGCGCATGGCATTGGGCACCGAGTGATTCCAGATCACGCCGCGGAACAGTGCGCTGAACATATCGGCCGCGCCGGCGAGGATCAGACACAGCATGGCCAGCCACAGATTGTTGGAAAAACCCAGCCCCACGATGAACAGGCCCCACATCAGCGCGGCGATCACCACCACGCGGCCATGCCGCTGCACGCGACCGGCCCAGCCCGAGAACAACGAGGCCAGCAGCGCCCCGATGGCAATGCCGGTGTACAGCAGGCCGGTGGCCTGCGCCCCACCCCACTGGACGCCCATGGCCGGAAACAGCGCCAGCGGGAAAGCGAAGATCATCGCGGCAATGTCGATCAGATAGGTACCGATCAGTGCCGGCTGCGAGACCGCAAAGCGCAGGCCTGCAGCGGCATCGGCCAGCGGCGAATGCTCGCTTGGTTCGGGATCCGGGCTGCGCCTCATCAGCGTGATGCACACCAACGCCGCCGCAAAGCTCAGCACATCGAAGGCATAGGCACCGGCCACACCCACCGTCGCCACCAACACGCCACCCAGCAACGGCCCGGCGATGGCAGCCGTTGAGCTGTACATGCTGCGCAACGCACCCACCGCGGCATAGTCGGCGGGCTCCACCATCTTCTGTGCCAAGGCATCCATTGCCGGAGCATGGAAGCCGGTGACGGCCTGCAATGTGCCCACCAACACGAAAATGGCCGCCAGCGAAGGCTGGGGCAGCAGACTGTTGATCAGCAACAGGCCGGTCATCAACGCCATGATGGATTCCGACACCAGCAGCAACCGGCGCCGGTTGAGCCGGTCGGCATAGGTGCCACCCAGCAAGCCGAATACCAGCACGGCGCCGAACTGCACCAGGCCCAACGCGCCCACCATGGCGGTGGACTTCGTCAGCTCATAGACCTGCCAGGGCACCACCATGTAGCTGACCATGTTGCCGAGACGGGACACGACCTGGCCGATGAACAACAGCCGGAAGTCGCGATATTTCCTGAGGGGAGCGAGGTCGATCAGCATGCACCATGATGCCATTTCCGTCAGATCGGGTCTCGGCGCGGCCAAAGTCCCACGTCAATGCGAACCATCAGGATCACGCTGCGCAGCGTGTGCTGGAGCGCATGGGTGGCTGCCGGTATCGGGGTTGCGGTGC
>JAIBJM010000069.1 GCA_020029535.1 Gammaproteobacteria bacterium | reverse complement strand
CTGGCGAAGATCGTGCGGCTGTTGCGCCGTACCAGCGACGTGCTGCGCGTCACGCGTACAATCGCCGGACATGGACGCAGAAGGAAATTGATCCAGACATGAGCCGCCAGATCATCCACACCGACAAAGCGCCTCAGGCCATCGGTACCTATTCGCAGGCCGTGCGCGTTGGCAATACGGTTTACATCTCGGGACAGATTCCGCTGGATCCCGCCACCGGCACATTGCTGAGCGGCGACATCGACGCCGAGATCCGGCGAGTGTTCGACAACCTGCGGGCCATCGCCGAAGCGGCCGGCGGGTCGCTGGCGCAGGTGGTCAAGCTGTCGGTGTTCCTGACCGATCTGGCGCACTTCCCGCGGGTCAATGAAATCATGGCGCAGTACTTTGCGTCGCCCTATCCGGCGCGTGCCGCTCTGGGCGTGGCGGCCTTGCCGCGCGGTGCACGCGTCGAGATGGAGTGCATACTCAGCCTCGAATGAAGGCGTCGTCTGCCGCTGCCACGGTCGAGCGCGTTTCACCGCCGGCACTGACCGATCTGCATGGCGTCGGCGACGCGCTGGCTGCGCGCCTGACGCGACTGGGCGTACACACGCTGATCGATCTGCTGTTCGTACTGCCGCTGCGCTACCAGGATCGCACGCGCGTGCAGCCGATGGGCGCGCTGCTGTCGGGCACGCATGCCGTCGTCGAAGGCGAGATCCTGCTGTCCGAACTGGTCTTCCGCCGGCGCCGGCAGTTGCTGGTGCGGCTCGGCGATGGATCGGGTTCCATCACGCTGCGCTTCTTCCACTTCTCGCAGGCGCAGCGCGAAACCCTGCGCCGCGGCTCGCGGCTGCGCTGCCATGGCGAAGTGCGGCGTGGCCCGCTGGGCCTGGAGATCGTGCACCCGGAGTACCGCAATATCGCGGCCATCGGCGAGCCACTGCCGCAGACGCTGACCCCCATCTATCCATCCACTGACGGATTGCCGCAGGGACGACTGCGCGCGCTGGTGCAACGCGCCTTCGGCGCGCTGCAACGACTGCCGGTGCCGGACTTGCTGCCGTCCGACGTGCTGGCGCCGCTGCAACTGCCGGCATTGCGGCCAGCGCTGGAGTTCATGCATCAGCCGCCGGTGGGCACCAGCCTCGCGGAACTGGCCAGCGGCCGTCATCCGGCGCAGCGGCGGCTGGCCTTCGAGGAGTTGCTGGCGCATCAGCTGTCGCTGCTGGAATTGCGCCGCGCCACGCGCCGCGAAATGGCGCTGCCGCTGACGGATACGACCGGATTGCAAGAGGCCTTGCTGGCCTCACTCCCCTTCCGCCTCACCGGAGCACAGGCGCGGGTGCGCAGCGAGATCGATACCGATCTGCTGCTCGATCAACCCATGGCGCGACTGGTGCAGGGCGATGTGGGCTGCGGCAAAACCGCCGTGGCAGCGCTGGCGGCGGCGCGCGCCATCGGCAGCGGCCAGCAGGTGGCACTGATGGCACCCACCGAACTGCTGACCGAGCAGCATGCGCGTTCGCTGGCGCGCTGGTTCGATCCGCTGGGCGTGCGCGTGGTGCTGCTGACCGGATCGCTCGCGGCACGCAGCCGGCGCAATGTGGCCGGCGCCATTGCCAGCGGCGAAGCGCAGCTGGTGGTGGGCACGCATGCGTTGTTCCAGAACAGTCTGCAGTTCCACTCGCTGGCGCTGGCCATCATCGACGAACAGCATCGCTTCGGCGTGCAACAACGCATGGCGTTGCGCGAGAAGGCCACGGCAGCCGGACGCATGCCGCACCAGCTGATCATGACGGCCACGCCAATCCCGCGCACGCTGGCGATGACCGCCTATGCCGACCTCGACGTATCGGTCATCGACGAGCTGCCGCCCGGACGCACGCCGGTGCGCACCGTCGTCGTCAGTGAAGAACGCCGCGCCGAAGTGGTCGAGCGCATCCATCAGCACTGCCGCCAGGGCCGGCAGGCGTACTGGGTCTGCGCGTTGATCGAGGAATCCGAGGAACTGCACTACCAGGCGGCGGAAGAGTCGGCGGCAGCGCTGGCTGAAGCGTTGCCGCAGCTGCGCGTCGGCCTGGTGCACGGCCGCATGCCGCCAAAACAGAAAGAAGCGGTGATGCATGCCTTCACGCGCGGTGAAATCCATGTGCTGGTGGCCACCACGGTCATCGAAGTGGGTGTGGACGTGCCCAACGCCAGCATCATCGTGATCGAGAATGCCGAACGTCTGGGCCTCGCCCAGCTGCATCAGCTGCGCGGTCGCACCGGACGCGGCTCATATGAAAGCAGCTGCGTGCTGCTGTACCGTGCGCCGCTGTCGGAGATGGCGCGCGCACGGCTGGCCGCGATCCGCGAGACCAATGACGGCTTTGAAATCGCGCGCCGCGACCTGGAACTGCGCGGCGCCGGCGAACTGCTGGGCACACGCCAGACCGGACTGGCGCAGCTGCGCGTGGCCGATCTGGTGCGCGATGCCGATCTGCTCAAGGAAGTGCAGGCGGTGGCGCAGCGCATGCTGCGCGACTATCCGGATCGCGTGGCACCGCTGATCGCGCGCTGGGTCGGAACTGGAGAACGTTATGGCCGCGTCGGCTGAGACAATGACAGTACGGGCTTTCCGCGGCTGGCTGGACTACGTCCGGCTGACGCGCATTCACCGGCCGATCGGCATCTGGCTGCTGCTGTGGCCCACACTGTGGGCGTTGTGGATCGCCAGCAATGGCCGTCCATCACTGTCGTTGCTGCTGATCTTCATTGCCGGCACCGTGCTGACGCGTTCGGCCGGCTGCATCGTCAACGATCTGGCCGATCGCAACCTGGATCCGCATGTGCGCCGCACGCGCGAACGCCCGCTGGCGGCACGCCGCATCTCGCCTTATTCGGCGCTGCTGCTGTTTGCCGTGCTGACCGGCATCGCCTTCCTGCTGGTGCTGCAGCTCAATGCGCTGACCATCAAGCTGTCAGTGATCGCCGTGGGCCTGACCATCACCTATCCGTTCTTCAAGCGGTTTTTTCCGTTGCCGCAGTTTTATCTGGGTCTGACCTACGGCTGGGCGGTGCCGATGGCCTTTGCCGCGCAGCTCGGCTACGTGCCTCGCGCAGGCTGGGTGATGTTGCTGGCCGCAGTGCTATGGGCCGGCGTTTACGACACTTTCTATGCCATGGTGGATCGCGATGACGACCTGCGCATCGGCGTACATTCCACCGCCATCACCTTTGGCGACATGGATCTGCTGCTGATCGCGGTGATGCAGGCGATGGTGCTGCTGGCAATGGTGCTGCTGGGACAGTCGCTGCAGCTGGGCCGGCCCTACTTCGTCGCTTTGACGGTGGGCGCGCTGCTGTTCGGCTGGCAGCAATGGATTGCGCGCAACCGCGATCGCGACGCCTGTCTGGATGCCTTTCGCCAGAACAATTATTTCGGCGTGGTCGTACTGGTGGGATTGATCGCCCACTACGCCTGAGCGCTGCCATCGCGGCGCGCCACGCGCGCCACCACCCATAGCTCCACCGCAGTGGCGCCGGCATCCAGCAGTGCGCTGGCGGCTGCGCCGGCCGTACTGCCGGTGGTGATCACATCGTCCAGCAATGCGACACGGCGGCCGCGCACCGCCGGATCGGCGCTAAAGGCGTTGCGCACATTGCGACGGCGGGCAAGCGCTGACAACCCACTCTGCTCATGTGTGGCGCGCACGCGCTGCAGCCAGCGCTCGCCCACCTGCAGTCGCAGCGGCCGGGCGGTATGTCGGGCCAGTTCCGCGGCCTGGTTGTAGCCACGCTCGATGCGTCGGCGGGCATGCAACGGCAGCGGTATCAGCAGGTCAGGCAAGGGGTCGGTCAGCCGCCGACGTTCACGCGCCAGCAGCTGACCGAACACGCGCGCGAAACAGCATTCACCATGGAACTTGAGCGCGCGGATCATGGCATCCACGGGATATTCATAACGCCAGGGCGCCAGCACGCCGGCGAAAAGGGGCCAACCGGCCAGCCACGTCGGTTCATTGCGCGGCAATGCAGCGTGGCAGGTGCTGCAGAGATCCAGTGTGGGCAGCATGCCGCGCGCCTCGCACAAAGCGCAGCAAGAAGGCACCAGCCGCCAGCCCAGCATGGCCGGCGCGGCGAGCGTCAACCGCAAGGCGCTCTGCAGGTTGACAGCCCAAGCATGGCCCCGGAACATGGTGGCAACTTTCAACGCGCCGGCCTGCCGCGACAAGCCGGCCTTTCTACTGCATGTCTGGAGTTTTCCCGATGGCGATCCGACACGACTGGACGGCGGACGAGGCCGAGGCCCTGTTCAAGCTGCCCTTCCTGGAACTGCTGCATCGCGCCCAGTCGGTACACCGCCAGCACCACGATGCCGGCACCGTGCAGCTGTCGACACTGCTGTCGATCAAGACCGGCGGCTGCCCCGAAGACTGCTCCTACTGTCCGCAAAGCATCCGCTACAACACCGGCGTCGATAACGAAGAACTGCTGCCGCTGGAACAGGTGCTGGAGCATGCGCGCGCGGCCAAGGCCGCCGGCGCCACCCGCTTCTGCATGGGCGCGGCCTATCGCTCACCCAAGCAGCGCGACCTGGAAAAGATCAACGCCATGATCGGCGCCGTGCGCGAACTGGGCATGGAGACCTGCGCCACCCTGGGCATGCTGACACCAGACCAGGCCCAGGAACTGAAGGCCGCCGGCCTGGATTTCTACAACCACAATCTCGATACCTCGGCAGAGTTCTACGATCAGATCATCAGCACGCGCGGCTACCAGGCCCGACTGGACACGCTGCAGGCCGTGCAGGATGCGGGACTGAACGTGTGTTGCGGCGGCATCGTCGGCATGGGCGAAAGCGTGCGCGATCGCGCCAGCATGCTGGTGACACTGGCCAACCTGCCGCAGCAGCCGCACAGCGTGCCGATCAACCAGCTGGTGCGCGTGCCCGGCACGCCGCTGGGCGAAGGTCCGGGCGTCGACCCGTTCGACTTCGTGCGCACGATTGCGGTGGCGCGCATCATGATGCCGCGCGCGCAGGTGCGCCTGTCGGCCGGCCGCAGCGCCATGAGCGACGAACTGCAGGCATTGGCCTTCATGGCCGGCGCCAATTCGATTTTCTACGGCGAGAAACTGCTGACCACCGGCAATCCCGACGTCACGCGCGATCAGCAACTGCTGCAACGACTGGGCCTGCGTGCCGAAGCGCCGGCGCAGACCGCGCAGCGGCTGCAAGCGTCGGCGCAGTTCGATGCGGCGCAGGCCTGAAGCGGTCGCGGCGGCACTGGCAGCAAACGCCGCCGCCGGTCTGCAGCGCCAGCGCCGCACGGTACGCGCCTGGACCGATGCAGCCGACGGTCCACGCGTGTCCGTCGATGGCCGCACGCTGCTCAATTTCTGCAGCAACGACTACCTCGGTCTGGCGCGCCACCCGGCGCTGGCGCAGGCACAGCAACGCGCCGCTGCCGAATTCGGCAGCGGCAGCGGTGCCGCGCACCTGATCACCGGCCACTGCTCGGAACACGCAGCGCTGGAAGAAGAGCTGGCGGCATTCACCGGCCGGCAACGTGCATTGCTGTTCTCCGCCGGGTACATGGCCAATCTCGGCGTGATCGCCGCCTTTGCCGCTCGCGGCGAGGTGGTACTGCAGGACCGGTTCAATCACGCCTCGCTGCTGGATGGCGCACGCCTGTCCGGCGCGCGGTTGATCCGTTACCGGCATGCCGGGGCTGCGGACGCAGCCGCGCAGCTGTCACAGCATTCCAATGCAGCATTGCTGGCCACCGACGGCGTGTTCAGCATGGATGGCGATGTCGCGCCATTGGCGGCGCTGGCCGCGGCGTGCCGACAGCACGATGCCTGGCTGCTGGTGGATGATGCGCATGGACTGGGTGTGCTGGGCGCAAATGGCGGCGGCGTGCTCGAGCAGGCGCGGCTCGACGCCGACGCCGTGCCATTGCTGATGGGCACGCTGGGCAAGGCCTTCGGCAGCTTCGGCGCCTTTGTGGCCGGCGATTCCGATGTCGTCGAACTGCTGCTGCAACGCGCCCGCACTTACATCTACACCACCGCATTGCCTGCGCCGGTGGCGGCAGCGTCGCGCGCCGCGCTGCGCCTGAGTCGAGAGGAGTCGTGGCGACGCGAACGGCTGCATGCGGCCATCGCACGTTTTCGCGCCGGCGCGCAGGCATTGGACATTGAGCTGTCGCCCTCTCCCAGCGCCATTCAGCCGCTGCCCCTGGGCACCGCTCAGCGTGCCGTTGCCGTCGGCGAAAAACTGTACCAGCACGGCTTCTGGGTCAGCGCCATCCGGCCACCGACGGTACCCGAAGGAACCGCCCGCCTGCGCATCACGCTGTCGGCCACACACAGCGATGCAGCCATCGACGCGTTGCTTGAAGCCCTGCACCGCGCGCTGCGCGCCATACCCGCGCAACGCGAAGCTTCATGAGGCCACTGCACGTCGAGGAATCGGGACAGGGTCCGCCGCTGGTGCTGTGGCACGGCTGGGGCATGAACCTGCGCGCCTTCGATCTGCTGCGCGCCGATCTGGCGCGCGACCATCGGGTCATCGCCGTCGATCTGCCGGGACATGGCCGCAGCAGCTGGAACGACACGCTGGATGGAGATGCACAGCTGCACTGGCTGCTGCAGACGGTGCCGGAGGAATCCGTGCTGATCGGCTGGTCGCTGGGCGGACAGTTCGCTTTGCGCGCCGCCGCCGCAGCACCATCGCGCATCCGCGCGCTGGTGCTGCTGAACAGTACGCCGCGCTTCCTGCGCAGTCCCGACTGGCCCCATGGCCTGGAGCCAGCCGTGTTGCAGCAGTTCGGGGAGCGGCTGCAGACCGATGCCGCGCGCACGGTCGATGAATTCCTGGAGCTGGAGGTGCGCGGCAGCCGCGCGGCACTATCGACATTGCAGGAACTGCGCGGCGCACTGCAATCGCATGGCATCGCGGAAGCCGATGCACTGCGAGCCGGCCTTGAGTTGCTGGCGAATCACGATCTGCGCACGCTGGGCACAGCGCTGCGCCAACCGGCGTTGGTGGTGGGTGGTGAATACGATCGCATCGTACCGCCGCAGGCCACCCGGGCATTGAGCGCCATGCTGGCCAATGCCCAATATCTCGAGTTGCCGCGCGCCGGACATGCCGGTCTGCTGTCGCACGCCGTACCCTTGCTCGCCACGCTGCGCGGTTTCCTGGCGCGGTTCGCACCACAGGCCGCCGCGTCATGAACGGCGAACGGCTGTTCCATCTCGACCGCGCCGCAGTGAAGCGCTCCTTCGGACGCGCCAGCCGCAGCTATGACGCCGCGGCCGGTCTGCAGCGTGCGATACAGCAGGAGCTGCTGGAACGACTGCAGTTCTTCAGCATCGAACCGGCCACCATTCTCGATCTCGGCGCAGGCACCGGAGCCACCTCGGTGGAGCTGCGCCACCGCTACCGGCGTGCCGACATCATTGCACTCGATATCGCCCATGAAATGCTGCGCGCTGCGGGTCGCCGCCAATGGCCGTGGCGACGGTTCTCGCGCCTGTGCGCCGACGCCAATGCCCTGCCACTCGCCGATCACAGCATCGATCTGGCGATCAGCAATCTGATGCTGCAGTGGTGCGACCGGCCCGCGCTGGTATTCGCCGAGCTGCAGCGCGTTCTGAAGCCCGGTGGTCTGGTGCTGTTCAGTACCTTCGGGCCCACCACGCTGCAGGAACTGCGCGAGGCCTGGCTGCGGGCCGATCCGCATGTGCACGTCAGCGACTTTCCGGACATGCCCGCGTTGAGCGCAGCCATGCAGCATGGCGGGCTCAGCGAGCCGGTGCTCGATGTGGAGCATCGGGTGATCCACTACCGGGACGCCGAGGCGCTGCTGCATGAACTGCGCGCACTGGGTGCGCGCAATGCGCACGCCGAGCGCGCGCGCGGCCTGACCGGCAGAGGACGCTTCGAGGCCATGCGCCAGGGGTATGAGCGTGGCCGCGTGGCCGCGGGCCTGCCCGCTACCTATGAAGTCATCTATGGCGCGGCCTTCGCCAGCGATCGACACGCCATGCAGCAGATTGCCGGCGAGACCGTGATTCCGCTGCAGGCGTTGACCACGCGGCGCTTCAACCCATGAGCGGCTACTTCATCGCCGGAACAGATACAGGAGTGGGCAAGACCCGGGCAACTGCTGGCCTGCTGCGGGGTCTGGTCGAGCTGGGACTGCAGCCTCGCGGCATGAAACCGGTTTCGGCTGGCGGAAACGAAGATGCCACCATGATTGCGGCGGTAACCGGCCAGATTGCAGATGATGTGAACTTGAACCCTTATAACCTTGCAGAGCCCCTATCTCCGCATATCGCCGCCGAAAATGCCGGTATCTGCATCGATATCAAGCGAATCTGTACTGCATATGCCGCATTGACGGCGGAGTCCGGAATCGTGCTGGTTGAGGGGGCAGGGGGCTGGCTGAGTCCCATTTCGGATGATCAGACCATGGCGGATATTGCCGTCGCTCTGCGGCTGCCGGTGCTGCTGGTGGTAGGGCTGAGGCTGGGCTGCCTGAATCACGCGCTGCTGACAGCCCAAGCCATCCGCGCCAGCGGCCTGGCGCTGGCCGGCTGGCTGGGCAGCCAGCCGCAACGGGGATTTGCCGCCAGCGAAGCCAATCTGCGCACCCTCAGCCAGTGGCTGGGTTCGACACCGCTGGCAGTGCTGCCCTGGCAGCCAGACACCAGCCGCGACGCCGGCATATTCAAACCGGCGGCACGGCAACTGGCGCGTCAGTGCAAGCTATTGGACCGCTGAAAAAGCGGCGATTTCGCTATCATCTGCCGCCCGCTCCGTACCAGACCGTGCATGACGGCAGAGAACCCGCCCAGCGCCGAGACGATTCTGCTGGCGCCCAACTGTTCGCTGGATGCGCGCAGCGCGCTGCTTTTTTTCGGCAGTGTCTGCGCGGTGAGCTTCGGCATTGCCGGCGCGCTGGCACTCGCCGGCATGTGGCCGATACTGCCGTTCGCCGGACTGGAGATGCTGCTGCTGGCGTGGGCGCTGCGCGCAAGCAGCGGATCGTGTTTCCGCGACACTGGGCACAGGTTAAACTGCGCCGCGCCGAATCGGCCTTGCACCCGAGCCGCCTGACCATCGAGTCACACGGTCGTCTGTACGAGGTTGGGAGCTTCCTGACGGAAGAGGAAAGACGCGGCCTGGCCGCACGCTTGCGACGCTCGGTCGGTCGCATCAACGAATCGCCGCGACTGTCGCAGCAAGACTGAAACTGTAAGGCTGGAATGATGACGAAGAATTCTGCAAAGGTGGCCTCGTACCTGTCGGCCGGCGCGCTGGCGCTGGCAGCCTCCGCGGCGCATGCCGAGTGGGCGCTGAACATGACCCAGGGCGTCACCGATATCTCGCGCCGCATTTACAGCCTGCACATGCTGATGCTGTGGATCTGCGTGGCCATCGGCGTATTCGTATTCGGCTGGATCATCTATTCCATCCTCAGTTTCCGCAAATCGCAGGGCGCCGTGCCCGACACACGCATGGTGCACAACACCAAGGCCGAGGTGATCTGGACCGTGATTCCGGTGCTGATCCTGATCGCCTGCGCAGTACCCGCGGCGCGCACGTTGATCGAAACCGAGAATGCCACCAATACCGAGCTGACCATCCGTGTCACGGGCTATCAGTGGAAGTGGGGCTACGACTACGTCGACGCCGGCGTCAACGTGCTCTCGACACTGGATCACGCCAGCAACGAAGCGCGTCAGCTGAATTCATCGATCGACCCGGCTTCGGTGCCCGACTACCTGCTGAACGTCGACCATCCGCTGGTGGTGCCGGCCGGCACCAAGGTGCGCCTGCTGCTGACCGCGCAGGATGTCATCCACGCGTGGTGGGTACCGGCGCTGGCGGTGAAGAAGGACGCGATTCCGGGCTTCATCAATGAAGTCTGGTTCAAGGTTGATGAAGACAAGACCGGCACCTACCGCGGCCAGTGCGCCGAACTCTGCGGCCGCGATCACGGCTTCATGCCCATCGTGGTCGAGGTCAGGAGCAAGGCCGAGTTCGCGGCCTGGCTCGAGCAGCAGAAAGCCGCTGCGCAGCCCGCCGCAGCGCCGGCCGTCACAGCCGACGCGACCGCTACCACTGGCCAGACTGGCTAACTCCACGCACAGCATCAACCGGAATCATCATCATGGCTCACGAACACGCAGCTGCCCACGACGATCACCACCAGGCCCCCACCGGCCTGATGCGCTGGATCAAAACCACCAATCACAAGGACATCGGCACGCTGTACCTGATTTTCAGCGCCGTGATGTTCTTTGTCGGCGGTGCCATGGCCATGGTGATCCGCGCCGAACTGTTCAAGCCCGGCATGCAGTTCGTCGATCCGTCATTCTTCAATTCGATGACCACGGTGCACGCGCTGGCGATGATTTTCGGCGCGGTGATGCCGGCCTGGGTGGGCCTCGCCAACTGGATGATCCCGCTGCAGATCGGCGCGCCGGACATGGCGCTGCCGCGTATGAACAACTTCAGCTTCTGGATCCTGCCGTTCGCCTTCACGCTGCTGCTGATCGGCTTCTTCGTGCCGGGCGGCGCGCCGGCAGGCGGCTGGACGCTGTATCCACCACTGGTGCTGCAGGGCGGCGATTCGCTGCCAATGGCCATCTTCGCGGTGCACCTGATGGGCGCCTCCTCGATCATGGGCGTCATCAACGTGATCGTGACCATCATGAACATGCGCGCGCCCGGCATGACGCTGCTGCGCATGCCGCTGTTCGTCTGGACCTGGCTGATCACGGCCTATCTGCTGATCGCCGTGATGCCGGTGCTGGCCGGCGCCGTCACCATGCTGCTGACCGACCACTTCTTCGGCACCAGTTTCTTCAGCGCCGCCGGCGGCGGCGACCCGGTGATGTTCCAGCATATCTTCTGGTTCTTCGGTCATCCCGAGGTGTACATCCTGATCCTGCCGGCTTTCGGCATCGTCTCGGAAATCATCCCGACCTTCTCGCGCAAACCGCTGTTCGGCTACGAAGCGATGGTGTACGCCAGCGCCTCGATTGCCTTCCTGTCCTTCATCGTCTGGGCGCACCACATGTTCACGGTGGGCATGCCGCTGGCAGGCCAGATGTTCTTCATGCTCTCCACCATGCTGATCGCCATTCCCACCGGCGTGAAGGTATTCAACTGGTGCGCGACCCTGTGGCGCGGCTCGCTGACCTTCGAGACGCCAATGCTGTTCGCGCTGGCGTTCCTGTTCCTGTTCACCTGCGGCGGCTTCTCCGGCCTGATGCTGGCCATCGTGCCGGCGGACTTCCAGTACCACGACACCTACTTCGTGGTGGCGCACTTCCATTACGTACTGGTGCCCGGCGCGGTCTTTGCGATCATGGCCGGCGTGTATTACTGGATGCCGAAGTGGACCGGCCACATGTATGACGAGAAGCTGGGCAAGTGGCACTTCTGGCTGTCGGCCATCTTCGTCAACGTGCTGTTCTTCCCGCAGCACTTCCTGGGCCTCGCCGGCATGCCGCGTCGCATTCCGGACTACTCGACGCAATTCGCCGACTGGAACATGGTGTCCTCGCTGGGCGCCTTCGGCTTCGGTCTGTCGCAGCTGCTGTTCCCGTACATCATCTGGAAGTGCGTGAAGGGCGGTGCTCCGGCGCCGGCCCGCGCCTGGGAAGGTGCGCATGGCCTGGAGTGGGAAGTGCCGTCGCCGGCACCGCACCACACCTGGGATGAAGCACCGTCGATGGCGGTAATCGCGCGCGGCGCCGAGCACTGAGATGTCCACCACACCGGTATCCGATGAGCAGCGGCGGCGGCGCGTGAAGCGCAATGCCTGGCTGCTGCTGGTGCTGGCAGCCGGGTTCTACTTCGGCTTCATCCTGCTGGCGGTGAGGGCATCATAATGATGCGCTTCGCGGCATTGCGCAGCGAGAATCGCCGGCTGGCGCTGAAGCTCACCGGCTTCGCGGCCGGCGCCTTCGCCTTCGGCTTCGCGCTGGTGCCGCTGTATGAAGTGCTGTGCGAAATCACCGGCATCGGCAATCCCAAGTCGCTGGCGCGCGCCGCCGAGGCGCGGCCCGACGGTCTCGCCGACACGCGCACCATCACACTGGAACTGATCGGCAATCTGCCCAGCGTCGGCAACTGGGAGTTCCGCCCGGTCGTGAACTCGATGCAGGTGCATCCTGGCCAGCTGTACGAAACCTTCTTCATCGCACGCAACCTGACCGGTCAGGACACCGTGGCGCAGGCCGTACCCGATGTGGCGCCGTCCAAGGCCGTCGCCTGGTTTCACAAGACCGAATGCTTCTGCTTCACGCCCCAATCGTTCCGCAGCAATGAGGAACGCGTGCTGCCGGTGCGGTTTTTTGTCGACAAGGCGCTGCCCTCGCATCTCGACCGGCTGACGCTGAGCTATACCTTTTACGACGAGTCCACGCGCGTCGCAGCCCGGTAGGCGGCGCTTTCATCTGTTTTCGCTGAAGGAAATGCCCTGATGGCCACCTCACACGCTCCGTCCCACGCCGACAACGGCAAGTACTACGTTCCGCACGATACGCAGTGGCCCATCATCGGTTCGGTGGCGCTGTTTACGCTGATGCTGGGCGTGGTGTCCTATCTGAATGAATGGGCCGGCGGCTGGGCCTTCATTCCCGGCGCGGCCATCCTGGCTTTCATGTTCTTCGGCTGGTTCGGCACCGTGATCGACGAGAACGAACGCGGCATGTACAACCTGGCCGTCGACCGCTCGTTCCGCATGGGCATGATCTGGTTCATTTTTTCCGAGATCATGTTCTTCGCGGCTTTCTTCGGCGCGCTGTTCTATGCCCGCACGCTGTCGGTGCCGTGGATCGGCGGCGAAGGCGTCAAGGTCTTCAACAAGATCTTCCTGTGGCCGGAGTTCAATGCCGGCTGGCCCAGCAACGGTCCGGCGCAGCTCAGCCCGCGTGAAAACGGCTCCTTCGAGGTGATTCCGGCCTTTGGCCTGCCAGCCATCAACACGCTGATCCTGCTGACTTCAGGCGTCACCATCACCATCGCGCATCACGCACTGAAGGCCGGCAACCGTGCCATGCTGAATGTGTTCCTGGCCGCCACCTTCCTGCTGGGCTTCCTCTTCGTCGGTCTGCAGGCCACGGAATACATGGAAGCCTACCAGCACTACGGCCTGCAGCTGGGCACCGGCATCTACGGTTCAACCTTCTTCATGCTGACCGGTTTCCACGGCCTGCATGTGACCATCGGTGCCATCATGCTGACCGTGATCTGGCTGCGCACGATGAAGGGCCATTTCACGCCGACGCGTCACTTCGGTTTCGAAGCCGTGGCCTGGTACTGGCATTTCGTCGACGTGGTGTGGCTGGGTCTGTTCGTGTTCGTGTACTGGATCTGAACGCCGCACGTCGCTGGCGGTGGCGGTGGCAGGTGGACAGGCCAGCGACGGCGGGAATGTCTGGTGCAACATCGGCTACAACGTAGCGGGCACCTGCTTCTGGGGCCGCGGAACACTTCGCGGCCCTTTTTTCATTGCGCTCAGCGCGCGGGCTGGCGCGCAATGCGGCGTACACCCAGCACCACCAGCGCGGCCCCCACCAGCATGGTGGCGCTCAGCGATTCGCCGAGCAGCAGCCAGGCCAGCAACAGTGTCAGCACCGGCCCCAGTGAACTGATGATGGCCACGCGATCGGCACCCAGCCGTCGCAGCGCCATCGCACCCAGCCAGATCGGCAGCACGGTGCTGAACAGCGCCATGGCCACGGCACTGGCCTGCACCTGCCAGGGTTGCGCCGGCAGGCTGCTGACCGGACGTGTCAGCAAAAACTGCAGCATGACCATCGCACCGGCGAAGCCGGCGGCCCAGGCCGTCACGCGCAGCGTGCCAATGCGCTGCACGCGATCAGCACAGCGCACCAGATACAGCGCGAAGCACACCGCACTGGCGAACACCAGTGTCACGCCGAGCGTCACCCCGTCACTCCCCAGCCGCAGATCATGCAGCACCGCCAGCGCCACACCGGAATACGACAGTGCCAGCGCGCCCAGCACGGTACGCCCGGGCCGCTGTCGCCGCTGCCAGGCCAGCAGCAGCACCACGAAGGCCGGATAGGTGAACAGCACCAGCCGCTCCAGCGCCGCCGAGATGTACTGCAGCCCCAGAAAGTCCAGATAGCTGGAGGCGTAGTAGCCAAAGAAGCCCATCAGCAGCAAATCGCGCCAGTCGCGCGCATCGAGCGGACGCTCGGCACGTTGCGCAGCGTAGATCGCCATGCCGATGAAGAAGGGCAGCGCATACAGCATGCGCATGGCCAGCAGGGTTTCGGCATCGACACCATAGCGATAGGCGGTCTTGACGAAGATGGCCTTGAATGAAAAACCCAGCGCGCTGAGCAGCGCGCAGGTCAGACCGACGGCCGCCTCGCGGCTGTCAGCGGCCAATGCCATGCGGCGTGATCAATCCGGCCCACCAGGCAATCATCAGCAGCAGGAACAGAGCCATCGACAGTCCGACCCGCACCGTCAGCGCCCGCACCATTTTCTTTGAATCACCCTTGTCGACGGCGAGGTGATACAGCGCCGTGCCCAGGCTGTAGACGATGGCCACCAGTACGATGACGACAATGATGCGGATCATTTCCATGTGCGCTCCCCGATCTGCGGGCCAAGTATAGAATGCGCGCTCCGCTGCCCGGAGATCCTCTTGCCACTGAGCTTGCGCCTCGGATCGCGCCGTCTGCATGCCGCCTGGTACTGGCTGCTGCTGGCCGTGGCCGGCGCGGCGCTGTTTTACTGGTTGGGCCTGTGGCAGTGGCATCGCGCCGAACAGAAGCGCGAATTGCAGCAGGCCTTCAGCCGCGGCAGCGACGCCGTGCAATGGCTGGGGCAAAGCGACAGCGCGGCGCTGCCGCGCTATGCGCGCGTCCGTGTCAGCGGCCGCTATGACCCGCAGCACCAGTTCCTGCTCGACAACATCATCCGCGATGGCCGTGCCGGCTATCAGGTACTGACGCCGCTGCGGCGGCCGGATCAGCCCACGCTGCTGGTCAATCGCGGCTGGCTGCCGCTGACCGATGGCGGGCGCAGCGTGCTGCCCGATGTCTCATTGCAAGCCGGCGATGTGACCATCGAAGGCCTGCTCGATAAACTGCCGGTATCCGGCCTGCGGGAAGGCCGCGCCGCGCCATCCACCGATGCAACCTGGCCCAAGCTGACCAGCTTTCCGACCGCGGACGAACTGGGCACGGCGCTGGGGTTACCGGTGGAACCGCGCCAGCTGTTGCTGGCGGCCAGCGCACCCGATGGTTATCGCCGCGACTGGCAACCGGCCAGCGCCGGCTTCGGACCCGAACGCCATATCGCCTATGCCGTGCAATGGTGGTCGCTGGGCGCACTGGTGGTCGTGCTGTTTTTTGCCCTCAATCTGCAACGGATTCATCCATGAACGAAACCCCGTCTTCACGGCCGCGCGGGCGCCGCACCCTGCTGCTGCTGGCCGTGATCTTCCTCGGGCCGCTGGCCCTGTCCTTCTGGTTGTACTACGGCACCAGCTGGCGGCCGGTAGGCGACACCAATCATGGCCAGCTGATCGATCCGGCACGTCCGCTGCCGGCGCTGGCGTTGCCGGACTTGCAGGGGGCCGCTGCCCCGGCGCGCTGGTTCGACGACAAGTGGTCCATGGTGGTGGTGGGCCATGGCGCCTGCGACGAGGACTGCCGGCGCTCGCTGGTGTTCGCGCGCCAGATCTGGCTGGGCTTGGGGCGCAGTGGGTCGCGCGTGCAGCGGGTGTTCCTGGCCACCGACCCGTGCTGCGACCGGGACTACCTGCAGCGCGAACACGCCGGCCTGCTGACGCTGGACGGTTCGGCCGCGACCGCCGCGCCGCTGCTGGCCCAGGTGCCGGCGCAGGACCGCAGCCACATGATTTTCATCGTCGATCCCTTGGGCAATTTGATGATGCGTTACGATTCACGCCTCGAACCCAAGGGGCTGCGGGCAGACCTGAAGAAGCTTCTGGGCCTTTCACACATCGGCTGACTATCGTGAAACCTGCTGACCTGTTGCGTGCCCTGGCGGCAACGGCTTTTGCCCTGTGCCTGGTGGTGGTGGTGCTGGGCGCCTGGGTGCGACTGTCCGCCGCGGGTCTCGGCTGCCCGGACTGGCCGGGCTGTTATGGCCACTTCACACCGTCCGGCGCGGTGGCCAATGCCGATGCGGTCAGCCAGCGCTTCGGTGGCGCCGAAGTCGAGGTGGCCAAGGCCTGGAAGGAGATGATCCATCGTTACGCTGCTGCGACGCTAGGCTTCTTGGTCGTCATTATTGCCGCATTAGCGATACAGTACCGGGCGCAGCGGCTGGTCAGCCTGCCCTTTGCCCTGGGCCTGCTGGTGCTGGTGGTCGTGCAAGGAATCTTCGGTGCGCTGACCGTGACCTGGCAGCTCAAGCCGCTGATCGTCACCGGCCATCTGGTGCTGGGCATGACCACGCTGGCCCTGTTGTGGTGGCTGATGCTGACGCTGTGGCGGCGGGGTCGCGTCTGGCAAAGCCATGCCGAAGCGCCCACCGATCCGCTGCGGCAGGCCCGGCGGCTGGCCATCGCCGCGCTGGTGGCACTGACCCTGCAGATCGCCCTCGGCGGCTGGACCAGCAGCAACTATGCCGCCACTGCCTGTCCGGACTTTCCGCAATGCCAGGGTGCCTGGTGGCCGGACACCGACTTCCGCGACGCCTTCATTCCCTGGCGCGGGCTGGGCATCAATTATGAGGGCGGCGTGCTGGATCACCCCGCCCGCGTGGCCGTCCATCTGACCCATCGGCTGGGCGCCATCGCCGCCACCGTGATGCTGCTGTGGGCAGCGCTGATCGTGCTGCGTCAGCGCCGGCTGAACATGGCGCATGGCGCGGCCACAGCTGTGCTGGCAATGCTCGGGCTGCAGTTGCTGATCGGCATTTTCATGGTGATGCGCGGCTTCCCGCTGTGGCTGGCCACCGCGCATAACGCCGGCGCGGCGCTGCTGCTGCTGGCCGTGGTGGCACTGAACCGCGCCCTGCAGCCGATGCGTTCATGAATGGTCGCGTCGAAAGTGGCGCCGGCCCGACCGCCCGCTGGCGCGACTACTACCAGCTGACCAAACCGCGCGTGGTGGCGCTGATCGTGTTGACCGCCATCGTCGGCACGCTGCTGGCCACCCCGGGGCTGCCGCCGCTGAATGCGCTGATCTTCGGCAATCTGGGCATTGCGCTGGCCGCCGCTTCGGCCGCCGCCATCAATCATGTGCTGGACCGGCGCATCGATGCCCACATGTCGCGCACCCGCGGCCGCCCGCTGCCCACCGGTCAGCTGAACCACCGCCAGGCGTTGCTGTTCGCGCTGACGCTGGGTGCGGCGTCGATGCTGATCCTGGTGCTGTACGTCAATGTGCTGACCGCAGTGCTGACCTTTGCCTCGCTGATCGGCTACGCGGTGATCTACACGCTGTGGCTGAAGCGCGCCACGCCGCAGAACATCGTCATCGGCGGCGCCGCCGGCGCCGCACCGCCGGTGCTGGGCTGGGTGGCGGTCACCAACAGCGTCGATCCGCATGCGCTGCTGCTGTTCCTGATCATCTTCGCCTGGACCCCGCCGCATTTCTGGGCGCTGGCCATCGCGCGCCGCAATGAATACGCGCTGGTGGACATCCCCATGCTGCCGGTGACGCATGGCGTCGAGTTCACCCGACTGCACGTGATGCTGTACACCGTGCTGCTGGTGGTGGCCACGCTGCTGCCTTTCGTCACGCGTATGAGCGGCCTGATCTATCTCGCCGCCGCCATCGCACTGAACGCGCGTTTTCTCTGGCATGCCATCGCGCTGAAGGTGAGCGATCGCGAAGAGCTGCCGATGCGCGTATTCAGGTTCTCGATCAGCTATCTGATGTGGTTGTTTCTGGCGCTGCTGGTGGATCACTGGATTCCGACCACGCAGGCGCTGACGCAGGTCAGCTGACAGCTATCCACTCCAGACGCGGCACCGCCTCCTCGCCGATCAGCAGAATCGCGTTCTGATCGAAGACGCGACCGATGCGGATCGCGGCATCGGTCGCGATGCCCAATACCAGCAGGCTCTGTTCGGCAGGCCACTGGCCGGCGGGGTCCTGGCCGCAGGCGGGCAGCCAGCGATAGCCTTCGTCCTTCAGCATCGCCAGCAGCCGCGCATGTGCGGCGGCGTTCACCACAGCCGACTGCTGCTCGCTGCGCGGATTCCAGGCGCTGACGAAGGCGGAACATTGCACGCCCTGCGTGCGCTGGCAGTCGGCCAGTGCGTCGCTGCGCTCATCCACCCGCATCGTGAACTGCCGTTCGCCCCACTGCACGGTGTAATGCGCGGCGCGGTACCGCTCGGTCAGCGCAGCTTTCGCTTCAGCCACTGCCGGGCCAGGCATTGGCGCGCGTGGCAAAATCCGCATTGCTGGCGCGCACTACGCAGAAACGCTGGCCGGTGGGCGCTTCCATCACCACCCAGGTCTCCACGTTCGCGACGCGCTTCGCGCCCAGCGCTTCGAGCCGCTTTACTTCAGCCTCGATATTGTCGGCGGCGATGTCCAGATGCACGCGGCTGGTATGTTCGACCTTCTGCACTTCGATATGCAGGCCGTGCTGCGCATCATGCAGCTGCACGTACTTGCCGCCTTCTTCACCCGGCAACGCGCGCGCGGGCATGCCCAGGGCAGCGCTCCAGAAATCCGCGGCCTGCTGCAGATCGGCGGTCTGACAGTCGATGATGAAACCGGCCAGCTTGCTGTGATGCATGGGCTCTCCTCAGAACCAGCTGTAATTGAAGCTGATGCTGATGCGCGGCGTTGTGGAGGGATTCGGCGGCACCTCGTGGCGCAACCAGCTCTCGAACAGCGTCAGCCTGCCGGCCTGTGCCGGCACGGTGACCCAGGGACGATGCTCGATGCGGGCATCGGAGCGGCGCGGCGGTGCGGCCATGAACTGCGCCAACCGCGGATCCTCGAATTTCAGTCCGGCGCAACCGCGCGGCGTGCGCACGTAGTAAGTGCCGCTGATGGTGGACAACGGATGCAGATGCAGGCTGTGCACCACGCCGCGCGGCATGATGTTCGCCCAGCAATCGGTCATGGCGAGCTGACGGCCATCGAGATCCAGCTCCAGCGCGCGCGCATAGGCCGCGACATGACGGTTCAGCTGGCGTTCCAGGCGCGCAAAGGTGGGCGAGATCTGCTGCAGCCGGCACAACGAGTTGTACGAGGTGTAGCCGCCGGGATAGCTCTTCGCCGACCAGCGCTGTCCGGCCACGTCGTCATGCTGCAGCTGCAGGCATTCGCGCAGCAGCTGGCGGTTCAATGATTGCCAGTCGCGCCGCAGCGGCCCGCTGTAAATCTCGGTGACGAACAATCGCTGCGCAGGCATCGACTCAATCGTCATCCTGATCGGCGCGCGGCGGACGCAGCGTGTGAACGATGCCGGTGCTGCCGGGTTCCCGCATGGCCGGACCACCCACGCCCCAGACGCCGGTGTCCTCAGGCGGCGTGGCAAACGGTGGCTCGGCCTCGCGCCTGACTCCACGCCGGTTGGCCGCCACGACGCGCAGCCAGATTACAAAGGCCAACAGGGCCAGGCCAACGATGATCAGCGTGATGAGCAGGGCCTTGGGGATCATGTGGAGATTATGGACCTGCGGGCGGAGATTGGGCCAACGCCGCCTCGATGTCGCCAGTCAGACTTTCCGGCGCATCCTTGGGCGCGTAGCGACGCAGTACCTGGCCATCGCGGTCGATCAGGAATTTGGTGAAATTCCACTTGATGGCTTCGGTGCCCAGCACGCCGGGCTGCCGGCGCTTCAGATACTGATACAGCGGATGCGCGTGCTCGCCATTGACGTCAACCTTGGCGAACAGCGGAAAGCTGACCTCGTACGTCGTCGAACAGAAGTTCTTGATTTCATTGGCGTCACCGGGTTCCTGCGACCCGAACTGGTTGCAGGGAAAACCCAGCACCGCGAAGCCCTGCGCGCGATAGCGCCGGTACAGCTCCTCAAGCCCGGTGTATTGCGGCGTAAAGCCGCACTTGCTGGCGACGTTGACGATCATCAGTACCTGCCCGCGGTAATCCGACAATGACTGCGGGACGCCTTCCAGCCGGTTGGCCGTGAAATCGTAGATGCTCATGACGGACTCCGTGCCGCGGCGATCGCGGCGTCGCTGACAAAGGGGTTGTTGCGTCTTTCCTCGCCGAAGGTGGACAGCGGCCCATGCCCGGGCAGGAACTGCACATCGTCGCCGAGCGGGAACAGCCGTTCGCGGATCGAGCGCACCAGCGTGGCGTAGTCGCCGCGCGGAAAATCGCTGCGGCCGATCGAGCCGGCAAACAGCACATCGCCGACGATGGCAAAACGGTCCTTGCGGCTGAAGAACACCACATGGCCCGGCGTGTGACCGGGGCAGTGCAGCACCTCCAACTCCACCTCGCCCACCTGCACGCGATCGTCCTGCTGCAGCCAGCGCGTGGGCGTGAAGGATTCGGCGGGCGGAAAGCCGAACATCGCGGCCTGCTCGGGCAAGGCCTCGATCCAGAACTGATCGTCGCGGTGCGGACCTTCTATCGGCAACTGCTGGCGGCGTGCCAGTTCGGCGGTGGCCGCGGCATGATCCAGATGTGCATGCGTCAGCAGGATTTTCTGCAGCGTCAGGCCCTGCTCTTGCACCACTGCCAGCACCTGGTCCAGATCGCCGCCCGGATCGACGACGGCAGCCTGTAGCGTGCGCTCGCACCACAGCACCGAACAGTTCTGCTCAAACGGAGTGACGGGAACCACGGCCAGTTGCATGCCCGGGAGTATGACGTAGGCTGGCCGGCATGATCATCGAACGTATCTGGGCCGACAATCCGCTGCGCAACTATCACTATGTGATCGGCTGCGGTGAGACCGGCGAGGCGCTGGCCATCGATCCGCTGGATTGGCAGGCCTGCCTGGCCGCGGCGCAGGCGCGCGGCTGGACCATCACGCAGATCCTGAACACGCACGAGCATCGCGATCACACGGCCGGCAATGCGGCGCTGAAGGCCGCCACCGGCGCGCGCGTGCTGGCCCATGCCGGCGCGGCCGCGGGCATCGGCGGCATCGACCAGGGACTGGCCGCCGGCGATGTGCTGCGGGTGGGCCGTTCGGTGGAACTGGAGTGCCTGGATACGCCGGGCCACACGCTGACCCATGTCTGCCTGCTGGCGCATGAGCAGCAACCGGCGCTGTTCTCCGGCGATACGCTGTTCAATGCCGGCGTCGGCAACTGCAAGAACGGCGGCGACCCTGAATTGCTGTTCGAGACCTGCCGCCGGCTGCTGCCGCGACTGTCGCCCGGCACCGTGCTGTATCCGGGCCATGATTACCTGCAGAACAATCTGCGCTTCACGCTGCACGTGGAGCCGGACAATGCCGCCGCCACGCAGAAGCTGGCGCAGGGCGCGGGGCACGATCCGCGCACGGCAGCGGTGCTGACACTGGGCGAGGAACTGGCCATCAACAGCTTCTTCAGGCTGGGGCAACCGCAGCTGATCGAGGGACTGCGCCAGCAAGTACCGGCACTGCCACAAAACCCGGCACCGCGCGAGGTATTTCTGGCGCTGCGCGAGCTTCGCAACAGCTGGTGAGCGCGCTGCATTAGAATCCGCGTCCCCGATGGACGTCTCGCCGATACTCAACCCGTTGAACGATGCGCAGCGCGCTGCGGTCACCGCACCGACCGTGCCGGTGCTGGTGCTGGCTGGCGCCGGCAGCGGCAAGACGCGCGTACTGATCCATCGCATCGCCTGGCTGATCGATGCCGAACAGGTCTCGCCGCACAGCATTCTGGCAGTGACCTTCACCAACAAGGCCGCCACCGAGATGCGCGGGCGCGTCGAGGCGCTGCTCGGCATTCCCGGCGGCTCGCTGTGGCTGGGCACTTTTCATGGGCTGGCGCACCGGCTGCTGCGTCTGCACTGGCGCGAGGCCGGCCTGCCACAGAGCTTCCAGATCCTGGATGGCGAGGATCAGCTGCGGCTGATCAAGAAGATAGTGAAGGCGCTGCAGCTGGACGAGAACCGCTGGGTGCCACGCGATGTGCAGTACTACATCAACAAGCACAAGGACGAAGGCCGGCGACCCGGGCAGCTGAAAGACGGCGGCGATGCCACCGAAAGCCAGATGATCAGGCTGTACGTGGAGTACGAGAAGGCCTGCGCGCTGGTGGGCGCCGTGGACTTCGCCGAGCTGCTGCTGCGCGCCTTCGAACTGTGGCGCGATCATCCCGAACTGCTGCGCCACTACCGCCAGCGTTTCCGCCATGTGCTGATCGATGAGTTCCAGGACACCAATTCGATCCAGTACGCGTGGATCAAACTGCTGGTGGGCTCCGAGGGCATGCCCTTCGCCGTCGGCGACGACGACCAGTCCATCTATCGCTGGCGCGGCGCCCGGGTCGAGAACCTGCAGAAATTCACCCAGGATTTTCCGCAGGCCATGATGTATCGCCTGGAGCAGAACTATCGTTCCACCGGCGCCATTCTCGATGCCGCCAATGCGCTGATCGCGCACAACTCGGCGCGCATGGGCAAGAACCTGTGGACCAGCGGCGCCCGCGGCGAGCTGGTGAAGCTGTACGCCGGTTTCAATGAGCGCGATGAAGCCGACTTCGTGCTCGGCCGCATCCTGCAATGGGCGGCCGGCGGCGGCGCGCGCCGTGACTGCGCCATCCTGTACCGCTCCAATGCGCAGTCGCGCGTGTTCGAAGAGGTGCTGATCCAGCACCGCATTCCCTATCGCGTCTACGGCGGCCTGCGCTTCTTCGAGCGCGCCGAGATCAAGGACGC
>JAIBJM010000010.1 GCA_020029535.1 Gammaproteobacteria bacterium | reverse complement strand
ACGCGACTCAAGGAGGGCGACGCAGTGGGCGTTGCCTGGCTGCACGACGCCTGCGGGTGGTGCGATCACTGCATCACCGGGTGGGAAACGCTGTGCGGTTCGCAGCACAACACCGGATATGGCGTCGATGGCGGTTTCGCCGAATACGTGATTGGCGCGGCCGACTATGTTGCCCGGCTGCCGGCGGGTGCCGACATGGCGCAGCTTGCGCCGATCCTGTGTGCCGGGGTCACGACCTACAAGGGCATCAAGGAAACGGAAGCCAGGCCGGGCGAGTGGATTGCCATCTCCGGCATCGGCGGACTGGGCCACATCGCCGTGCAATACGCGAAGGCCATGGGGCTGCATGTCGTCGCACTGGACATCGGCGGGGACAAGCTGGCGCTGGCCCGCTCGCTGGGAGCCGAAATCGCCATGGACGCCGGAACACCCGACCTCGCCGCGCAGATCGTGAAACAGACCGGCGGCGGTGTACACGGCGCACTGGTGACGGCGGTATCGCCGTCGGCGTTCGCCCAGGCGCTGCAGCTTCTGAGACCCAGGGGCACCGCGGTCTTTGTCGGCCTGCCGCCGGGAACGTTTCCGGCGCCGATCTTCGATGTGGTGCTGAAACGTCTGACATTGCGTGGTTCCATTGTCGGTACCCGCAAGGATCTCGCGGAGGCCATCGCCTTTGCTGCCGAAGGCAAGGTACGCGCGAGCATAGAAAGGGCCCGGCTCGAAGACATCAATCAGGTGTTTGCGAGACTGAAGGCCGGAAAAGTCAGCGGCAGGGTGGTGCTGACACTCGACTGACTCCGTCGAAACGGGAGAACGGTGCTTATGGATAGCTCACGCAGACTGTGGCTGGGGTTGGCGGCGCTGCTGATTGCGTCGTTCGGGGTGCTGTTGTTCATGGGCGGCGAGATTCATCGCAAGGCGCCACCCATGCCGGAACGCGTTCTCGGCAGCAACGGCACGCTGATCTACAGCCAAGCCGACATCCAGAAGGGGCGCCAGGTGTGGCAGTCGATGGGCGGCATGCAGCTGGGCTCCATCTGGGGACATGGCAGCTATGTGGCGCCCGACTGGAGCGCGGACTGGTTGCACCGCGAGGCGACGGCGGTGCTGGATGGATGGGCGCAGCGCGAGGCCAGCGCCGAGAGCTACGCTGCGTTGTCCGCCGAGCGGCAGGCCGCGCTGCGCGGTCGTCTCGAAGCGCGCATGCGCCTGAACACCTGGGACGCGGCTACCAGCACCATCACCCTCGATGAGGATCGCGCGGCAGCCATCGTGGCAGTGGCCGGCCATTACCGCAGTCTTTTCGGCAACGATCCGGCGACGGCGGCGCTGCGCGAAGCCTACGCGATGAAGAACGACACCGTGCCCGATGCCGACAACCGGCACGCGCTGACGGCGTTCTTCTGGTGGACGGCGTGGGCGGCGACTACCAACCGCCCCGGTAAAAACATCACCTACACCAACAACTGGCCGGGTGAGCCGCTGGTCGGCAACCGGCCACCGGCGACCACCTATCTGTGGTCCGCATTCAGCGTGCTGTTCCTGATTGCGGGCATTGCCTTGCTCGGCTGGCATCATGCCGTCACGCATGGCCGCAGCCAGGAGCCGCAACAATTGCCGGCGACCGATCCGCTCGCGCTGGTGCGCGTTACGCCGTCGATGCGTGCCACGGCCAAGTACTTCTGGGTGGTGCTGGCGCTGTTTCTGGTGCAGATCCTGCTTGGCGCCATCACTGCTCACTATCAGATCGAAGGCCAGCAGCTGTACGGGGTGGAGCTCTCGCAGGTGCTGCCCTATTCACTGACCCGCACCTGGCATACGCAGCTGGCGGTGCTGTGGATCGCGACGGCATGGCTGGGCACCGGTCTTTACATCGCACCGGCCATCTCGGGACACGAGCCGCGGTTCCAGCGCCTCGGCGTCAATTTCCTCTGGGTGTGCCTGCTGGTCATCGTCGTCGGCGCCTTCGCTGGCCAGTGGTACGCCGTGATGCAGAAGCTGGGGCTGGAATACAACTTCTGGTTCGGCCATCAGGGCTGGGAGTACGCGGACATCGGCCGCTTCTGGCAGTGGTTCCTGTTTATCGGCCTGATGCTGTGGCTGGTGCTGATGGGCCGGGCGCTGTGGCCGGCCATCCGGCGCGGCGACGAGTCGCGTTCCATCGTGGGGCTGCTGTTCCTGTCCACTGTCGCCATCGGTGTGTTCTACGGCGCGGGCCTGATGTGGGGGGAGCACACCTCTCTGTCCATGGTGGAGTACTGGCGCTGGTGGCTGGTGCATCTGTGGGTGGAAGGCTTCTTCGAGGTCTTCGCCACTGCCGTGATCGCATTCCTGTTCACGAGGCTGGGTCTGCTGCAGGCGAAGACGGCGACCATCGCAGTGCTGTTCGCCACCATCGTGTTCATGGCGGGCGGTGTGCTTGGCACGTTGCATCACCTGTACTTCGCCGGTACGCCGACGGCGGTGCTGGCGCTGGGCGCCAGTTTCTCGGCCCTGGAGGTGGTGCCGCTGGCCTACATCGGCTTCGAGGCCTATCACACCTGGAAGCTCGGTCATGCCACCTCGTGGATGGCACGGTATCGGTGGCCGATCATGTTCTTTGTGGCCGTGGCGTTCTGGAACCTGGTCGGCGCCGGTCTGTTCGGCTTCCTGATCAATCCGCCGCTGTCGCTGTACTACATGCAGGGCCTGAACCTGACGCCGTTGCACGGTCATACGGCGCTGTTCGGCGTCTACGGCATGCTGGGCATCGGCCTGGTGCTGTTCTGTCTGCGGGGACTGAAACCCGGCCTCGTCTGGAACGAGGGGTTGCTCCGGACCTCTTTCTGGTCGCTGAACATCGGCCTGGCGCTGATGGGGCTGCTGACCTTGCTGCCGATCGGCACCATGCAGCTGCTCGCTGCGATCGATCACGGCTACTGGTATGCACGATCAGCCGATTTCATGCAGAAGCCCATTGTCGAGCTGCTGGTGTGGATGCGGGTTCCCGGGGACGTGATCTTCAGCATCGGCGCCGTGGCATTCACCTGGTTCGTGATGCGCCTGTGGATGGCGCCCAGGCACGAGGCCCAGCTCCCGCAAGGCAGCCGGGCAGCAGAGAAGTAAGGCTGTCCGGTTGATCGAGTTCTATCCGCAGATCCGGCTCGTGCATATCGCTGCCGTGTTCGCGAGCGGCGGCCTGTTTTTCCTGCGTGGTGCCGGTGTACAGCTCGGCGCGCAATGGCCCATGGTCGCGCCATTGCGCTATCTCAGTTACACCATCGATACCGTGCTGCTCACTGCGGCGCTGATGCTGGCGAGCCTGCTGCACCAGTATCCCTTCGTGCACGCATGGCTCACGGTGAAGGTGCTGCTGCTGGTGGTCTACATCGTGTTGGGGATGTTTGCCTTGCGCCGGGGTCGCACGCGCATGGCCCGCCTGGGCTGCTGGGTGTTGGCGCTGCTGGTTTATGCCCTGATCGTTTCGGTGGCACGGACCCATCATCCGCTGGGCCTGCTGCACAGATGGGCGGGGTGAGCGCTACTTTGCGCGCAGATCAAGAGTGTAGATCACCTGCGTGGCATCCTGCGGGTCGGTCTTGTGCTGAAACCCGAGATAATCGGCCAGTTCGCGCATGGCTGTGTTGTCCGAGGCGTCGACGGAATAGAGCCCGCTTACGCCGCGCCGGCGGGCCAGCTCGATCAGCCGCTTCATCAGCGCCGTGCCCAGCCCCTTGTGCTGCCACTCGTCGCAGACGGTGACCGCGACTTCGGCCTGTCCATCCGGCATGCCGCTGAAGCGGGCCACGCCGATCTCGCGCTGTCCGCCGTTTTCCCCGACCAGTGCGATGAACGCGGCGTCGCGCTGGCTGTCGATGTCGGTGAGTTGCCTGAGCAGCGCATCGCTCGGCGTCTTCATCGAACACAGAAAGCGGAAGCGCCGCGCCTGCGGTGACAGTTCCTCGATGAATCTTCGTTCGAGATCGACATCCTGTCTGCGGATCGGCCGTATGGTGACGCGGCTGCCATCGCGCAACTCTTCGGTGCCGGATTCGGTGTCTGGCGTCATGGCGCTACCTTACGGAGTCGCCGCTGGCGCTCAATAGGTAGATATACCCATCCTTGGGCGAATCGCGACCGGGATACTCCGTCCATGAAACCGACCGCCCGGTTCGAAGGTCTGGAGGAAGTCGAAGCGCAGGCGCGGCTCGCGCGCGTCGGCCCCAATGTGCTCAAGGCCCCGGCTACCAGGGGCATTGCGCAGATCCTGCGCGGCACGCTGCACGAGCCCATGTTCCTGTTTTTGCTGGCAGCGGCGGTGCTTTACCTGCTGGTGGGCGATCTGGGCGAGGGCCTGTTTCTGGTCGGAGGCGCCCTCGTCTCGGTGGGGCTGGTCGTGGTCCAGGAAATGCGCAGCGAACGTGCCCTTATTTCCAGGCATTGCACCTGGAATTGCCCACTGGCGAGGCGCGAGCCCTGGCGTTCGCCGCGTTGATCGCGGCCAATCTGGTGCTGGCGTTCGCGGACTCCGCCGAGCCCGGGACCGCACTCTTCGATCGCAGAAGGATGGTGTTCTGGGCAATCACAGTGGTGGCGACGGTTGTCGTGTGCATCGTCCTCTACATCCCGGCGGTGGCCCGCATGTTCTACCTGTCCGCACCGGATCCGCTGGCGCTCCCGGCAGCGCTGGCGGTTGCGCTGCTGACGGCAGGGTGGTTCGGCCTGGCGCGGCGCGCCGGATCTGTCCGGCATCGATGATGCGCTCAGCCGTCGACGATCATGGTCATGCGAACCAGCTGCGCGAGCGAGCGGGCACCCATCTTTTCCATCAGATGCGCGCGGTGGATTTCCACCGTGCGCTGGCTGACGCCGAGGTCGGCGGCCATGATCTTGTTTGGTTTGCCCTGGGTGACAAGTTCGAGGACCTCCCTCTCGCGCGGCGTCAGCGCTGCCAGGCGTGCGCGGATCTGATCCCGCTCCTCCAGCTGGGCGCGGTTTTCACGGTCCAGGTCGAGGGCGCGCTGGATGCGGGTGATCAGATCCTGCTCGCGGAACGGCTTCTGCAGGAAGTCGAATGCGCCGCGCTGCATGGCCTCGACCGCCATCGGCACATCGCCGTGGCCGGTAATGAAGATCACCGGGATGATGGTGCCGCGGCGGTTCAGCTCGTCCTGCAGTTGCAGGCCGCTCATGCCCGGCATTCGCACGTCCAGCACCGCGCAGCCGGGTTGATCGGGATGGTAATTTGCCAGGAATTCCGTGGCCGAGGTGTAGGTGACAGCGGAATGTCCCAGTGATCTGAGCAGCAGGCGCAGGGAGCTGCGCACCGCGTCGTCATCATCGACGATGAACACGGTTGACGCGGGTTCCTTTTTTTTCATGATTCCTTTCCAGGAAGAGCCGGCAGAGTCAGGAAGAAGCATGCACCGGCCGGAGTGTCTGCACGGTGATCCAGCCGGCCCCGGTGTGCTTCGATGATTGATTTGCTGACGGCGAGTCCCAGGCCCGTTCCCTGTTCCTTGGTGGTGCAGAAAGGGTCGAACATCTTCCCGGCAATCGCCGGATCAACGCCGGGACCTGTGTCGCTGACGCTCACTTCGACTTCGCCCTGTGCGGTTCTGCCGGTACGCACGATCACCGCGCGTTCGCCGCCGGAGTGATCCATGAACGCCTCGATGGCGTTGCGGATCAGGTTGAGCAGCACCTGCTGGATCTGGATGCCGTCGGCGTTCACGCGCGGCAGATTCACAGCAGGCTCGAAAGACAGGTGTACGTCGTTCAGGCGCGCATCGCTTTGCGCCAGCGTCAGAAGCTCGCTGATCAGCTCATTGATGTCCGCCGGTTCGCGGCGTGCTTCGCGCGTGCGTACCAGCGCGCGCAGGCGGCGGATGATTTCGCCCGCCCGCAATGCCTGGCCGGCGATCTGCTGGAGTGCACCTTGCACTTCGGCGATGTCCGGAGCAGGCGCGGCCAGCAGGCGTTCGCAGGCCACGGCGTAGTTGGTGATCGCCGCCAGCGGCTGATTGAGCTCGTGGGCGATGCCGGCGGCCATCTCTCCCATGGTGGCAAGGCGCGAGACATGCGCCATCTGCTGCTGCATGCGCCGCTCCTCTTCGGCGTATTTCTTCACGATATCCCGCTCGCGCTGTGCATGCTCCAGCGCCTGGCGACGCAGGGTGATGTCGTGCAGGAAGCCGACGAAGCGCGGCGGCTCTGAACCGGGTATGCGGCCTATGGCCAGCGACGCCGGGAACAGGCTGCCGTCCTTGCGGCGCGCGTCGACTTCGCGACCAATGCCGATGATGTGCGCAATGCCACTCGTCAGGTAGCGCTCGAGGTAGCCGTCGTGGTGACCGCGATGCGGCTCCGGCATCAGGATGCTGACGTTGGCACCGACAGCCTCGGCTGCGGTGTAGCCAAACAGCTTCCCGGCCGCGTGATTGAAGGTCTCGATGCGCCCCCGATGATCGATGATGATGACGGCGTCGACCGCCACGTCGAGCAGTGCCTGAAATGCCTGTTCTGCGGGCTGAAGGATCATGGAACTCAACGGCTTCAACTACCGGGCAAGTATACGGGGTTCCTGGCCATGCTCTGTACGTACATGCCGTAATTGGACAGCGCACAGCGGCCCAGCACACTGGCGCCGTGGAAAGCCTCAGATCGATCCTCGCCGTTGTGGAGCGCGACCAGCAGGGGCAGCATGCGTTGCGCAAGGCGCTGGTGCTGGCCCGCCATGCTGGCGCGCGTATCGAATTGTTCCTGTGCGAGCCTGCCACTGGTGCGGGGCGTTCCCGGCTCGAGGAGGGGCGCGCCTATCTCCAGGCGCTGCGCAACTCCGTTGTCGCGGAGGACGTGCCGATTGCGATCGACATTGCCTGCGCAAGTCCTACCTATTCCGGAATTGTGAGCAAGGTTGCCGCCAGTCGCCCTGATCTGGTGGTGAGGCAGATCGGAACCGGTGGTAGTTCCGTGGCGACATTGACGGCGACCGATACGCATCTGATCGCGGCTTGTCCTGTGCCGTTACTGCTGACGCGTGGCCGGACGTGGGAGCCCAGACCGCGCTTCGCCGCGCTGGTGGATGTCTCCCGGAAGGATGCTCTGGCCCTGCCGCGTTCGGTCGGCGACGCTGGCGAATTCCTGGCGCTCATCTGCCGGGCGGAGTTCGGACTGGTCTGCAGCACCGAAAACACGGACAGCGCTCCAGTGCTGGCTGTGCAGCAGCTTGCGCAGGAGTTTCAGGTCAGCAGCGAACGAACGCATGTATTGCGCGGTCGACCTGCACAGACCCTGGTGGAGTTCCTGACCGGGTCTCGTCATGACCTCATCCTGCTCGGCGCAACCCGGAGGCGTACGTTCACTGCCCGGGGCGGGAAGCTGACGCAGCATTTGCTGCAGGCACTCGACTGCGACTTCGTCGTCGTGAAGTGAACGCGAAATGCCTCAGCCTGCTTGTGACGATGGTTGCGATGGCCATCGCGGCCGGCGCACGGGTCGCGGATTCCCCGAGCCTGCTCTGGAGCCGCAACGGCGAAATCTCGCGTCAGGCCGCAGAAATATTGCAGGCGCTGCGTTCGGCCGACGCTTACGGCCTGCGACCGGCAGACTATGACGGGCCGGCACTGGCTTCGCGGGCCGCCGATCTGGTGCGGGCCCGCGATACGGATTCCATGCATTGGGCCGAATTCGACCGCGCACTGTCGGATGCGACAGGACGGTTCCTGACGCATCTGCATTTCGGCCGCGTGCAGCCGCGTGTCGCCGGCTTCGACCTGCCCCAGCCGCGGCCGGCCCTCGATACCGCCGCGCTGCTGGCGAGGTTGGCGCAGACGAATGACGTCAATGCAATCCTGTCCACAGTCGAACCGCAGTTCCATCACTACCGGCTGCTCCAGCAGTGGCTCGGACGTTATCGCGCACTGGCCGGCGATCCAGCGCTGACGAATCTGCCGGCCGTTGCAGGCCGGTCGCCCGGACCGGGAGATCGCTATTCCGGCGCGGCCGCGTTGCGCAAGCTGCTCGTGACACTCGGCGATCTGTCTGCCGTCGATGCCGCGACGGCTGACGCGACGCTGGATCCAGCGCTGGTTGAAGCCATCAGGCGTTTTCAGCAGCGTCACGGTCTGGACGCCGACGGCATAATCGGGAAAAGGACATTTACCGCGCTGACCACACCGCTTGCGCAACGCGTACGCCAGATCGAGCTCACGCTGGAGCGCTGGCGCTGGCTGCCGGCATTCGACACGCCGCCCATCATCGTCAATATTCCGCAGTTCCGGCTCTATGCCTTCAGCGCCATCCATGACCGGGTTGCCGACATGATCCAGATGCCGGTCATCGTGGGCCAGACCTATCCGCGCACCCGCACGCCGGTCTTCGTCGGCGAGATGAAGTTCGTCGTGTTCCGGCCCTACTGGGATGTTCCCCGCAGCATCCTGCTGCGCGAGCTGTTGCCGGAGATTCGTTCGCGGCCGGGGTATCTGGCCAGCAACCATCTGGAGATCGTCCGCGGCCAGGGAGACGACGCCAGACCGGTCGAACCGACGCCGGCAAACCTCGATGCGCTGGCGTCAGGGCAATTGCGGTTGCGGCAGCGCCCGGGCTCCGACAATGCGCTGGGGCTGATCAAGTTCATGCTGCCCAATGCCTACAACGTGTATCTGCACGGCACGCCCGCGCACCAGCTGTTCAGGGAAAGCCGCCGGGCTTTCAGCCATGGTTGCATCCGGGTCAGCGATCCGGTCGCACTCGCCGCACACGTACTGCGCAACGCGCCCGGCGACTGGACGCCGGCGAAGATCGAAGCCGCCATGAATGGCGCGGATGCACAGCGCGTGTACTTGTCGAAACCCATCCGGGTGATGGTGCTGTACGGTACTGCGCTGGCCATCGAGGACGGCCGGATCCTGTTCCTCGAAGACCTTTACGGCCACGACCGCAAACTGGAGACCCTCCTCATTCGATCCGGACCCGCTTCAGCCGGCCGCTCGCGCCGCTCCTGATCGATACCCGCGCCCTGCTGACCTTGAATTGCCCGGCGACCAGCCGGATCAACTCCTCATTGGCCTTGCCATCGACCGGAGGGGATCTGATCCGTGCCAGCCAGGTGCCGTCGCTCAACTGTTCGAGCCCTTCCTCGCGGGCATTGGGCTTGACCTTGATCTGGATGATTGTGGCCACGCCCGATCTCATGCGTCGTCATGCAGCATCGCGCAGCAAACGCAGTCGCAGCAGCTGGAGCTTGAGTCGCAGCGGCTCGGGCAGGCGATCCTTGAGTTTTTCGAACCACTCGGCGTGCAGGTCCAGTTCGCTGCGCCAGGCTGCGGCGTCCACCTGCATCAATGCCGCGAAATCGGCCTCGGTCATCTCGAGGCCGCGCCAGTCGATGTCCTCGAATCCCGGCATCCAGCCGAGTTCCGTTTCCGCGGCCCCGGCGCGGCCGCGGACCCGCTCGACGATCCACTGCAGCACCCGCATGTTTTCGCCGAATCCCGGCCACAGGAATTGACCGGCCTCGTTCCTGCGGAACCAGTTGACGCAGAAGATATGCGGCTTGTGCGCGATCGTGCGGCCCATGCGGATCCAGTGGGCGAAGTAGTCGCCCATGTGGTAACCGCAGAAGGGCAGCATGGCGAAGGGATCGCGGCGGACGATGCCACTCTTGCCGACCGCCGCCGCGGTGGTCTCCGAACCGAGCGTTGCGGCGAGATAGACCCCCGAGTTCCAGTTGAAGGCCTCATACACCAGCGGCACGGTGGTACGGCGGCGGCCACCGAAAATGAAGGCCGAGATCGGCACTCCTCGCGGATTTTCCCAGTCCGGATCGATCGAAGGGCACTGGCTTGCGGGCACCGTGAAGCGCGAGTTCGCGTGAGCGGCCGCGCGGCCCGTCTGCCGCGCGATTTCCGGGGTCCAGTCCTGGCCGGTCCAGTCGATCAGGTGCGCCGGCGGTTCCGGTGTCATGCCTTCCCACCACACATCCCCGTCGTCGGTCAGCGCGACATTGGTGAAGATCACGTTCTGACTGAGCGTCGCCAGCGCATTGGGGTTGGTCTGCTCCGAGGTGCCGGGCGCCACGCCGAAGAATCCTGCTTCCGGGTTGATCGCGTAGAGGCGTCCGTCGGATCCCGGTTTGATCCAGGCAATGTCATCGCCCACCGTGGTGATCTTCCAGCCCGGGAAGGACTGCGGCGGGATCAGCATGGCGAAATTGGTCTTGCCACAAGCGGAAGGAAACGCGGCGGCGACGTAGGTCTTTTCGCCGGCCGGGCTTTCCACCCCCAGGATCAGCATGTGCTCGGCGAGCCATCCCTGATCGCGCGCCATGTTCGAGGCAATGCGCAACGCAAAACATTTCTTGCCGAGCAGTGCGTTGCCACCGTAGCCCGATCCGAACGACCAGATCTCGCGGGTCTCGGGATAGTGGACGATGTACTTGGTCGGGTTGCACGGCCAGCGGCTGTCCTGCTGGCCGGGCTTGAGCGGCGCGCCGACCGAGTGCACGCAGGGCACGAACTCGCCGTCGCTGCCGAGGGCGTCGAGGACCGCGCGGCCCATGCGCGTCATCGTGCGCATGTTGACGGTGACGTAGGGGCTGTCGGTGATTTCGACGCCGATCTGCGCGATCGGGCTGCCGATCGGCCCCATCGAGAAGGGGATCACGTACATCGTGCGGCCCTGCATGCAGCCCTTGAACAGGCCTGTCAGGGTTTTGCGCATGACCGCCGGGTCTTCCCAGTTGTTGGTCGGGCCGGCGTCCACCTGTTTTGCGGAGCAGATGTAGGTGCGCTCTTCCACGCGCGCCACGTCGGACGGGTCGGAGCAGGCGAGATACGAGTTCGGGCGCCTCTGCGGATTGAGGCGGGTCAGCGTGCCCGCAGCGACCATTTCCGCGCACAGGCGGTCATACTCCTGCTGCGAGCCATCCGCCCAGTGGATGCGGTCCGGCTCGGTGAGTGCAGCGATCTCTGCGACCCACTGCCGCAGGCGTTCATGTCTTATCGTTGGACGGTTGGTCATGACCGACAATTCTCCAGATGAAGATTAAAAACGTCAGCTGAATACAGGCCGCCATCGATGCTGCTGCCAGTCGAGGGCGATGCGTCGCAGGTATCGTGGGAAGTCCAGGCCGAATCGACGCTTCAGATTCACTGCAGCGCCTTCGAGCCGCTCCCAGCCGGGCTCGGCGCGGGGATTCTTGAACGCGAACACGATGACATTGCCGTGGTCCCTGGTCCGCAACGTCACGATGGCGTCTGCAAACGCACTGCGGATCTTCGCCAGGTGCGCGGTGCGCGTATTCGCATCGCCGCACAGGTTGGCGACGAAGACGCCCTGCGGAGACAGACAGCGCCAGGCGTTGCGATAGAACTCGAGCCCGTTCAGTTGCTGCGCGATCCCTGCGTGATCGCAGGCGTCTGCGAGGATCACATCCTTCTGCTGCTCCAGCTGCGCGAGGTATGAGGCGGCGTCCGCGCGGATCACCCGGAAACGATCGTCGTCCACCGGTATGCGGAATTCACCGCGCAACGCAATCACGTCCGGATTGACCTCGACGGTCGTGACGGCGGCCGCGGGCAGGCGGCGGTGGCAGAATTTCGCCAACGAACCCCCGCCGAGCCCCAGCAGCAGAATGCGTTGCGGGGCGCTGTTGAACAGCAGGAACGCCATCATCTTGCGTGTGTAGGCGAGGCACAGCCTGTCCGGGTTCTCCCGATGCATGGCGCTCTGTACGCCGTAGAAATCGAAATGCAGGAAGCGCCACGCGCCGCTGTCGATGATGAACGGTTTGTCGTAACTGCCAGCGTACAGGCGCTCCCAGAGCGACTCCTGGCAGATGTCAGGCGCTTCCAGGAAGCGCAGTGTGCCCGGTTCGCTTGGAAACGGACTGTCAATCGAAAGCAGTCGTGGTGTGGGTTCGCTCATGAATGTCGGCCTGCGCGCGACAGGGCCGTCAGGATGCCGCTCAGGATCTGACGGGGAGCGGGCGGACATCCGGGCACCGCGACATCGACCGGGATGACGTTCGCGACACGGCCGCGGCTGGCGCCGCCCTCGCCGAAGATCCCGCCGGTGCAGCCACAATCGCCGATTGCAACGACGAGCTTCGGATCGGGGATGGCCTGGTAGGTGCGCCGCAGCGCCGTTTCCATGTTGGTCGTCACCGGCCCCGTGACGAGCAACAGGTCCGCATGTCGCGGGCTCGCCACGAAGCGGATGCCGAGCGCTTCGATGTTGTACAGCGGATTGTTGAGCGCGTGGATCTCCAGCTCGCAGCCGTTGCAGGAACCCGCATCGACGTGACGGATGCACAGTGCCCGTCCCAGAATGGTGCGGATCTTTTCGCTCAGGGCTGCGCGCACCCGCAGCAGCTCGTCTGCCGCGGGCGCGGGCTCCGTCACGATGCCGATCGAGCCGATTTTTCGAAGCGTCTTGAGCATGGTGCGATGGTTTGCCGGTTACAGGTCGTGTCCGCTATAGGACAGATTGAAGGATTTATTGATGAGCGGGAAATCCGGCACGATGTTGCCGATGATGGCGTGTTCGAGCGCCGGCCAGTTCTGCCAGGACGGATCGTGAGGGTGACAGCGGCGGATGGAGCCCTCAGGCCCTGCCTCCAGCGCAACAAACACCGGACCGCGCCAACCTTCGATCAGGCCAGCCCCGAAACTGTCCGCGGCGGGCGCCTCGATCGTTGCGAGATGCGGGCCGGGAGGCAATGCATCGAGAATCCGGCCAACCAGCCGGCAGGATTCCTGCAGCTCATCGAAGCGCACGGCAACGCGGGCGGCCACGTCGCCTGCCTCGTGCACGATCTTTGCCGGCGCGAGATCGCCATACGGCACGCATGGACAGTCGATGCGCAGATCCAGTGACTGACCGCTGGCGCGGCCGGCGAGGCCGAGCACGCCCAATTGCCGGGCGAGGTCAGTCGCAAGACGTCCTGCGTCCATGAAGCGATCGCGCAGGCCGGCGTGCTCTTCATAGATCCCGTGCAGGACCCGGGCCTCGCGCGCGACCGCGCCGATGCACTCGCTCAGCGTGACCGCCGCGGCCGGTGCGATATCCGCGCGCGTGCCACCCGGAACGACGGCGTTCATCAGGTAACGCTCGCCGAACGCATGGTCGGTCGCCCGCAATAACTGCTCCTTGAGCCGCGAGAATTGCGCCAGACCGAACGCGAACCCGGCATCGTTGCCGAGAGCGCCAAGATCTCCAAGATGATTGGCGATACGTTCGAGCTCGAGAAACGCCGCGCGCAGCCACGCAGCGCGCGGTGGAACCGCGCATTCGCTCATGCCTTCGAGGGCCTGGCAGTAGCTCCACGAAAACGCCACCGCCGAATCTCCGGAAACACGCGCCGCCAGACGGTGGCCTTGCAGAATCGGCAGCTGTGTAAAGCGCCGCTCGATGTCTTTATGCGTGTAGCCCAGTCGCTGCTCGAGCTTGAGCACCTTCTCGCCCACCACCGAGAACCGGAAGTGGCCGGGCTCGATGATCCCGGCGTGCACCGGGCCGACCGGGATCTCGTGTACGCCGTCGCCCGAGACGCGCAGGAATTCATATTCCGAATCGTGGTGCAGCCAGCCGCGGCGATCCGGATCGGAAGAGCGCAGGCCATGCAGATCGAACAGCGCGCGCTGCATGCGCGAGGCGGCTGGAAACAGCGATTCCAGGCCGGCGTAGTGCGTGGTCTGTTCGCCGGTGCTTATCGGCAGCTCGGCGATGAGGGCACCTTCATCCAGCAGGAATGCGGCGTATACGGCCGCGCCGGCCGCATCTGTATTCGAGCCCCACAGCGACAACAAGCGTCCGCCGGCAACCGCCACATCCCGTGCGATGTCGGTCCATTCCCTGCCTGTCACGCCGATACCACGGACCGAGGGCGCCCCCGGCACGCTGTGCGCACGATCCAGCCAGCGGCGCAGCGACATCTCAAGGCCCCCCGATCAGGCGCGCGGCGGCGCGATACCAGTCTGCCAGGTACGGCGGCACATACACGCCCAGAGCCAGCACGATCGCCAGATGCGCGAACACCGGCAGCAGTGCCGGCGGATGGGGCAGCCGTTTCGCCGTGGTTTCACCGAATACCATTGGCTGCACGCGCCTGAAGATTGCCGCGAACGCGACGCCCAGCGCCAGCAGCAGAATCGGTGCGGCCCAGGGCTGCTGCTTCATTGCCGTGGTGAGAATCAGGAATTCGCTGGCGAATACGCCGAACGGCGGCAGCCCCAGGATCGCCAGCGTACCCAGCATCAGCCCCCAGCCGATCGTCGGCGAGATCGTGACGAGACCGCGGATATCGTCCATCAGCTGGGATCCGGTCTTCTGGGCCGCATGACCGACCGTGAAGAAAATCGCCGATTTGGTCAGCGAATGCACCGTCATGTGCAGGAGGGCGGCGAAATTTGCCACCGCACCGCCCATGCCGAATGCGAAGGTGATGATGCCCATGTGCTCGATGGAGGAATAGGCAAACAGGCGTTTGATGTCCCGCTGGCGCCAGAGCAGGAATGCGGCGAGCACGACCGAGACGAGCCCGAAGCCCATCAGCATCTGCGAGGGCAGTGAGGATTGCAGCGAGCCTTCCACCAGCACCTTGCAGCGCACGACCGCATAGATCGCCACGTTGAGCAGCAGCCCCGAGAGCACCGCCGAGATCGGCGTCGGACCCTCCGCGTGTGCATCGGGCAGCCAGTTATGGAGCGGGGCGAGACCCACCTTTGTTCCGTAACCCACCAGCAGGAATACGAATGCCAGGCCCAGCACGGCGGGCTCCAGCTGTCCCTTGACGCTGTTCAGATGCGTCCAGAGCAGCGCCGTGACTCCCTCCGCACCGAGCACTTTCTCGGCCGCGAAATACAGCAGGATCGTGCCGAACAACGCCTGCGCGATGCCGACGCCGCACAGGATGAAATACTTCCAGCCTGCTTCCAGGCTCGCGGCGGTCCGGTAAAGGGTGACCAGCAGCACCGTGGACAGCGTTGCCGCTTCCATCGCCACCCACAGCAGTCCCATGTTGTTGGTGGTGAGCGCGACCAGCATCGTAAGCATGAACAGCTGGTACATCGCGTGATACAGGCGCAGCCGCCGCGCCGTGACGCGCCCGTGTTCCATCTCGATGCGCATGTAGGGCCGCGAGAAAAGCGCGGTGGTGAGGCCCACGAAGGCAGTGAGCGCGACGAGGAAGACGTTGAATGGATCGATGAAGAACCATTCACGGAACAGCAGCAGATTGCCCTCGGAGACCACGCGCGCGGTGAGCACGCAGGCGGCGATGAAGGTGGCGAGGCTGAACGCCACATTGAGCTCCGGTGCCCGGCGCCGGCCGCCCAGTACGCCGAGCGCGATGGCTCCACCCGCCGGCACGCACAGCAGCAGCAGGAATTCCACGCTATTTGTCCTCCCGCAGCCGCTCGAGGTGATGCAGGTCCAGGCTGTCGAACTGCTCGCGGATCTGGAAGAAGAACACGCCGAGCACCAGCATCGCCACCAGGATGTCGAGCGCCACGCCCAGCTCCACCACCATCGGCATGCCGTAAGTGGCGCTCATCGCGCCGAAGAACAGGCCGTTCTCCATCGACAGGAATCCGACCACCTGCGAGAGCGCCTTGCGCCGGGTGATCATCATCAGGAACGCCAGCAGGATGACGGCCACGGCGATGCCGATGGCGCTGCGCGTCGCGGTGCTGGCCAGCGCCGAGATCGGCTGCGCAAGGCCAAAAGCGAACACGACAATGAGCAGTCCCACCAGCATCGTGCCTGCGATGTTGAGCATCGGTTCAGTGTCCCAGTAGACCTGCAGGCGGCGAATCAGCCGATGCAGCAACCACGGCAGCAGAAATACTTTCAGTCCCAGCGTCAGTGCGGCCGAGAAATACAGGTGGTTGTTCCCGGTCCGCCAGGCCAGCAGCAGCGTCGCGATGCACAGCAGCGCGCCCTGCATCGCCAGCAGATTGACCAGGCTCACCACCCGCCGCTGCGACAGCATGGCGAAGGACAGCAGCAGCAGCAGCGCCGCACAGGCGTTGAGCAGTTGCATGTCGATTGGTGTATTGCCCATCGCGCCGTTCTCCCTAAGCCCCCAGCAACAGATGCACCAGCAGGCCCAGCACGGCAAACAGGAAAGCGGTGGCCAGAAATTCCGGCGCCCGGAATACCCGCAGTTTCGCCGACAGGGTCTCGATCAGCGCGAGTCCCGCCCCCGCCAGGGCAAGCTTCAACGCCAGTACCGGAATCGAAACGAGAATCTGCAGCGGACCGTTCCCGGTGGCGACCCCCCAGGGGACGAACAGCGCAAAACCGATGCATGCGTAATTGAACAGCTTGAGCGCTGCGGCCCATTCCATCAGCGCCAGATGCCGTGCGGAATACTCCAGCAGCAGCGCCTCATGGATCATCGTCAGCTCCAGGTGCGTGGCCGGATTGTCGATGGGAATGCGCGCGTTCTCCGCCAGCAATACCATCGTGAAGGCGACGGCAGTAAAGGCCAGGCTTGGATGGAGCGCGAGGGGCTGCGTGGCGAGATATTCGGAGATGGCTGGCAGAGCCGTGGTGGCCGAGAGGAGTGAAGCGAGGAAGATGATGATCAGCAGTGCGGGTTCGGCAAGGAATCCCACCATCATTTCGCGCCGCGCGCCAAGACTGCCGAATGCGGTGCCGATATCCATGGCGGCCAGGGCAATGAACATGCGCGCGGTCGCGAACAGACCGACCAGCGCGATGGCATCGGCGACCGGCGACAGGGCCATGCGCGTTCCCATCGACGGAATGATGGCGGCGGCAACCGTCATGGCGCCGAAGACGATGTAAGGCGCGATGCGGAACAGCGCGGAGGCGTTCTGCGCCAGCACGGCATCCTTGTAAAAGAGCTTGCGGATGCTGCGATACGGCAGCCACAGGCTCGGAGCACTGCGGTTCTGCAGCCATGCGCGGCACTGGTTCACCCAGCCCAGGAACAGCGGCGCCGCCGCGAGTGCGGCAAGGATCTCCAGCACCTGAGTGGCCAATTCGCTGAAATTCACAGCATCACCGCCAGCAACACGATCAACGTGACGAAGCTGTAGAGCAGATAGATCGCGATGCGCCCCTGTTGCAGAAACGCGCAGACATCCGCGAGCCATTGCACCGCGGAGCCGATGGGCTCATAGAGTGCGCGCCAGATCCGGTCGCTCACCGTCACGCGATAGCGTGGTGCACGATCGAAAGGCGTCGGCAGCTCGCGCTCGATGCGGAAGAACGGCTGGAAGATGTGCCGGATCGGTTGGCCGAATCCCTCCGCGGTGTCCTGCATGCGCGCATCCAGCCGGACGAATCCGCAATCCCACGCCGGTCCGCGCCGCTCGCGCCGGTGATAGAACAACCGCACGCAGAGAAATGTCAGGGCGACGACACCGGCGACGGCCATCAGCAGTACCAGGGGTCCATACGACGCCTGTCGTTCCGGGAGCGGCGCCAGCAGCCACCAGGATGAGGTGGACGATGGCAGCGACGTACCCAGCAATTCCTCTGCAACGAGGTTGAGGTGCGCGATCACTTGTGCGGGCAGAAGCCCCAGCGCCACGCAACCGCATGCGAGCCACAGCAGTCCGAGACGTTCCAGTTTTCCGCAGTCGCGGGCCTGCGAGAGCGAAGCCTCGCGCGGTGTGCCAAGAAAAATGATGCCGAAGAATTTCACCATGACATAGCCGGCCAGCGCGGCGCTGAGCACGACCAGCGCCGCGCTCATCGGAATCAGCATGTTGATGAACGAATGCGGGATGTCGTCGGCAAACAGGAATGCCTGCAGCAGCAGCCACTCGGAAACAAAGCCATTGAGTGGTGGCAGGCCGGCGATGGCCAGTGCTCCGATCAGAGTGAGCCACGCGACCCACGGCATGCGATGAATCAGGCCGCCAAGCTTGCCGAGGTTGCGCTCGCCGGTAGCGTGCAGCACGGCTCCGGTGCCGAGGAACAGCAGGCTCTTCATCAGGGCATGATTCAGACAGTGATAGAGCGCCGCGACCAGCGCCAGCGCGCCCAGTACTTTCAATCCGGTGCCGAAGAACACGACAGCGAGGCCGACGCCGACGAAGGCGACACCGATGTTCTCGATCGAGGAATAGGCCAGCAGCCGTTTCATGTCGGTCTGTACAGCGGCGAATACCACACCATAGAAGGCCGTGAACAGTCCGATTCCCAGCGGAACCAGACCCCACCACCACACGGGTTCGCCGAGCAGGTCGAAAGTCACGCGCAGAGCGCCGTACACGGCCATCTTCAGCATGACGCCGCTCATCAGTGCGGACACCGGCGAAGGCGCGGCCGGATGCGCTTCCGGCAGCCAGACATGGAGTGGAACCAGTCCTGCCTTGGCGCCGAAGCCGAACAGCGCAAGCAGGAAAGCAATGGTTGCCCACGCCGGTTGCAGCTGCGCGCTGCGCATTGCATCGAAAGTGAACTGCCAGCTGCCGCCCTGGAGTACGCCGAAACACAGCAGGATCGCCATGGCACCCAGATGCGCGATCAGCAAGTACAGAAATCCGGCGCGACGAATCTCGGCAACGCGGTGCTGGGTGGTGACGAGAAAATAGGACGACAGCGCCATGGTTTCCCAGGCGACCATGAAGCCATAGGCATCGTCGGCCAGCAGCACGAAGCCCATGCTGGCGAGGAACAGATGGTACTGAAGGCACAGCAGGCCGGGCGAGGCGCCAGTGCCCTTGCGGAAATAGCCGGCGGCGAAGATGGAAATTCCGGTCGAGGCCATGCCCAGAAGAAAAAGGAAGACGCTGGTCAGTGCATCGCGCCGCACATGAAACGGCAGGTCGGGCAGCCCGAGTGGCAGCACCAGCCGCTCCGTCGGCATGCCGAGACTCCACACCGCCACGCCTGCCAGAGACAGACCGCACAGCGCGCCCAGCAGAAACAGCGCACGTCCGGCGAAGCGAAGGCTGGCCGGCCGCAACAGGCCGGCCAGACCGATCGCACCCCACAAGGCGATCAGTGCGAGGCAGGCAGTGAGTGGAGAAATAGACGTCACAGAGGCTGCTACTTGGGTGTGCGTTGGATTATAATCTCATGTAACTGAAATGGCATGCCTCGGGGTATGGACCTTGACCCTCGAAGACCGCACGGCACGACTGACGATCCTGATCGACCCTCGCAAGAAAGCGCTGTTCGAGCGCCTGTGCGCCGAAGAGGATGCGACGCCTTCGCAGGTTGTTCGCCGCCTGCTGCGACGCTACATCGAGGAACGCACCGGCCAGCCCTGGTCCCCGCCGGAGAAAGCGGCGAAGCGTACTGAGCGCGCCAGCCCGCGACGCCAGATCGGGGGGGATTCCTGAGGTCCCTCCGCGACGCCCCTTACTGCAGCAGCTCCGCGATGGCGAGGCTCAGTTCCTTGATGTCGACGGGCTTGCTCAGGACGCGACAGGCCTGCATCTGCGCAAGGTCGCGCACGGTGGCGGAGGTATCGCCGCTGAGGAGCAAGGCAGGCAAGGTCCGTTGCGTAATGGTTCGCAGGCGCGCAATGGCGTCGATGCCGGTCTCGCCCTGATTCAGGTGGTAATCGCTGATGATGAGATCGGGCAGGCGTTCGGCAGCCTGCACCGCGCGCTCGGCGTGGGAAATGCTGGCCGTCGCAATCGAAGTATGGCCAACGGCTTTGAGGTAGAAATCGGTTGCCGCGCGCACGGCGTCGTCGTCTTCAATCAGCAGGATGACGGCGCCTGTTCCGGCTTTCGGCTGCGTCGCTGCCTTCGCGGCCGTTGGCCGAGCCGGAGCCGTGCTGGAAATCCGCTCCGCCGGTACGCCGATCTGGAATTGCGTGCCCCGACCCAGCTCGGATTGCACTTCGATCGAAATATCGAGCATGGCCGCGACGCGTTTGACGATCGCCAGTCCCAATCCCACGCCCCGGCGCCGGCTGCGGCTCACCTGATAGTACTCATCGAAGATCGAGCCCAGATGGTCGGGTGCAATGCCGATGCCGGTGTCCGCGACCATGATCGAAAGCCCGCTGGATCGGGACAGCGACGACGATAAACGGACGCTGCCGGCCTCAGTGTATTTGATGGCGTTGCCGACCAGATTTTCCAGCAATTGCCGGAAAAGCGTGCGGTCAGTCCTGATGTAGTGCGGGGTCGCCTGGATCGACAGCGTGAGCCCGCGCGCACGCGCGATCGAATCGAATTCCCGATGCAGCCCCTCGAAGATTTCCGCCACGCTGACGTCCTCGAGGTCCGGTTTGATGCTGCCGGCCTCCAGTTTGCTGATATCCAGCAGCGCATTGAGCAGGTGCGCCATGGCATCGAGCGCCTCGCGCTCCCGGACCAGCAGTTCCCGCGCACCCGGTTCGGCGATCTGTTCCTGCAAGGTTGCGTTCAGGAGTTGCAGGGTCTGCAGTGGCTGGCGCAGGTCGTGGCTCGCCGTCGCAAGGAAGCGGCTTTTGGCGGCGTTGGCACGGTCGGCTTCCATCTGCGCGGCCTGCAGTACCTGGGCTGCGTGGCGCCGGTCGGTGACATCGCGGACAGCCGCTGCCACGAAGGTGTTGCTCCCGACTACGATCGGCGACAGCCGGATTTCGACAGGAAACTCCGATCCATCCTTGCGCGTCGCCAGCAGCTGGGAGGCGGCTGCACCCATCTCGCGGGTGCGCAGGTTTTCTGCGTATTGCGTGCGATGCCGGGTATGGGCCTGCCGCAGGCGTTCGGGGATCAGCCGCTCGATCGCGCAGCCGATCAGCTCAAGGTCAGTGAAACCGAAGAGATCCTGGGCCGTGCGGTTGGCGAGAACAATAGTGCCGCCGGCATCGACTACCAGCAGCGCGTCGGGAGCGAACTCCACCAGGTTCTCGAAAAGCTCGGGCGGGGAATGTCGGGGCATGGATTGCGGTCGGTGCGGGCTTTCAGAGAAAGAGTATTGCAGATGCTGCCCAGACGCGAAGTCACCGGAATGGGGCTTGGCGCTCTGGGCTTGGGCGTAATGATCGTTGCCATTCTTAATGAGAATCACTACTATTCGTATCCTGTTCCCGATTGATAACAAATGCTAGGGAGTATCCGTGACAAGAACGACGCTGTTTTCCGCCCTTCTTCTGATACTTCTTGCCTTGGGCCTGACTCCGATCAGCCAAGCCGACGAGCAAGTCTTTGGCTATGTGAAAGGTGCGGAGCCGCTCCCGAAGGGAGCAAACGAGTTCTATGCGATCGCTACGCAACGCTCCGGCAAGGGCAGCGGACACTACCGCGCCACGGATTACGCATTCGAGTTCGAGCGCGGGTTTACCGACCGGCTCGCCGCCGCCGTTTATCTCCGAGGCATGAGTCTCGATACCTCAGGCATCCTGATCGACGCCTACTTGCCCGGCGACAGGAAGCTCGGTCTGCGCTTCTCGGGCCTGGAGCTCGAAACCAAGTACAACTTCCTGAGCCCCGCCAGTCATTCCTTCGGCCTCTCACTGTACAACTCGCTCTCGCATCTGACGGTCGATCCTCACTCCGGCCACGACAAGAGCACGCTGAGCCTCGAAATGTTGCTGCTTGCGCAGAAGTACTTCATGGACGGACAGCTGATCTGGGCGGGCAACTTCGGCATCGAAGCCACTCGCGCCAAGCGTTCGGAGATCGCGAACCTGCCCCCCGGCTTCGAGTGGCCGACGGAACCCGAGATGGAGGTTGAGGTGATTGGCAGCACCGGTCTGTCCTACCGTTTCGCGCCGAACTGGTACATCGGCGGCGAAGCGCTCTATGAACAGGAGAACGAAACGGAAGTGGGCCTCGAGCGATGGTCGCTGCAGGCTGGCCCTGTCCTGCACTACGGCGCGCAGAAATGGTGGGCAACGTTTATCTGGTTGCCGCAACTTCGGGGCGGTGGCGAGACCTATCCTGAACAGGGCGATTTCGATCTGCATCTGGTCGAGAAGACCAAGACCGAATACCGCTTGAAGTTCGGCATCAACTTCTGATCGCTGCTGTGCGGCCGATTCCCTCATTTATCGTACTTGCGCCCGCGACTCTCGCCGCGATGCCGGCATGGTGCGCGGACTACCTGACGCGCGAGCAGGCCCAGCAGGCGCTCTTTCCCCAGGCGGAGCGCTTCATCGATGCGAGCATCGAGCTCAACCCGGCACAGCAGGATCGGATCTCGAAGCTGAGCGGCGTGAAGCAGCGCTGGAACAGACAGCAAATCTGGCGAGCCGAGCGGGCGGGCGGGCTTCTCGGCTGGTTCGTCATCGATGAGGTGGTGGGCAAGCACGAATTTGTCACGTATGCGGCGGGCTTGTCCCCGGAGGGTCACGTCGTCGGCATCGAGATACTGACCTATCGAGAAACCTATGGCTTCCAGGTACGCGATGCGCAATGGCGCGCGGCCTTTCGCGACAAGACTGCGAGGGATCGCTTCAAGCTTGGCGACGACATTCCACTGCTCACCGGAGCGACGCTTTCATGTCGTAACGTCGCGAATGGCGTGAAGCGGCTTTTGGCCTTGCAACAGGTGGTGCTCGCTCGTGTCGAGTAATTTGCAACAGACGTTTCTTCGACGCATGCGGCCGCTGTTCGGCACATTCGTCGAAGTCGGCGTGTATCCCGATGAGGAAGCCGGCCGGGCTATCACCGCGGCGTTCGCTGTCCTGCAGCGTGTGCAGGACGCGCTCAGCTTCCAGGATCCCGGGAGCGAGCTCTCCGGGATCCATCGCCGGCCGGGCAAGGCCATTTCAGTGTCGCCGTTGATGCGCAATATTCTTCGCCTGTCGCAGCGAATGTGCCAAGCCAGCCACGGGCTCTTCAATCACACCGTTGCTGGTGCCCTGGTTCAGCAGGGGCGATTGCCCGATCACGAGGCGCGGGATCTCGTGGCGGTAGGCACAAGCGAGGACATCGAACTCCACGACCATACCCTCCGTCTTCATCGCCCGATCCGGATCACCTTCGACGGCATCGCCAAGGGCTATGGAGTGGACCTGGCGATTGGCGAGCTGCGACGCCACGGAATATGCGCGGGCTGGGTCAACGCGGGGGGAGACATCCGCGCCTTCGGCCCGGTGTCACTTCCTGTTGCGCGGCGCGACGTCGATGGGACACTACAGCCTCTCGGATACCTGCGCGACGCGGCGATTGCCACGTCGAGGGCAGCAAGTGTCGATGATGAGTCGTATCCCGGATTCATCGTCGGCGAGGCAGGCGCAAAGGTGGATTCCGGTTTGTGGTCTGTGGTCGCGCGCCGCGCCTGGCGTGCGGATGCACTCACCAAAGTAGCCGCGACAGCTCCACCTGCGCTGCAACGTGACCTTGTCGCACGGCTCGGTGGCCGGCTGATGTCAGCGCAGCCGCTGCAATAGAGCCAGGCCGGAACCCCGATATGCTCGGCTATTCACGTGGATTTCAGCCGGTCCTGTGGTCGGTCTTTGCGGTGCTGTGGGCGAGCGGCTTCCTGCTCGTGCCCGGTGTTTTCCTGCTGCGACTCGAATGGAATGTGCCGCTGCATCTGCCGCCCGGCTGGCATGGCGGAACGGCGGCGCTGCATGTAGCCAGTGCGATCGCCGCGACCGTCCTGATTGGCATGCTGATCCCTGTGCATGTAAAGACGGGCTTGCGCAAGGGACGTCAAATGGTCACGGGGATTGCCCTGCTCAGCGCATTCGGTCTTCTGGCGCTGACCGGACTCGCAATCAATTACGTCTCGAATGAGATGTTCGGGCTTTCCGCGAGCCTGTCGCATCTCATCGTCGCGATCCTGCTCGCCGCGATTCTCGCGATTCATGCCGTGAGCGGCCGCGCACAACGCCTGCGGCGCTGACGAAATTCTTGCGGTCCGCCCGCCAATCACAAGACGCTCTCGTCGAAGAAGCATCGGCATGGAGGCGCGAGACATGGCCGTCGCAATGAAATCAACTACTTGATTGATGTGTGCTGTAAATTCCGCCCCGACGCGAACACACTGACGGACGATGGAGCAGAATAGGGCAGGGTTCATGCAGACAGATATGCCCACAGCCGATCTACCGGAGCAGCGTGGCATGGTATGGCGCCGGGCCGCGATTCTGGCATTCCTGTGCGTGGTCCTCGCGCTGCTGGCCACCTCCGATGCATTGCATGCAGCGCTCATTCAAGTGCTTGCGGCCACCCAGGATGCGATTACCCGTCATCCGCTGGCAGGGGCGGCGTTGTTTGTGGCATTTGCCGCCGTGTCGGCAACGCTGGCATTTGTGTCCGTCGCGGTGGTCGTCCCGGTGGCGGTCTTCACCTGGGGCGAACCGCTCAGCATGCTGTTGCTGTGGGCGGGCTGGATTCTGGGTGGCATGTGTTCGTACGGCATCGGCCGCTGGCTCGGTCGCGCTGCGCTGCGCTGGCTCACCGCCGAAGCGGCGCTGCGCTGGCTGGAAGACAGGGTTCAACGGACGGCACCCTTCGGCCTGGTGCTGCTGTTCCAGCTGGCGCTGCCTTCCGAAATCCCGGGATACGTGCTCGGGCTGGTGCGCTACAGTTTCCCGAAGTATCTGCTGGCATTGGGATTGGCAGAATTGCCCTATGCCGTTATCACGGTCTACGTCGGTGCGGGTTTTGTCGAACGTCGCAGCGGCGTGGTTCTGAGCCTGGGGCTCGTCCTTGTTGCCCTGAGTCTTGGAGCGTTCCACTTCCTGAAGAAAAAACTGCGGTCGTGAGCAGTGTCGGTACTAATACGTATGTTTCCATGACCAGTCACAGGGCATTCTGGCCCTGTGAGTTCTGATTTGGCGCAGCGAATCCAGGCGATTCTCGAAAGTCCGACCTACCGTCTGGCCGAGAACGACACTCCATTCATGGAAAGCGACTCGGCGCGTGCCGCGCGCCTGGCGCTCGAGTTCATGCGGGCCGATCTGCATCTTCGCAACCAACGGATCGATTCCACTGTGGTGGTGTTCGGCGGCTCGCGGATCAAGTCTCCGGAGGAAGCGCGGGTTACGGGCTCCCGGCCCGATCTGACCTGGAGCCGCTACTACGAAGAGGCGCGCGCTCTGGCGAGATGCCTCGCCGAAGGTTGTGGCGGTGTGGATCGACACGAGCTTGTCGTCGTCACGGGCGGCGGTTCGGGCATCATGGAAGCGGCCAATCGCGGCGCGTCCGAGGCTGGCGCACCCAGCGTGGGTTTCAACATCCGGATGCCGACGGAGCAACAGCCGAATCCCTGGATCACGCCGTCGCTCGCCTTTCGTTTCCACTATTTCGCGCTGCGCAAGATGCACTTCCTGCTGCGCGCCCGCGCGCTGGTGGCCTTTCCAGGTGGATACGGCACGCTCGATGAGCTGTTCGAATCGCTGAATCTCGTACAGTCGAAAACGATCCACCCCATTCCGATTGTGCTGGTGGGGGCGGAGCACTGGCGGCGTGCGGTGAACTTCGATTATCTGGTCAGCGAAGGCTTCATCTCCGCGGCGGACCGCGACCTCATGACCATCGTTGAAACCGGGGCTGAGGCGGCGCAACTGGTTCTGGACTGTCATCGCCGGACGCAGAACCCATGCCCGCATTGATGGCCGGAATCATGCTGGCAATCAGATCCTGCCATGCACGTTCCATGTCCGCGGTCCAGGCATCGCCCACGCCTTCCCGCAATGTGCCGACGATGATGTCGAACATGTCGAAGATCATGGCGCGCTCGACTTTCCAGACCTCGTGATCGGCCACCCAGAAAGCCGAGAACCGGGGCTTGATGCTGCCATCGGCCAGCTCCATCAGCAGCATGAAGATCTTCTCCATCATGTGGCCCTTGATTGAATCGTCAGGGTCATCCCCGAACAGTTCCACGGCATTCGGGTACTTCGAGAAGAAGCGCTGATAGATAAGTGGAGCAGGATCTCCGAGACGTTCGACACAGAGTTCGAGTGATTGATGTATCGGTTCTGCGTTGGGTAGCATCTCAGGTTGTCTTGTCCTTGGTTTTGAGAGGATGGCGTTTGTAGTCGAACCACTCGACGCAGCCATAAGTGAGTTCCGGTGACAGAACAGGGTAGGGCGGGACTTTCGGCGGCTCGGGCCCGGTGACGAAGCGAATGACCGTCGTATCGTCACCCTGGACGACGGGCGGTGGCCACTGTTGTGTATGTGTACTGGAGCTGACTGAAAGCATCGGTTGTTGCCTCGCAATGACGGTGCAAGACGCGATGAGTCATACGGCTGCGTGGATTGGTACTTTCACACGCAGTCTGCCGACTGATCCTAAATCAGCGATTGCGTGCTACCGCGCTCGTGTGACTGCTGACAGTGCAGGCAGCGCTTCGCGGTCGGGTAGGCTTCGAGCCGTTCCTGCGCAATCTGCGCGCCGCAGGTCACGCAGGTCCCGTAGGTGCCAGCGGCGATGCGCTGTAAAGCGGCATCGATATCCCGAACTTCTCCGAGATCACGCTCGACCTCGGCATGGCCGATCTCGGCCAGCGACTCGATGGCGGCCTGATCCTTGGTATCGCGGACCTGGGCCGCGACCTCGGCATTGCGCTCCGCATCGATGCGCAGCAATGCATCGTGGACTTCCCCAAGAAGCACGGCCTTGCGGTCGCGGAGCTGCTTTTCGAACCTGTTTTGTTGTGGCATGCCCGCAGATTACCGGGCCGCTCCGGTTATTGCCGTAGGTAGTTGTACGGATGGATCGGGGAGTATCCGAATGGATAAATGCTGCTGGATCCGGCCAACGTAATACGGTCAGGAATTTTCAGATGCGCATCGCGGTTTTCAGCACCCAACGATACGATCGCGACTTTCTGGCGGGCGCCAATGCGCGCTTCGGACACGAACTGGCGTTTTTCGATTTCCGGCTTTCCGCGCAGACGGTGGAAACCGCCCACGGGTTTGCCGCTGTCTGCGTGTTCGTCAATGACCGCCTCGACGCCGAAACCGTGCAGCGGCTGGCGCGGGGTGGCACGCGGCTGATTGCGTTGCGTTGCGCCGGGTTCAACAACGTCGATCTCAAGGCGGCGGCGGCCTGCGGACTGACCGTGGTGCGCGTGCCGGCCTACTCTCCGCAGTCGGTGGCGGAATTCACGCTGGGATTGATCCTGTGCCTGCGGCGCCAGCTGCATCGTGCCTACGCGCGCGTACGCAACGGCAACTTCTCGCTCGACGGGCTGCTCGGTCGCGACCTGAACGGCAGCACCGTCGGGATTGTCGGCACCGGACGGATCGGGACGGCGCTGGCGCAGTTGCTGACGGGGTTCGGGGTGAAGTTGCTGGCTGCCGATCCGGTGGTGTCCAGCCAGTGTCTGGAGCTGGGCGTGCGGTACGTGCCGTTCGAAGCGCTGCTCGAGCAGGCGGACGTCGTATCCCTGCATTGTCCACTCACGCCGCAGACGCATCATCTGCTCGGCACCGCCGCCTTCGCGCGCATGCGCCGGGGCGGCATGCTGGTCAACACCAGCCGCGGCGCGGTGGTCGATGCCAGGGCGCTGATTGCGGCCCTGAAGAGCCGCCAGCTGGGTGCCGTGGCGCTCGATGTGTATGAACAGGAGGGCGATCTGTTCTTCACCGACCTTTCGAACGAAGTGATCGAGGACGATGTGTTCGAGCGGCTGCTCACTTTCCCCAATGCGCTGATCACCGCTCATCAGGGTTTCTTTACGGAGCGGGCGCTCGATGAAATCGCCCGGACCACTCTTGCAAATATCTCGGCGTTCGAACAGGGTACGGTCAGCGGCAACGAGATCAAGGCAGAGCACGGTCTCGCCGCGGTTTGATGGAGATGCGATGACGGATCAACTGAAGCTGAAGTCCCGCGGCCAGGCTCGGCGGCAGCTGTTGAAGTTCGCGGTCGCGGCTCCCGCCGTATGGTGCGGTCGGGGCTGGGCTGGCGCGTCGGACGGAGTCGGCCAATTGCCCGAGCGCACCCTATCTCTGGTCAATACGCACACGGGAGAGTCGCTGGTCGCACGATATTTCGCGGCGGGCAGCTATCTGTCCGACGCATTGGCCCGGCTGAACATTCTTCTCCGCGACCATCGCTGCGGCGCTGTCAGTACCATCGATCCGCAATTGTTCGACCTGCTGCACACGCTGGCGGTGCGCGCGGATCGCGAGCCTCACTTCGAGGTCATCTCCGGCTACCGCTCTCCGGCATCCAATGCCTTGCTGCACTCGCACAGCTCCGGTGTCGCGCGCCACAGTTTGCACATGCAGGGAAAAGCCATCGATGTCAGATTGAGCGGTGTGCCGTGTGCGCAACTGCGGGACCTGGCTTTGAGCGCAGCGTTCGGCGGAGTGGGGTATTACCGCAAATCCGGCTTCGTGCATCTGGATACCGGCCGCTTCCGATCCTGGAGTGGCTGAGCGCGTCATCGGCTGCGATCAGGTCCTAGGGGAAAGTACTGATGCCGTGCAGGTCCTGATGCGGGCAGAGTCTGGTGGGGTATATCCAAAGGAGCCCATCATGATGACTTCACGTCTTGCCAGCCGGATTGCGGTCATGGGTGCAGTGCTGGCCACGGCTTTCCCGGGGGCGGTTTTTGCCGCCGACGATGCCCAACATGATCACAATCACGTGGCGGATCCCGCTGGCAAGTCAGCCCCTGCTGCTGCGGCGCCGACAGATGCTGCCGCGGTGATGCATCAGATGCATGCTACGCACGAAAAAATGATGGCAGCCAGGACGCCGGCCGAGCGTCAGGCGGCGATGAAGGAGCATGGCCAGGCCATGCAGGACGGCATGAAAGCGATGCATCAGATGATGAATGCGAAGGGGGCCGACGACGGCGCCCAGGGGATGAAGTCCCGCATGGATATGATGACCATGATGATGCAGATGATGATGGATCGGCAGTCGATGGGCGGGCCGATGGGCGGAGGATCCGGAAAGTGAAAGCCGGCGAGTGCGGTTGTCACTCATGACGCAGGGCCTCGATCGGATCCAGGCGCGCAGCGCGTCGCGCCGGGAAGTAACCGAAGATGACCCCGATCGCCGAGGAGAACACGAACGAGAGCAGGTTGATCGTGGGCTCGAATACGTAGGGTATGCCCATGATGCCGGCGATCACGACGGACCCGGCCGCTGCCACCACGATTCCCACCAGGCCGCCCAGGCTGGAGAGGACCACTGCCTCGATCAGGAACTGCAGCAACACCTCGCCCTCCAGTGCGCCGATGGCCAGACGGATGCCGATCTCGCGCGTGCGCTCGGTCACCGACACCAGCATGATGTTCATGATGCCGATACCGCCCACCAGCAGGCTGACCGCAGCCACCATGCCCAGCAGCATGGTCAGGATGCGCGTCGTGCCGGTCAGTGTCTCCGCGATCTGGCGCGTATCCATCACGCGGAAGTTGTCTTCTTCGGTGTCGCTGATATTGCGGCGTTCGCGCATCAGCGCCGTCAGCGCCACCTTGGTTGACTCGATCGAGGCGCCCGCGCGGGCCGTCGCGGTGATCTGGTTCACGTCCTGGCTGCCGGTCAGACGTCGCTGCACCGTGCGCAGCGGCATGACGATCGCGTCGTCCTGGTCCTGACCCATGGCTGACTGGCCTTTTGCCTTCAGCAGGCCGATGACCTCGCAGGCGAACTGCTTGATACGGATCTCTGCCCCGACGGGGTTGCCTTGCCCGAACAGCTTGTTCCGTACCGATTCACCCAGTACGCACACGGTCTTGCCGGCGCGTTCCTCGGTTTCGCTGAAGGTTCTGCCGGCCGCCAGCTCCCAGTTGCCGGCTTGGAAGTAATCGTTGGTGGTGCCCGTGACCCGCGTGTTCCAGTTGCTCGCCTGGTAGACCGCCGTGACGGCCTTTGCCGTGGCCGGCGCGACAAGATCGATCGTGCCGATCTGGTTGCGGATCGCCTCCGCGTCGGCGGACTTGAAGTTCGGCGCCGCGCCAGCGCCGGGACCGAAGCCCTGGCCCGGTATGACAATGATGAGATTGCTGCCCATGCTGGCGATCTGCCGGGTAACCGACAATGTGGCGCCATTGCCCAGCGTCACCATCGTGATGACGGCAGCGACGCCGATCACCACGCCCAGCATCGTCAGCAGCGACCGCATCAGATTGCGATGAATGGCGCGCAGCGCGAGGATCAGCGTATTCCACAACATCAGCCGTTCTCCTGCCTGCGATGATCGCTTTCCACCTGGCCGTCGACAAAACGCACGATGCGTCGGGCGTAATCCGCCATATCCGGCTCATGCGTGACCATCAGCACGGTAATGCCGTGATCGCGGTTGAGCGCGGCGATCAGATCCATGACCTCGCGACTGGTTCTGGAGTCCAGGTTTCCGGTCGGCTCGTCGGCTAGCAGTACCGACGGCTGCGTGATGATCGCGCGTGCCAGCGCCACACGCTGCTGTTGGCCACCCGACAATTCCGCCGGTGTGTGGTCTTCCCAGCCGGCGAGTCCCACCTGTTCCAGCGCCGCGCGGCCGGCGCTATGCCGCTCGGAAGTCGAAGCGCCGCGATAGATCAGAGGCAGCTCGACGTTCTCCAGCGCGCTGGTACGAGCGAGCAGATTGAAGCCCTGGAACACGAAGCCCAGGAAGTTCCGCCGCAACAGTGCGCGCTGCCGGCGGCTGAGTTTCTCGACGTGCGTGCCGTGGTATTCATAGGTGCCGCTGCTGGGCGAATCCAGGCAACCGATGATGTTCATTGCGGTGGACTTGCCTGAGCCGCTGGGCCCCATGATGGCGACGAATTCGCCTTTGGCGACGTCGAGGTCGACACCCTTCAACGCCTGAAAAGCTGCGCTGCCCTCGCCGAAGGTCTTGGTGATGCCGCGCAGACGGATCAGCGGGGTGGGCTCCGGACTCTTCATGGAGCGGTGACCACCGCCTCGGTGATCACTTCCATCCCGGCTTGCAGCTCTCCCCCGGTAACTTCCGTCACGCGACCGTCGGTGGCGCCAGTTGTCACCTGCACAGCCACGGCAGCGCCGTCGCGCAGCACCCAGATGCGCTGCATGCCGGCGGCATCGGGTGCCGGTGCTGCGGTTTTGGACTCTGCCGCCGGCGGGCTCGGCAGCAGCGCGCCGAGCACATTGCCACTTCTCGCTGGCGCAGCCTGCGTCTCGGCGGGCAGTGCCTCTGTGGCCGGCACGTAGCGCAGCGCGGCGTTGGGAATCACCAGCGCACTCTCGCGCATCAGCGTGGTGATCTGCGCCGTGCCGGTCATTCCGGGTCGCAGACTCAGATCGACATTCGCCACCTGGAGCACGGCCGGGTAGGACACCACGCCGTCCTTCAACTGCGAGCCGTAGCCCACCCGCTCGATGACAGCCTGATAGATGCGTCCTGGCCACGCATCGACACCGAAGTTCGCCTTCTGGCCGATCTTGACCTGGCCCACGTCGGCCTCGTCGATGTCGACCTGCAGCTCCATCTTTGCCAGATCTTCGGCGATCGTGAACAGCACCGGCGCCTGGAACGACGCTGCAACGGTCTGTCCCGGCTCCACCTTGCGCGTCAACACCACACCATTGATTGGTGAGCGGATGCGCGCCTTCTCCAGGTTCGTCGAGTCGGACTTCAGGGCCGCATGCGCCTGCGATACGGCAGCCCGTGCGGCGGCTTCGCTGGCCTCGGCGCGCTTGGCCGTCGCCTCGACGGTATCCAGCTCGCTCCTGGACGGCACCGTACTGCCCGACAGGACATCCAGCTGTCTGAAGCGTGTCAGATTGGCCCGGGTCTCGGCGGTCGTGGCCTGCGCCTGCGACACCTGGGCCTCAGCTGTCTCCAGATTTGCCTGCGACCTGGCGACAGCATCTTCGAGCCTCGAGAGGTCCAGTTGCGCCAGCAACTGACCTTTCCTGACCCGGTCGTTGTCGTCGACGAACACCTGCTCGACGATGCCGGACAACTCGCTGCTCACATCCACCTGGTTGGTTGGCTGCACGTTGCCGGTGGCGGAGATCGTCACCACCAGCTTGCGCACCGCCGCGGTTTCGGTGCGATAGCGCGGCGCCGCGGCTTCCTGCTTGCGAGTGAACCCGACGTAGGCCGCGCTCGCCAGCGCGAGCAGCACAAGCGCCAGCACCAGCCAGCGGCGATAGCGGGGGAACCACCCTTCGTCTTCAGACAGCAATCCTGTCAGTCGGGCCGCTTCGTCGTCGGCCGCGGTCACGGCGCTGTCGCTGGAAGATGTTCTCATGCTGTCCCTGGCGTGCATTGCTTCATGGCTGCCGGGGAAATCTAGCCTGAGCCGCCGGTACAGCCGATACGCGAATCTACGTAGTTGGAAGGCTGCCGGATCTAGTATCCTTTGAAAAAAGGACAGTCGGGAGTAATCGTTTGAAGCGCAAGATCGTCGAGAAAGAGAACAAGAGACTGGCTCCATCGCGGCCACAAACCTGTCCGGTCTGCGGTCAGCCGATGGCTGCCGGTCGCCCACACGCGAAACACGGTTACGGCGATCTCAAGATGCAGCTCGGCGGCTTCCTCAAGCCGGGGCAGTCGTTGCATCGGAACATGCTGTTCGACGCGCTGTACGAATACGTGCCCAAAGACCCCAACGTCCACGTCCAGATCTACAACTACGAAATTACTCCCGGTGGCTTCACCAACTGGCACATTCACATGGGCGCCACGTTTTACCTGACCCTGCAGGGCCTGTTCGAAGGGCATTTCGAGGAGGGCGTGCTGATCAAGGGAGGTCCCGGCGAGGTGTATTCGGAGCCCATCGGCAAGGTGCACCGGGGACATAACCCGCATCCGGAAATGATCTTGCAAGGCATCGGCATCGCCCTCACCGCACCTTCGATCGAAGCCATTATCAATGTCGCGCCGCCCGCATGGGCTCCCGCCATGAAGTCGACCGCTACGTGAAGTTATCTGCGGCGGAATGACCGCCTTCTGGCAGTTCTTCCGGCTCTTTGCCCCGCTGTTCGCCATCGTGTTCGCCGGCTACGCGCTCGCCAGCTGGCGCTGGCGGCGCGAGTGGACTGCGCTGCTGTCGAAATTCATCTTCGTGGTGGCGCTGCCGGCGCTGCTGTTTCACATGGTGAGCGGTCTGCGCTCGCTGCCGCCCGTCGACGCGCGGCTGCTGATCGCGTTCTTCGGCAGCTGCTTCGCCGTGTTCTTCATCGCGCGGATAGTCGCAGCCCGGTGCTTTGGCATGGACGGCGTGTCGCAGTCGATCTTTGCGCTCGCCGGCATCTTCTCCAACAACGTGCTGCTGGGCCTGCCGATCGCGCGCCTGGCGCTGGGCGAAGCTTCGGTGCCGGCCGTCGCGCTGGTGCTGGTGTTCAATTCGCTGACGCTGTGGACGCTGGTGAGCATATCGATCGAATGGGCGCGGCACGGCTCGTTCTCGCCGGCCGGCTTCGGCAAGACGGTGCTCGGCGTGCTGAAGAACCCGATCGTGGTCGCGATTCTCGCTGGCGTGCTGGTCAGCGCCATGGGCCTGAAGCTGCCTCACTGGATCGGCCGGACGCTGGATGTAACCAGCTGGCTGGCTGCACCGGCGGCGCTGCTGGTGCTCGGCATGGGACTGGTCGAATACGGCATCCGGCTGGAATGGTCGCAGAGCCTGACGATCTGCGCGCTCAAGCTGGTGCTGCAGCCGCTGATCGTGTGGGCCATCGCGGCGGCGCTGGGGTTGCCACCGCTCGAGACCAGTGTCGTGGTGCTGCTGGCCTCGATGTCGACCGGCGTCAACGTCTACCTGATGGCAACACATTTCCGGACGTTGCAGGGAACGGTCGCGAGCAGCCTGGTCCTGTCGACGGCGCTGGCCGCGTTGACCGTACCGGCGCTGCTCGCGCTGCTGCACACATCGATGCAGTGATCGGGAAGGCCGGCAGCAATCGTCCGGATCATGAAAACCGTGCTTACCATCGCGCGCAGCATTGGCAGCAGACGGTGGTAGATGTTATCAATGCTGTACGGCACGATCGGTGCCTGGGGGGAGGGTTGCATGGCGACAGGGCAGATCAATGAGATGCGCGCGGTGAGCGGCAGTCCGGCGCGCTGGCGCGTGCTGGGTGCGAGCTTCGCCAGCTACGGCTTCGACGCGATGGATTTCATGATGCTGGCGCTTTCGCTGGCGCTGATCACGCAGGAATTCCAGCTCACGCTCGCGCAGGCGGGTCTGCTCGGCACTGCCGGCATGCTGGGTGTCGGCGTCAGCAGCGTGCTGGTCGGATGGTATGCCGACAACTACGGCCGGCGGCGTGCGCTGCTGTACTGCGTTACCACCTTCGCGGTGTTTACTGCCGCTATCTACTGGTCGCGCAGTTGGTGGGACATCATGGTGTTGCGCTTCCTGGCCGGGCTGGGCCTTGGCGGAGCCTGGGGCGTCATCACGGCCTTCATCAATGAAACGTGGCCGCGCGAGCAGCGCGGTCGCGCGATTGCCTTCGTGCTGAGCAGCTGGCCGGTGGGCTATATCCTGGCGGCTGCGATCGCGCGCGTCGTGCTGCCGGACTATGGCTGGCGCATGCTGTTTCTGCTGGGCGGCACAGCGCTGGCGGCGTCGCTGTACATCGCGCTGGCCGTGCCGGAGTCGGAAGAGTGGCGCGCCGATCGTGAACGGCGCCGCAGTGGCGGAGCAGTGCCGCATGTCCCGATCCGCGAGATCTTCGCGCCCGGCATCCGGCGCAACACGCTGCTCGGCACGCTGGCCGCAAGCGGCGCGTTGATTGCCTACTGGGGCGCCAACACCTGGCTGCCTACCTACCTGGTGAAGGAGCGCGGGCTCGACCCGGCGCGCATGACCACCTTCGTCATGATGCTCAACGTCGGCATGTTCGCCGGCTATCAGATCTTCGGCTGGGTCGCAGATCGCATTGGCCAGCGTCGCGCACTGCTCTGCTGCTTCATTGGCGGCACGCTGTTGCTGCCGTTATACGCCGCGGCACGCGAGCCGACGTTGCTGTTCTGGCTGGGACCGCTGCTGGGCGTGTTCTTTGCCTTTACCGGCGCTTTCGGTGCCTACTTCCCGGCGCTCTATCCGACGCGTCTGCGGAGTCTCGGCGCCGGTTTCTGCTTCGATGTGGGCCGCGGCATCGCGGCGCTCGCCCCCTATGCCCTCGGTTCGCTCGCGATGTCGATCGGCCTGTCACGCAGCATCGCACTGTGCGCGCTGGGCTTCCTGGGCGCGGCGCTGGTGATCGCGCGGATGCCGGACGCCTAGCGAACAACCAGGATCAGCTTTCCGATGCTGGTCCGGCTCTCGATCGCGCGGTGTGCTTCCGCGGCGTCTTTCAGGGCGAAGCGCGCGCCGATCTCGACGGTGAGACGGCCATCCTTGATCCATGCAAAAAGGTCGTTCGCACGCGACTGCAGCACTTCCCAGGGCTGGATGAAATCGCGGAGTCCCGGTTGGGTGAAGGAAATCGACCCGGCCCGTGACAATGCCCTCGGATCGATCATCACCGGTCCGCTGGCCGCGCCGAACATGATGAGATGGCCGCGGCGCCGTATCGACGCCAGGCTGCGCTCGAAGGTGTCCCTGCCGACACCGTCGTAAACCACGTCGGCGCCTCGTCCAGCGGCGAATGTGCGTACCTTGTCGACGAAATCCGTGTCGGAGTAAAGGACCACTTCATCTGCACCGGCGGCGCGTACCGCAGCGGCCTTGGCCGCACTGGATACGGCACCGATCACGCGTGCACCGCGAATTTTCAGGATCTGGGTCAGCAGCAGACCGACGCCGCCGGCTGCCGCGTGGACCAGCGCGGTCGTTGATGAATCGACTTTCGCGATGTCATGCACGAGATAGTGGGCAGTGATTCCCTGGGCAAGGACCAGCCCGGTTTCGTCCGACAAGCCTTCTGGAATCCTGACCGCGAACATGGCTGGAACGGCGGCAACTTCGGCATAGGAGGCCTCCGCAAATATCCAGCCGACGCGATCACCGACAGAAAATCCGGCAACGCCTTCGCCGATGGCGCGGACAACACCTACGCCCTCATCGCCCGGGATGTGCGGCATGGCAACAGGATCATTGCCGCGAGGATTGATACCTCGGCGAAGAGCAAGATCGATGAAATTCACGCCGACGGTGTGCACATCGACCAGCAGCTGCCCGGGTTGCAGCGTGGGTTCGGGCATCTGGACGGTTTTGAGAACTTCCGGACCACCCGGTTGATCGACGCGTATTGCAAGCATGATTCTGTCTCCTGAAAAGTGGTGCAAGTCTATATATTTTGTCGGGCGAGGGGTTGGCGAGCGCGTCGGTTAACATGGCTTTACGCACCAACGAACTGAGGAGTGTTGCGATGACGATGACCGGTGGCTGTCTATGCGGAACCGTACGCTATGAAATCGAAGGGACGCCGCAATTTGTCGGCAGGTGCTATTGCAATGATTGCAAGAAGGAAACGGGTACCGGGCATAACACTGTCGTTGCGGTGGCAGACGCCGCCCTCCGCTTGACTGGCACCCTTACCGATTTCGCTCGGCCCGGGGATTCTGGAGCGGATGTGGTGCGCTCGTTTTGCCCGAAGTGCGGTACGACGGTAGTCGGTCGGCCGGCGAGGATGGCGGGTGTGGCCATGGTACGAGCCGGCACGCTTGATGATCCTTCGTTGGTCACACCGATGGCGGCCGTTTACGGCAGCCGTGCCGTGCATTGGGACCAGCCGCCGGCAGGTCTGCAGGTCTTCCCGGAGACGCCACCGCGCGGTAATTAACGAGCTGGCGATGCCGTCGACGAATGACGTGGGGGTTGAGGGCAAACAACGCGGCACCGCCCGTACCGGGCGGTGCCGCCGTTCTTTTAGTCGAGATTGACGTTCAGATGTTTCGCCATCATCAGAAACACGTCTGATTGCCACATGAATGGCTTCACGAACGCCGCCGGCGATCCGCCGTGTATCAGTATGGGCACTTCGGTGCCGGTGTGATCCTCCTGGGGGCCGTGGCTCGTGGCGTAGCCGATTCGCAGGACTGATCCATCGGAAGGCGTGTTCAGCCGGGTGACGTAGCCCATCGGTGTTCCCGAGCCGCCCGCGCGGGCCTCGTTCAACACCTGCACCGCCTGGCCGTGATCGGCAGTGACGATCACCAGTGTGCCAGGATCGTCGCCGGCGTAGGCGCGCACCATCTCCACGACTTCGTCGAGTTGCTGCATTTCGCCGATGTGACCGCAGGCATTGCGGGCATGCGCCTGCTTGTCCACCGACGCCGATTCGACCATCAGGAAGAATCCCCGCTGATTGTTCCTGCTCAGCAGTTTGATCGCCTTGTCGGTCATGACGGCCAGTGACGGCACCGTGGCGAATGTGGGATTGCTGCTGCAGTTGCCGGGCTCAGGCAGCGGTGTCAGGGCGTTGCCGGCGCTGTCGAAAGTCATCTTCGTGGCGGTCGGACCCGTGAACTTGACCAGTAGCGTGGAACCGGCGAACAGACCCAGTACGCGTCCGCTCTGGATCGCGTTCAGTGTTGCCGGGGAATTCGCATACTGGAATCCCTTTTCCATCGCCAGCTGCAGTACGGTCTTCCCGCCTTCCTCGACGGTTTGCCCGAACTTTCCGGTGCCGCCGCCCAGCACGACATCTGCCTTGCCGGTCGCGATCTGCTCGGCGATCGAACCCTTGCCGCCCGCGGCCTTCTGGTCCGGCAGGCAACCGGGCAGCGACGGAGTCCCCGGCGGCGCACCCGGCGGTACGCCCGGATACATGTCGGCTGGCCCCTCGCAGCTGCGAAAAGACACGTGCGCCAGAAAGGCGGCTGGCGTGGCATCGGTGACGCTGGCACTGGTGACGACACCGACCCGATAACCGCGGGCCTTTGCAAGCTCCAGAATGTTCGGCGTATCGGCGTCTTCCACCGTGGTGCCGATGCGCCCCGCGCTGGTGACCGTGCCAGTCGCCAGCGTGGTACCGCCATTGGCGGAATCGGCGACGTAGGCCACATTGTGCGGCGGTGCTTCGTCGATGGTCAGCACCTGTACGGCACTGCGTTTCGGCAAGCTATCGATATTCAGCTGCCCGAATGCTCCCACCAGGTAATTACGGGCAGCGGTAATCTGCTGATAGTCCATGCCGTCGCCGATGATCAGAATTACGTTGCGCGGCGGCAGTGTGAAACGCGGATCCTTGCCATGGGCTGGTGTCGACACGGCAATGCTGCATGCACATGCGACAGCAGTGCACAATGAGGTGCTTAGAGTTTTCATGTATCCCCCAATGAATGTCTTACGGATGAACCGTTTGTTATTAAGGGCCGGGGCGATCGCTGGCGTCAGCCACTCGTCGCCATGCGACCCCAATGTAGTCCAACGACTGCTGGATTACACGGCGGCGGAGCGGATTGCGGTAATTGACTTAATGTCCGGATTTTGAAGCCCGACCACGCCACCCCTGATGTTGAAAGTGCCGACGTCCCCCGCGTAGGCTCCGCCGCCACCATGAAGCAACAACCTGATATTGCTGCGTATTCCGACCCGGTGTGGGCGGCCATCCTCTATGCGCCCACCATGTTTTTTGTTGCCGGCGTATACAGCGTCGGGCCGGCTTCGCTGATGCAGGTGACGCCGGCGCGCATGCGGGGCCAGGCCGCAGCCATCTATCTGTTTCGTGACGTCAATCAGGTGGGCGATTCGATCCCGATTGTGACCGTGGTTGCGCACGCATTGGCGGCGTTGCTGCTGTGGTACGGGCGTGCGGCGTTTGTGCGCAGCCGTGAGGAAGCAATCGCGCTGGCGCCAGCTGGTACACTTTGACTTTTACAGAGCATCGGATCAGGAACGGAATGAAACAGATGAACATCGGATGGATCGGTCTCGGTCGCATGGGCGAGGCCATGGTCAAACGCCTCACTGCCGCCGGTTACGGCGTGAAGGTATGGAATCGCACGCGCGCCAAGGCGCTGCCGCTGGCCGACTATGGCGCCACCGTCGTCGATACCAAGCTCGACCTCGCGGGCTGCGAGGTGGTGTTCACGATGGTGAGCACCACCGACGACCTGAAGCAGGTACTGTTCGGCGATGGCGGTCTGGTGACGGGTGCCACCCGGCCGACGATGGTGGTCGACAGCTCCAGCATTTCGCAGGAAGGTTCGGTCGAGGTTCGCCAGCGGCTTGAAGCGCTGGGCGTGGCCTATCTGTGCGCGCCGGTGTCCGGCAATGCCAAGGTGGCCAAGGCCGGCAAGCTGTTGATCGTGGCCTCGGGCCCGAAGGCGCACTACGAGCGCGTGGCGCCGCTGTTGCAGGCCATGGGACGCAAGATGATGTGGGTGGGCGAGGGCGAACTCGCGCGCGTGTGGAAGATCGCCCACAACACGATGTTCGGCGTGATCATCCAGAGCCTGATCGAGATCACGGTGCTGGCTGAAAAGGCCGGCATCCCGCGCCATGTGTTCCTGGAGAGCATCAACGATTCGGTGCTCGGCAGCATGTACACACGCTACAAGTCGCCGGTGCTGACCAATCTCACCTTCGATCAGGTGACCTTCACGCCCAAGCTGCTGCTGAAGGACATGGACCTGGGTCTGGGGGCCAGCAAGGCGCATGGCGTTGCGATGCCGGTGGCGGCTGCGACGCGCGAGAGCGTGGCAAGGCTGGTGGGGCGCGGGCATGACAATGTGGACTTCGCGATCCTGCTGAAGGAAATCGCCGCGGATGCCGGCCTCGAGCTGAAACCCGAGAACGTGAAGGTCGACGACGGCCTCGGTTCCTGAGGCCGCGGGAGTCGCTGTGCAGCGCACGTTGATCCACGGCGCCACCGTCATCACCATGGATCGGCAGGGTGTGCTGCCGCGCGCCGATGTGCTGGTGACCGGTGATGTCATCACCGAGATCGCCCCGTCGATCCAGGCAGACGATGCCGAGCGTATCGACGCCAACGGTTGCATCGTCATTCCGGGGCTGATCAATGCCCACATGCACACCTGGCAGACGGCGCTGCGCGGTTTGGCAGCGAACTGGACGCTGCCGGAGTACTTCAAGAAGATGCACGCCGGCCTGGCCACGGTGTTTGCGCCGGAAGACCTGCACATCGCCACCTACGTCGGCGCACTGAACCAGCTGAACTGCGGCACTACGACGCTGGTGGACTGGTGCCACAACAATCGCACGCCGGAGCACAACGATGCAGCAGTGGCTGGCCTGCTGCAGTCGGGCATCCGCGCCGCGTTTTTTCACGGCACGCCCAAGCCCGATCCCAGGCCGGGCGAGGCGCCGTTCTGGGAGGTGCCGCATCCGCGCGCCGAGGTCGAGCGGTTGTTGAAGGCGCACCAGGGGCGCGAGCTGCTCACCGTGCATGCCGCGGTACTGGGCCCGCACTACAGCACGCTGGAGGTGGCGCGGCACGATTTCCGGATGGCGCACGAGCTGGGTGTGATCGCGTCGCTCCATCAGGGTGGCGGGCCGCCGCGCACACCGGGCGGCTGGAATGTGCTGGACCGCGAAGGGTTGCTGGGCGAGCAGATCAACATCGTGCACGGTCATGCACTGTCCGATGCCGAACTGGCGCGCTTCTGCGAACTGGGCATGAGCTTCTCGGCCGCGGCCGAGAATGAGATGACGCAGGGTCATGGTCACCCGCTGACCGGCCGGCTGCGCCAGCTGGGTCATGCGCCGTCACTCGGTGTGGATCTCGAATCGGTGCTGAGCGGTGACATGCTGACGCAAGCACGCGTGGCGTTGGGCATCCAGCGCAGCCTGGACAACGTGGCGCACCGCGAGGCGCACGGCAGCATTCCATCCACCAGCACCATCACTGCGCAGGAGGCGCTGGGCTGGGTCACGGTGGAAGGCGCGCGCATGCTGCGCCAGCTCGATCGTCTGGGCACGCTGGCGGCGGGCAAGCAAGCGGACCTGGTGCTGGTGCGTGCCGATACGCTGAACATGAGGCCGGTGCACGACCCGGTGGCGGCGGTGGTGTTCCAGGCCAGCCTTGCCAATATCGACAGCGTCATGGTGGCCGGTCGCTGGAAGAAGCGCGGTGGGCAGTTGCTCGGGGTGGATCTGGAACCGCATCTCGTCGCGCTGGAAGCCAGCGGACGCAAGATCACCGGCGCGCTGGGCATGCATTAAAGAATCGGCGTTGATGCATGAGGCGGGTCGAGCGCGACGCCTCCGCGCCGCTCCCGACCCACCATGCATTGAGCGTGCTAGGCGAGCGCCTTCGAGTACAGCGCCAGCAAACGGCTCCAGGCCTTCTCGGCCAGCGCCTCGTTGTAGATCGGGAAGTCGGGCAGACACCAGCCGTGCGGAGCTGCGTAGACCTCGATCTCCGCCGGCACCTTCGCCTTGGCAAAAGTATCCTTCATCACGTTTTTCTCGTCCGGCGCCTGGGCGTCATCACCCGCCGCAATCGCAATGAGCAGCGCTGCTTTCGCTCCAGCCGCCAGCGTGTGCGCGCTGTCGGCGTCCGCCGTGACCAGCTTGTAGCCGTGGAAGGAGGCCGCCGCACCGATGCGGTCTGGCGCCGCGGCCGTGGCGCGCAATGCGCTGGTGCCGCCCATGCAATAACCGTGTGTGCCGATCTTGCGGTTCTTCGCCACCGATGGCTGCTGATCGAGCCACGCCACGAATGCCTTGGTGTCGGTGAGGTCCGTCTTCGCGCTGAGCGTCTGAAACAGCGGCATCATGTCCTTGAAAGGAGTGCCGGCCGGGCCCGTCGGGGCGAACGGCGCCTTCTTGACGCGGTAGTACGAGTTGACTACGAGCACCGAATAGCCGCTTTCGGCAAGTCGCTTGCCCATCTGTCGCAGTGCCGGCCGCAGGCCGAAGATGTCCGGCCAGAACAGGACGGCGGGCGCGGTGCCGCTCGAGGGGTGCACGAAATAGGCGTCGCAGGTGCCGTCCGGAGTCTTGATGGACACCTCCGATTCGACCACGGTGACCGCGTTTGCCGCGCGCGGCAGCAGCATGGCCATGGCCAACCCGCCAAGCATGGCGCCGGTTTGTCGGCGCGTTACCAGCCCGAGCGCCTCGCGCTCCTTCCGGTCCTCTTCAAAGTGGTCCCGATCACACATAAAAACGCTCCTTGCTTGTTGTCCTGGGCCGTGGAATCACCCCTTGCCAGTATTGTTGTGGAGGCCCACGCCACGCAAGTCATCCCGCTCCCATGCCGGTTTCTAGCGCATCCGTGTGGCGGCGACGTCAAGCAGGGTCCGCCCGCGGGTGCGGATGTCGATCTCGCGCGGGGCCGGGTCGGCAAAGCTCCACGGCAGCGGCAGGTTGTCCATGATGACTTCGATCGTGTGGACACCGGAAGCGACAGCGCTGAATTCGTAGCGACCCTTGGCGTCGGTCTCGACCGAATACTTGCGATCCAGCAGCACCGTGATGTGTTCGGCGCCTGTTTCGTCGGCATCCATGCGGCCGTTCTCGTTGGCGTCGAGGAAGATGTAGCCGGTGACGGCGCCGGACCCTGCGCCGGGTGCGCCGCCGAGCGGCGCGAAGTGCAGTCCGCTGGAGCGCTGATAGCGCACGGTAAGGAACAGTCCGCGGTCTTCGATCGAGGGCACCACCGATTCATCCGGTGCCGTCAATGGTGACGTGACGTTCAGAGTGCGCCATGAGCCCAGACGGTTCTCGAAGAAGCTCAGCAGCAACATCCAGTTGGGCGCGGCCTGCCAGGTCACCGACATGTTCGATGACACAGCCGGGGCGCCGCGGCCCTGGATCGTGCGCACCACACGCAGGTTGCCGTCGAAGCCCCAACGATTGCTGAACTGTCCGCCACCGGCGAGCGCCGCGCTGATCACCGTGCCGCTGGTGCCGGGTTCGCCGCTGGCGTCGAAGGCGCTGTGCTCCGCCGACAGCGCGCTGCTGAGGTGCGTGCCGACAGGCATGTCCCAGGTCTGGCTGACGGTCAGCGTCTGGTTCGCGCCGCGCGAGTCGCCACTGAAGCCGGCCTGTACCGTGGCGGTGCCCCGGTTGTTGAGACGATCGACATAGCCCTGCAGCCGATAGCTGGTATCGCCATTGGCGCGGCTCACGTTGGTCACGCCGCCGACGCCCCAGAGTCGCGATAGCTGATAGCGCGTATTGGCGGTCATGTAGGCCGTCTCGCTGCCGCGGCCGGAGACTGAAGTCACTGCATCCAGACCGACGTCGGCGAGCCAGCGCGGTCGCTGCACACCGTAACGGTAATAGCCGCCCTGCAGATCGTTGGCGATCAGCTGCGTGCCCCAGTTGAGATCCGGTTCGATGTAAAACCCGCCGGCGCTATGCTGGTGCGCGCCGCGCGGCAGCATCAGGTCCAGCCAGGCGCCGCTGCCGCCAGCCTGATCATCGATCTTGCCGTTGATCAGCGTGAACTGGCTCAGCAGGCGCGGGGTCTGTTGTCGCGCGGAGATCATGCCGGTGCGCGCCGACGGCAGATTGCTCGAGCCGAACAGGCTGGTGGCGCCAAGGTCGGCATTGCGTGCGTCCACCCATTGGGTGGCGATGGTCCAGTGCGAATCAGGCGACCACTGAGCACCCAACGTGCTCGCCAGCCCCCCCAGCGTGCGGAAGTTCGGCACCACCAGGCCGCCGAACACGCCAGGCTCGCCGACGCTGGCCACCAGCTGCAGGCCCCGCGGGCCGCGCCATTCGGTCGCGATGCCCTGTATCGGCGCCGTCGGCAGATAGAAGCGCAGTTGCGTGCGCGCCATCGACACCTGCGCAGTATTGATATGACCGAGGCTGTTGTCGGCACGCCAGCCACCGTCGAATGGCATGCCGCGCTGGCGCAGCGCGAACAGGCCGCCGACCGATTGACTGTTGCGCGATTCGTCCGAGCCGCCGGTGCGAGCAGCGGCGTCGAGTGTCCAGGTACCGTACTGCGCCGTATCCCAGGCGGCATTGGCCACCAGGCCATGCTCGCTGGTATCGGAACTGAAGGCGCCGTTGTCCGAGTTCAGCAGACTGACGACGCCATCAATGCGCAGCGAACGGGACAGGCCGCTGCCGACGCTGGATGCTTCCGGGCCGTGCACCAGGTCGGGCGCGAGACGGCCGTCGTCGATGTAGTGATCCTGGTATTCCGGCGCTGGCGCGTCAGCACACGCGGCAACGCGCCACACGCCACAACCCAGCAACAGGATGAACGAGGGCCACGCGCGATGTTGTTGGCTGCCGGTCATTCAAAGGTCTGGTCGATCCCGATCTGCTGGGCGGCCCATTCGAGTTTGCCGCGCACGGTGACCGGGTAGCTCAGCGTTGGTTGGTCATCCGTTGGCGTCGATGGCGTCAGGAAGACCTCGCGCTCATCCTGCGGCAGGACGGGAAAATCCGACGGCGTGAAGTCGTACTTCACGCCCCTGGCATCGGTGCCGCTGAGGTAGCCGCTCATCCGGCCGTGCGCGTTGCCGGCGTTGTGGATGCGCAGCGCCGGCACGCGCCGTCCGTTGACCATGCTGGTCGTGGGGCCGAACAATTCGAGCTTCGGGGCCGAGTTGCCAACCGCGACGTATACGATCACGCCGATGCGGCCGGTCACCGGCAGTTGCATCGCGTCGTCGCCGGTCAGCGTGGGTTCAGCGCCGTCGATCAACAGCGCGAAGCGGCATTCGCCGCTGGGCGCGCCGGTCGGCACCGAGACCTCGAAGCGATAACGCAGGGTGCCGCCGCCAGGCACGGTGACTTCCGGGCGTTCGAGCGCCACCCACGGACGGCAGCTGCCCGGCTGCAGCGAGTCGCTGAACTGCACGCCGTAGTCGCGCGCCAGCGTCCAGTCCGCGGTGCGGATGCGATAATGCGCAGCGTTCAGCGCGCGGTTGCTGATTTCGACCACGGCGCGCCGGGACTTGCCGGGCAGAATGTTCAGTTCGAAGCGCGGCGGTGAGACCATCGCGGCGAAGCCCTGTGTGGCTGCGGGTGTGGTCCACCACAGCAGTACGCAACAGGCGAAAAGCCACAAGTGTCGGATCACGTTCAGTCCTCGTCGATTTCAAAGTTGTAGGTCACGCGTGCGGCGCTATCGAGCAGCCGGCCATCGACGCTGAACTGGAATACGAACAGCTCCTCGAACACCGGCGATTCGATCGGGCCGGCGTAGACCAGCAGACGATTGCCGGAGCGCAGTTGTCCGGAACTGAAGCGTCCCTGCGTGCTCCAGCTGATGTCGATGGGGCCCGGCGGCTGCGATGGCAGGCTGAAGTAGATGCGTCCGCGGCGGTGCAGCCAGGGCGCGAGATCGAGACGCACCCGCACGCGCACGAGCCCCGAGAGTTGATCGTCGGCGCTTGTGCGGCGGCGGCCGGGAACCGGTGTTTGCCAGCGCATGCTGACCGAGGGTTCCAGCGATTGGCTGGCGGAGTCGTCGATGATCGTGGCGGCCGTAGCCACCGCCGGCCAGATTATGCTCTGCGCCAGCACCAAAAAAAAACCGGCCACTCGCTTGAAGCTGCCGGCGCTCATGGCGTCGTCACCGTGAAGATCACCGTCGCGCTGTAGGTGCCGCTGGCCGGCACGAAGGAATTTGCATAGCTGAAAGTCCAGCAGCTCTCGGCCCACTGGTTGCTGGCGATGGAGCCGACGTTCTGCAGGCTGCCGGACACGAAGGCACCGGCGGGAAACGGTTGCGCCGCAGCGCCGTCGCCGTTGCCGCTGGAGGTCCGGCTTATCTGCGACATCGGAATGGTGTTGCCGCTGGCATTGACCAGATTGGCCGGCACACTGGCCATCACCTGCGCGGCCGCCGTGTTGGCGCCGGTCTTGCGATAGTAGCCGCCGACGTACAGCTGGTTGGGCAGGTTGCAGAAAGCATAGCCGTCATAAAAGCTGTTCGCCGCGGTGCTGTTGGTGGTCATGGTCTGGGCCAGGCCGTTGCCCACGGCAGAGGACGCCAGGTTCAGCGATACCGTGTTGACGGTGCTGTTGTTGGCACCAGTGCCGCCGGCATTCAGGTTGCCGCCGGTGAACGAGCCGGTGCCGATCTGCAGATAGATGGTCTTCGGCGATGCGGGCGTCAGCGTGACGGTGTAGGCGCCGGCAAGCGGAGTTGCCGCGATCAATGTCGCGGCAACTCCGGTGGTCCACCAGCGTATCCGCCGGGCCGCTGTCCGGCCTGCCATCCATGGCGGTGATGTATCGCTCACTTCACGTTGTCCGGTGCAATCGGCCCGCGGGCGATCAGGGCATCGTCGCCGTGTAGGTGACCTGGCCGTTGTTGGCCACCGTGTTGCCGTAGGTACCGGCCGGCACCGCCGCCGCATTGGCGTACTGATAGGTCCAGCGGGCATCGGCGGTGATGACCCCCGAGGCCGGCGCGGTCAGCGTGATCGTGTTGCTGGTGCCGTTGGCCAGTGTCGGTGCGTTCAGCAGCGTGGCGAAGGTGCCGGCGCTCGCGGTCGTGGTGATCTGCGTATAGGGAATCGTGTTGCCGGTGCCATCGCTGAGCGCGCCGGTCGCGGTGGCCACCAGCGAGACGTTGCCGCCATTGCTGACGACGGCTGCGGTCTCGACGCCCCCGGTCAGGTCACCGCCGGTGCCGGTAACGGCCGTGCCGTTGCCGACGACGCCCGCTGCCGGGCTGAAGGTTACGCTGTCCACCGTGGCATTGGCGGCCTGCGTGCCGGTGGTATAGGCCGAGCCGGTGCCGACGCGCAGGTACAGCGCCTTCGGAATGACGATCGAGAAATTCACGCGCGCCGATGCACTGAGCGCCGCGTTGGTAGTGCTGGTCTGGATGCTGGATTCGGCCGCAGCCAACATGGGCAGGCCGACCACCGCGACGCTGACGATGGTCTTTGCGACTGACGAAATCTTCATGATGAATGTCATCCTGTGAAAGTGGGGATGTGGTTCTGTAAGCGGGAGCGAATGCTAGGGAGCAGCACTTGCTTGCCAAGTGACGCAACTCGCAGATTCCGGTGCGCGAGCTAAAGGTTGCGGGATTGCTGCCGGGGCTTGCGGGCTTGCAGTGTGATGGCAATCACGCTGCCGGAGTGCGGGATATACCGGCTACGGCGAAGCTGCGGTGCAGACGGTCTGGCCGGTGGTGCTGGAATTGCAGCGGACCAGTGGCATGCGCGTCAGCGATGCAGGCGCCAGTCGCGTCGAGTCGCTGTTGAGTTGCAGCTGCAGGTAGAGCGCGGGTCCCTGCGCGCCAGGCTGATCAATCACGCTGAATGCCAGCGTCTGTGGAATGACGATGCGGAACATCAGGTGGGCATTGGCACTGGTCGGCGCGGTGCGGTGGCCGGTGGCCAGCGTCGAGTCGGTCCGGGCCATGGCAGGGAGCAACAGCGCGGTCAGGATTGGCGCAAGGCGCGTCGCGGTGGATTTCTGCATCGTCGTGGCTCCGGCCGGTGAGTGCGTGAGCGACGCGCAGCACCCCGCGTCGGGGCAAAGTGTTGCCGCTCAGCGATCGGTAACGACCGGAATGGTCACAACTGTGGCGCCGACTCAGGGCAATGTGAACGGATTCACAATGCCAAACAAAAGCATCGGTAAGCACCACGTTGGTCATGCGGAGGATTTGCAGCGATCGCGGAGGTACCATGACCCGCCGGGTCGGTTGCATGCGTGATCCCATCATTCAATGAGGCGCCGATGATAGAACTGCGACTTGGCAAGGATCGTGGCCATGCCGACCACGGCTGGCTGAAGAGCTTCCACAGCTTTTCGTTTGCGGATTACCACGATCCGCGGCACATGCAGTTCGGCGACCTGCGCGTCATCAACGACGATCGACTGGCGCCGGGAGCGGGCAAGGGATTTCCCATGCACGGCCACCGTGACATGGAGATCGTCAGCTACATTCTCGATGGCGCAATGTCTCACCGTGACAGCATGGGCAACGGTTCGACGATCCGCACTGGCGATGCGCAGCGCATGAGTGCCGGCACCGGCATCATGCACAGCGAATACAACGCTCTGGATCAGGTAACGCACTTCCTGCAGATATGGGTGCTGCCGAGCGTCACGGGCATCAAGCCCGGCTATGAGGAAAAGCACTTCAGTGCGGCCGAGAAACGCGGGCGTCTGCGCCTGGTCGTTTCAAGCGACGGCCGTGACGGTTCCGTTCGCTGGATGGCCGATGTCTCGTTGTACGCCGGTCTGTTCGACGGCGATGAGCGCGCAACCCTGGCGATTCCCGCGGGGCGGCGCGCCTATGTGCACATCGCGCGCGGCTCGGCGCGGGTGAACGGCCAACCGCTGGCTGCGGGCGATGCCGCCAAGCTCACCGATGAGCAGGAAGTGGCGATCGATCAGGGTCGCGACGCCGAAGCGCTGGTCTTCGATCTGGCGTGAAGGGGCATTTGCATTTGTAAAGTACTACCCGCATCTCCCGTCTGAAGGTACTATCTGCGCCAATACGTAATCTTCAGATATCCCGGCAGCCGTTTTGACGAAAGACGCATGGGAAACGGGGAACAGGCAAAGTGAATGTCCATTACTTAAGGCGTCAATTGATGACCATGCGGACAATCCATTACTTTTTGAAACCACTTCGCGTGCTCGGCGCAACGGTCGTGATCGGCTGGTCGAGTAGCGTGGCACTGGCCCAGCAACCGAACTATCAGTTGCTCGGCGACGGTCTCGTGGCTTTTCAGGTCCGACCGAACTTCTATGTGCTGACCGGTGCGGGAGCGAACATCGCGCTGCAGGTGGGCACCGATGGCGCCGTGGTCGTGGATGCCGGCGATGCGGAACATGCGGATCGCGTGGTTGCCGCCATCAAGAAGCTGACCGACGCTCCGATTCGATTCCTTATCAACACCGGCGACGATCCCGATCATGTCGGGGGAAATGCCAAAGTGGCCGGGTCTGGCAAGACGATCTTTGCCGGTGAGGATCCGTTCGGCGTTGGCAAAGCCATGGGCGTTTCCAGAGGGGCCGTAATTGCGGCGGCGGAGCCGGTCCTGCTGCGGATGTCCGCGTCAGGCACGTATCCAAGCGGCAGTGTTCCTACAGACCCTTTCGCCCAGCGCCGCTGGTATATCTACTTGAATGGTGAGGGCATTGAGGCGATGCGTCAGGAGAACGCGCACACCGACGGCGACAGCATCGTCTTCTTTCGCCGCTCCGACGTCGTGATGGCGGGCGACATTATCGACATGCGCCGCTTTCCGGTGATCGACCTGGATCGCGGCGGCAGCATCCGCGGAGAGATCGCCGCCCTGAACCGACTGGTCGAACTCGCCATCCCGTCGGTGCCGATTGTGTCCCGTGACGCAGGCACAGTGGTGGTGCCCGGCCACGGCCGGCTGCTGGACCTGACCGACGTGGTCGAATACCGCGATATGGTCACGATCGTGCGTGATCGCATTCAGGCCCTGATGAAGCAGGGCAAGTCGCTCAAGGAAATCAAGGCCGCCAAGCCGACCCAGGGCTTTACGTCCCGGTACGGGAGCGACACAGGCCCGTGGACGACAGACATGTTCGTCGAAGCCGTCTTTAAAAGTCTTGCCGCTGACGCGCCGCGGCGGCGCTAGTTTTCGGAGCAAACAGCATGAATTCTGCTCGTTGGTGGGTGGGCCTTGGCGTTCTCGTTGGCGCCTCCCTTTCTTCAATCTCAGTCGCGCAACAACCCAAGGCTCCCGCTTCCCCTCCGGCTGCCGCGCCGGCTGCGGGTCCTCCCGGCGGCGGGATGAGGTTTGCACCGAGGCCGCCCCGCCGGACCGCGCCGATCGATCTGACCGGTTACTGGGTGTCCGTGGTCAGCGAAGACTGGCGTTTTCGCATGCTCACGCCACCGAAGGGCAGTTATGCGGGGGTGCCGATGACGCCGGCGGCGGTCAGCCAAGCGGACACCTGGGACCCGGCTGCCGACGAGCGAAATGGCGAGCAGTGTCGATCCTACGCAGCTCCGGCGATCATGCGGGTCCCGGGCCGGTTGCACCTCACCTGGGCGGATGACAATACGCTGCAGCTTGAGACTGATGCGGGCATGCAGAAGCGGCTGTTCCGCTTCGGCGCGGCGCCGGCAACGCCCGCCGAGCCTTCCTGGCAGGGAACATCGACGGCATCCTGGGAACTGCCCGACCCTACCGGCCTGTTCGGTTTGCTGAACGACCTCGGTTTCGGGGTTCCCAACATGAACCCGCCCAACGGTTCGCTGAAGGTGGTGACCAAGGGTCTTCGCGCGGGGTATCTGCGCAAGAACGGCGTCCCCTACAGTGAGAATGCCGTGTTGACCGAATACTTCGACGTCGTGCAGAACCGCGACGGAACGGTCTGGATGGTGGTGATGTCGATCGTTGAGGATCCGCTTTACCTCCGGCAACCGTATGTTCTCAGCAGCCAGTTCAAGAAACAGCCGGACGCTGCCGGCTGGGATCCCACTCCTTGCTCATCAACGTGGTGACAGACATGGTCTCCATTCGCATTCGTTTCAGTTTCGTTGCTGTCCTGGCGCTGATGCTGGGCGCCGTGAGTCAGGTGTCCGCAGAGTCGGACATTTCCGGTTCATGGAAGCCTCTGCTGCATGAAGACGGGCCCGAGCGGGGTGTCGGCTGGCACCTGGTCGATTTCGCCGGACTGGCGTTGAACGACGAAGGCAAGGCGCTCGCGCTGAGCACCTCGTATTCGCGTTATTCGATGATCGAACGGCAATGCGTGGGATGGCTGCCGTCCTATCTCAGCTATGGACTCTATGGCTTGCGGATATGGGCTGATACCGATCCGCTCCAGGGCCATACCACCGCGTGGCATATCGGTCCGTGGGAGGACCGGGCGGAAACCATCATCTATCTGGACGGCCGCGAGCACCCGCCGGCCGATGCGCCGCACACTCGCGGCGCCTTCTGGACCGGGAAATGGCGTGGCAATACGCTGACGACCTACGCCACTCACATGAAAGCAGGCGCTGTCCGTCGCAACGGAGCTCAAACCAGCGACCAGGCGACGATCACCAGCCACTTCATCCGCCACGGTAGCTGGATGACGGTAGTCATGTTCATCGACGACCCGGCCTATCTCTCGGAGTCACAGCCGGTCTCCAAGGATTTTCAGCTCAAGACAGGGGGGGAGCTCACAGCGGTCGGGGCCCCGTGCCTGCCGGTGTACGAAGGAACAGACCCGAATGTCGTCCCGCACTACCTGCCCGGGAAGAATACGGAAGTTGACGATCTGGTGAAGCAGTACGGCATTCCGCGCGAGGCATTGCTGGGCGGGGCCGAGACCATGTATCCGGACTACCGGAAGAAGCTCAAAGCCATCTATGTGCGACCTGAAAAGTGCATCGCCGATTGTGGTGGGGCGCCTCCGAATTTCGGGCCCCCAGAGGGTGGTGGACCACCGGGGGCACCGCCGAGCGGTGGACCGCCCGCGCCCAAGGGTGCGCCAGCTCCGGCCGGCGCGGCCCGTTAGCTTCATCAGGAGGCCATGGGCCGCAATGATTTGATGCCGGGGTGTTGAGACGATGAAAGCAGCATTTGGACTATTGGCAATTCTGCTGGCCGTTGCAGGTCCGGCCATGGCGCACCATTCCTTTTCCATGTTCGACA
>JAIBJM010000068.1 GCA_020029535.1 Gammaproteobacteria bacterium | reverse complement strand
TCCGAACTGCTGCTGCTGTTTCTGTACCTGGGCTACATGGGGTTGCGCAGCGCCATCGAAGACACCGCGCGCGCAGACCGCGCCAGCGCCGTGCTGGCCATCGTCGGCGTGGTCAACGTGCCCATCATTCATTACTCGGTGGTGTGGTGGAACTCGCTGCACCAGGTGGCCAGCGTGATGAAGATCGGACGGCCCTCGATGCCAACCTCCATGCTGCTGCCACTGCTGGCGATGTTTCTGGCCGCCACGCTGCTATTTCTGGTACTGATGCTGACGCGCGCACGCGGTGAAGTGCTGCGGCGCGAACGCAATGCGCGCTGGCTCGGTGAAGTACTGCGGGAGGGAGCATGATGAGCTGGCTGGCCATGGGCGGATATGCGCAGTATGTCTGGCCATCGTACGCGCTGACGCTGATCGTCATTGCGCTGAACATCTGGTGGGCACGACGGAGCCTCGCGCGCGCGCGCGCTGAAGCCCGCCGTCGCCTGACCATGCAGAAGGACAGCGCATGACACCGCGCCAGCGCCGCATGACGCTGGTGGCCGTCATCGTCGCGGGCGTGGCGCTGGCCGGCACCCTGGCGCTGCGCGCGTTTCGCGACAATGTGATGTTCTACTTCGATCCCACCAAGGTAGCGGCCGGTGAAGTGCAGGCCGGCCAGCGCTTCCGTCTCGGCGGCATGGTGGAAAAGGGCAGTCTCATGCGCACGCCGGGCACGCTGGAGGTGAATTTCATCGTCACCGATTTCAAGCATCGCGTACCGGTGCGCTACGCCAACGTGCTGCCGGATCTGTTCAAGGAAGGCGCCGGCATGGTGGCACACGGCCGGCTCGATGCCAGCGGCACCTTCGTCGCCGATGAAGTGCTGGCCAAGCACGACGAGAACTACATGCCTCCCGAAGTCGCCAGATCGCTGGCGGCCGGCAAGGACGCCGCTGACAGCAAAGCAGCGGGCGGCAGCTACTGATGCTGGTCGAGCTCGGTCACTTCTCGCTGGTGCTGGCCATGCTGATGAGCGCGGCGCAGGCCTGGTTTGGGCTGGCGGGTCCGGCACTGCGGCAGCCGCAATGGTCGGCCGTCGCCTACTCGGCCGTTGCCGGGCAGCTGCTGTTCGTCGGGCTGGCCGCGGCCGCGCTGCTCCACGCCTTCATCGGCAACGACTTCTCGGTACTGTATGTGGCGTCCAACTCGAATTCGGCGCTGCCCACGTTCTATCGTATCGCGGCGTTCTGGGGCGCTCACGAAGGTTCGCTGCTGCTGTGGATCTGCGTGCTGTGCTTGTGGACAGTGGCGGTAGCATTGCGCTCGCACCATCTGCCGCGGCCGTTCGCATCGCGTGTACTGGGCGTGCTGGGACTGGTCAGCTTCGGTTTCATGCTGTTTACGCTGGCCACCTCGAATCCGTTCCGACGTCTGTTGCCGGCTGCTCTGGACGGTCGCGACCTCAATCCGCTGCTGCAGGATTTCGCGCTGGCGGTGCACCCGCCGATCCTCTACGCCGGCTACGTGGGCCTGAGCGTGGGCTTCGCCTTTGCCTGCGCCACGCTGATTGAAGGCCGGACCGGCCAGGACTGGGCGCGCTGGATGCGGCCGTGGACCATTATCTCGTGGGCCTTCCTCGGCTGCGGTATCGCGCTGGGCAGCTGGTGGGCTTATTACGAGCTCGGTTGGGGCGGCTACTGGTTCTGGGATCCGGTGGAGAACGCTTCGTTCATGCCCTGGCTGATGGCGACGGCGCTGATCCATTCGCTGGCGGTCACCGACAAGCGTGGGCTGTTCAAGAGCTGGACGCTGCTGCTGGCCATCGGCGCCTTTTCGCTGAGCCTGCTCGGCACTTTCCTGGTCCGTTCCGGTGTGCTGGTATCGGTGCATTCATTCGCCGCCGATCCGGCGCGCGGCGTGTTCATCCTGACCTTTCTGGTCATCATGATCGGTGGTGCATTGAGCCTGTATGCATGGCGTGCGCCCAGGCTGGTATCGAGCGCCGGCTTTGCGCTGGTGTCGCGCGAGTCCATGCTGCTGTTCAACAACATATTGCTGGTGGTGGCCACCGCGGTGGTATTCGGCGGCACGCTGGCGCCGCTGATTGCTGAAACGCTGGGGCTTGGAACGCTGTCGGTGGGACCACCGTATTTCTCGCCCAGCTTCATGGTGCCCGTGCTGCCGCTGCTGGCCTTGCTGGGCGTCGGCATGCATGCGCGTTGGCGCCGCGGTGGCCTGGGGGATGCGCGCAGACCGGTGCTGACGATCGCAGCCCTCGCGGTGATTCTCGGTCTGGCGATCTGTCTGGGCGCCTACGCCAGCAGGTCAGTGCTGGCGTGGGTGGGCGCAACGCTGGGCTGCTGGCTGATCCTGTCCTCGCTGATCGATCCCGTCGATCGCATGCGCCGCAAACTTTCGCTCCCTGCCGCCATTGTCGGCATGAGCATGGCGCACATCGGTCTGGGTGTGTTCGTGCTGGGCGTGACGCTGGTGGAAACCGCTACCGTCGAACGTGATGTGGCGCTGCGCGCCGGGCAGGGCGTGCAACTGGCCGGCTACACCTTCACCTACGAGGGTGGCGAGAACATTGCCGGTCCCAACTACAACGGCTACCGCGGCCATGTGGTGGTCACGCGCAATGGCAGCACCGTGGCGCAACTGACGCCGGAGAAGCGCAACTACTGGGTGCAGGGCTCGGTGATGACTGAAGCCGGCATCAGCGCCAGCTGGACTCGTGATCTATTCGCTGCGCTGGGTGAAGACGTCGGGGCAGGGGCCTGGAGCCTGCGATTGCAATATCGGCCGCTGATCCGTTTCATCTGGTTCGGCGCACTGATCATGGCCATCGGCGGAATCGTCACGCTGTTCGATCGTCGCTATGCGTACGCGAGCGTTGCGTCCGCCGAGACGGCGGATGCAACGACACAGCGGGCCACGCCATGAATCGTTTCCTGTGGCCGCTGATCGGCTTCGCGTTGCTGGTGGTCGTACTGATCGTCGGCCTGCGCCACGCGCCCGACAAGGAAATCATTGCCTCGCCGCTGATCGGCAAACCGGCGCCAACGCTGGACGTGCCCGATCTGATCGACAGCAACCGGCGTGTCACCGGCACCGCCCAAGCCGGTCGCTGGTACCTGCTCAATGTCTGGGGCACCTGGTGCGTGGAATGTCGCGCCGAGCATGCCGCACTACTGGCGATCCGCGATGAGGGTCGGGTGCCCATCATCGGCCTGAACTGGAAGGACGACGATGCAGCAGCCATCGCCTGGCTGTCGCAGCTGGGCAATCCCTATCAGGCTATCGGCGCCGACCGCGACGGCCGCGTTGCCATTGACTGGGGCGTGTACGGGGCGCCCGAGAGCTTTCTGGTCAATCCGCAGGGCGTGGTGGTGGAAAAGCAGACCGGAGTGATGACCGCCGAGATATGGAAGCAGCGTTTCCTGCCACACATGGATGCGCAGCGCGGAGTGGCGCCATGAAGCGGGCACTGTGCGCACTGCTGCTGTCGATGCTGGCCACGGCCGGCCATGCCGTCGACAACACGCCGGCGCTGCCCACCGATGCATTGCAGGCGCGCTATCGCGCATTGACGCATGAGCTGCGCTGCATGCAGTGCCAGAACGAATCGCTGGCGGATTCCAATGTGTCGCTGGCCGCGGACCTGCGACTGCAGGTGCGCGAACTTCTGATCGCTGGCAAGAGCGACGCCGAAGTCCGCGACTACATGGTGATGCGCTACGGTGAGTTCATTCTGTTCCGGCCGCGCATGAACTGGCGCAATTCCTGGCTGTGGTCGGCGCCAGTAATACTGCTGATTGCCGGTGCGGCGGTGGCGGTGCGCATCATCCGTTCGCGCTTGCGCCTGCTGGCCAGCGACGACTCCAGCCTCGACGGTTTCGATCCGTGACGGGCTGGTTCATCGCGGGTGCGGTGCTGTGCGCCGTGGTTGCCGGCGCACTGCTGCTGAGACCATTGCTGCAGGCGGCTGGCGGTGTGCCCCGGGCCATGATCCTGCCAATTGCAGGCGTGGTACTGGCACTGGGTGCCGCCGGCGCGCTGTATGCGCAGTTCAGCACCTGGCCATGTCGTTCACCGCCCGTGGCAAACGAAGCCACCGAAACCATCCGTCGACTGCAGCGCGCCGTCAACCGCAATGGCGAAAACCAGGATGACTGGTTGCAGCTGGGACAGGCCTACCTGCAGATTGAGCAGTTCGAACTGGCACGCCGCGCCTTCGAACGCGCGCGCGCGCTGCCCGGCGGGGCGCAAGCCGCCGCACTGAGCGGAATCGCCGAAGCCATAATACTCAGCGGCGATGCCGCCAACGCCCCACGCGCTGCGGCGTTGTTCGAAGAGGCGCTGAAGCTGGATCCCAGCTCACCCAAGGCGCTGTTCTATTCGGCGCTGGCGGCCATGCAGAGCGGACAATTGCAGCTGGCGCGCGATCGCTTCGCATTGATGCTGACGCTGGAAGCACCCGAACAGATCCGCACAGCGCTGCAACGGCAGATCGCCGCGCTGGATCGGCAACTGGGTGCGCCGGCAGCGGCCATCGATGCAAGCACCGTAGTCAAGGTACGCATCGACATCGATGCGCGGCTGGCAGCACAGGTACCTGCAAACGCAACGCTCTTTGTTTTCGTTCGCAATCCGGCCGGCGGACCTCCGCTGGCCGTCAAACGATTGCCGGCACGATTCCCCCGGCAGGTGGAGTTGTCGTCCGCCGATTCCATGCTGGAGGGTGTGCGCATCACTCCGCATCAGGCCGTACGGGTTGTAGCTCGCATATCAGCCAGCGGTTCACCGACCGAACAGCCCGGCGATCTGTCGGCGCAGATCGATCTGCAGGCAGGCTCATCAAAGACCGCAGAACTGCGGATCGGTCCAGCTGGTCAACCCTAGCCTGCGTTCTTGGGCAGGAACACCAGAGGAAGGCACCGCAAATGGTGCTGCGGCCAAGACACCTGCAGCGACCAGCTCCGCTGCCGGCGGCAGCATGCGCGGCGGCAATTGGAGAATCCGGTTCAAGGTCTCGTTCAGCGAGATAGACTCACTCCTGAAGCTTGCTCAGAATGACGGCGGTCTCTGTCACGGAGACCGAATTTGAGGGTATGAGGCTAATGACAACGATTAAAAAAATCCCGGCCGTTGCGACGGTCATGATCTGTGCCTTCGCTGCGCTGAACGCACCGGCCGCCCCGAATGCGCCGATCTTCCCCAGTGCACAGACCGTCAAGCCAGTACCGCAACCGCCGCCGCGGCAACCCGGCGCTCCGATGATTCCTCCTGGGCGTTCGGATGAGCCGGACGGCTACGCGCCGATTCCTCAGTGGCTTGGCCAGACGCGCGCACCGCGGCCGAAGAAGAGCGCTGCCTACGATGTAGTGACGGTGGCGGAAGGATTCAGCCGCCCGTTCTCGTTCAACTTTCTGCCCGACGGCCGCATGATCGTGGCCGAACGTCCGGGACCCATCAAGATCGTGGCTCTGGACGGCAAGGTGTCGGCGATCGAACCGCCACCCGATCTCTATACCAATCCCGGGCAGGGGATGTATGAGGTGCGGCCGGACCACGCCTTCGCGAGCAACCGCAGGGTCTATCTGGCGTACACCGTACTGCCTGATCCGGGGTTTCGGAGCGGTGGCATCTCGGTTGTTGCCAGCGCGACGCTGTCGGCCGACGACAGACGGCTGGAGAACCTGCACGTATTGTTCAGTGCGGAGGGCCCCGTCAGCCGCGTGCTGCAAGCACCCGACGGCACACTGTTGGTCACCTCGAGCGCCATCGCTGCGGTCTCGTTGAATGCGTCCGACTGGCCGCAGCCCCAGCAGCTCGACAGCAACATGGGCAAGGTTCTGCGCATCAACACTGACGGAACGGTCCCGCGGGACAATCCGTACGTCGGTCGCGAGGACGCTCACCCCGAGATCTACGCGCTCGGCTTCCGGGACGTGCAAGGGCTGGCGATCAACCCGCGTACGGGCAAGCTGTGGACCAGCGAGCACGGCCCGCGCGGCGGTGACGAGATCAACGCCATCGACAAGGGGAAGAACTACGGTTTCCCGGTAATCGGCTATGGCCACGAATACGACGGCCGGCCGATCAACAACGACAAGACATTCCAGGAGGGCATGGAGCAGCCGGTGTATTTCTGGACTCCTGACATTGCTCCGGCAGGAATCGCGTTCTACACCGGTCGGCTGTTTCCGGAGTGGAAGGGAGACCTGTTTGTCTCTGCGCTCGCCGGCAAGTCGCTGGTGCGGCTGGTGCTCAAAGGCGATCGGGTCGTTGGCGAGGAGCGGCTGCTGACCGAGCTGAAAACCCGCATCCGCGGCGTCAATCAGGGTCCGGATGGAGCGTTATATGTTCTCGTCGAGGGCGCGAAGATGACGGACACCACGGGCGGCAAGATCCTGAAGCTGGTGCCGAAGAAATAGCAGCGGGGCGCTTCCGCTGTGCTGGTGTATCCGCTGTAGGATTGGTATGACGGAGCTCTGTTGCAGGGCTGGCGATAGGGAATAAGCATGCGCCCCGTCAAATCAAGATCATGGTTCATTCATCTGACCAAGCAGACTGCCCGTGTCAGCGGCAGACCCTCCACCTTTCTGCTGGCCGTGCTGGTGATCCTGGTGTGGCTGATCACCGGACCCATCTTCCGGTGGAGCGACACCTGGCAACTGGTCATCAACACTGGCACCACGATCGTGACATTCCTGATGGTGTTCCTGATCCAGAGCACGCAGAACCGCGATGCCGAGGCCGTGCAGATCAAACTGGACGAGATATTGCGTGTAACGACCGGAGCCCATAACGCTTTAATGGACCTCGAGGAGCTCGAGGAACAGGAGCTGGATGCGGTTCGCACGCGCTACGTGCGGCTGGCAGCCGCGGCGCGTGCGCAGCTGCTGAAGGGATTGGCCGATACCGATACGCCAACCGCAGATTAGAAGCAGGATGGTGCATCGCCATAGGCTGGCCCGATTTGTTTGTAAAGATGCGTTAAAACAAAAATAATCGGTAACAAGAATTCGATAATAGAGTTTGTACTGTGCACGAATATTAACGATGATTGCATTCAAGGATTCGCCCATGATCACATTGGCGGGCCAACAAGAAGTTACTGGGAAGGGGCTAATGCATGAACATCCCCATGGCGGACAATCAATATGGAAAGCGGACATGAGCATATTGGGGGCACGGCCTTGGTAACTATCCGGGTGGTTCGTCACCTGCTGGTGTTGTGCGCCGGAGCCGTGCTGGTGCTCGGTGGCCAGCGCGCCGCGTTCGCACAACAACTGGAATCGCAGGCACTGGGCGATGGAATAGAGCTGTTCAAGGTTCGATCCAACTTCTATGTGCTCACGGGTCTGGGCGCAAACGTTGGAATCCAGTTCGGCACTGATGGCGTCGTGGTGGTAGACGCGGGTGACGCGGCCCACACAGACCGCCTGATTGCCGAGATCAAGAAACTGACACCCGGCCTCATTCGCTACATCATCAACACCAACGCCGATGCCGATCACGTCGGTGGAAACCAGAAGGTGGCCAAGGCGGGCAAGAGCTTTCTCGCCGCGCGCGGTCCTTTCGGTCCGCCACCCAATGGTGGCGCAGCCGCCATTCTGGCTTCCGAGGGCGCTCTTACGCGCATGAGCACTGCGACGGGCGCCGCGGCTTTTCCCGAGGCCGCGTGGCCCACCGAAGCAGCGATCCCGGATGCGCGCAAATACATGTACCTCAACGATGACGGCATCGAGGTAATGGCTCAGCCGAACGCGCACTCCGACAGTGACAGCCTGGTCTTTTTCCGTCGGTCCGATGTAGTGATGGTCGGGGACATCGTCGACATGCGGCGGTTCCCGGTCATCGACCTGGCGCGTGGCGGCAGCATCAATGGTGAAATCGCGGCGCTCAACCGGATCATCAATCTTGCCATTCCGTCGGTACCGATCGTGTCGCGGGAGGCCGGGACGGTCATCGTACCGAGCCATGGCCGCATCCTGGATCAGACCGACGTCGTCGAATATCGCGATGTGGTCACGATTGTGCGTGATCGCGTTCAGGACCTGATCAAGCAGGGCAAGTCGCTTGCAGAGGTGAAGGCGGCGGATCCCACCCAGGGCTACCGGAAGCGCTACGGCAGCGACACGGGTCCGTGGACCACGGACATGTTCGTGGAGGCGGTATACAAGAGCTTGGCCGCCAACAAATCGGGGCCGCGCTAATGGAGCAAACCGGAATGAGCTTTCGAGGTTGGACGGGAAGTCTTTGCGCCCTGCTGATCGTGTCCCTTGTGGCATCGACCAATGGCCAGGCTGGCCAGCAACCGCCAGCGCCGCGACCCTCGCGGACGCCCAAGGCCGGTGCTCCGATTGATATCACAGGTTACTGGGTGTCGGCCGTCACCGAAGAATGGCGGTATCGCATGGTTACACCGGCGAAAGGGGATTTCGGCGGCGTGCCAATGACGGCGGAAGCGGTCAGCGTCGCCAACAAGTGGGACCCGGCGGCCGATGAGAAGGCCGGTCAGCAGTGCCGTTCGTATGGCGCGCCTGCGATCATGCGTGTCCCGAGCCGGTTCCACATCACGTGGGTGGACGACAATACACTGCAGATGGAAACCGATGCGGGCATGCAGAAGCGCCTGTTCCGTTTTGGCACTGCACCTCAACCTGCCGAGGCGCCTTCCTGGCAGGGGTCTTCCGCGGCTTCCTGGATTCGCGCTCTGCCAGAGGGCGCCCGGATGGCTGCCGCTTTCGGCATGCCCGTTCCCGAAGATAGTGCGGTCAATGGCACGCTGAAGGTGACGACGAAAAACCTGCTTGCGGGATATCTGCGCAAGAACGGTGTTCCCTACAGCGAAAATACGACGATGACGGAGTACTTCAACGTCGTCGCCGATCCCAGGGGAACGCCATGGCTGGTGGTGACAACCCTTATTGACGACGCCCGTTTTCTGCGGCAGCAATATATCGTCAGCACCCAGTTCAAGAAGCAGTCGGATTCCGCGGGCTGGGATCCGACTCCCTGTTCCTCAACGTGGTAGTTGATATGACACCCACTCGCATTCGCATAATCATCGGCGTCGTGGCCGGGTTCGTCGGTGTTCTGGGAGCCGGGCGTCCGGCATTCGCCCAGATAGCGTCTGGATCCGATATCGCCGGTTCATGGATGCCCTTCGCGCATGAGGACTTCGTTGATCGGATCCCGGGCCCGGAGCCGCTCGACTGGACCGGCCTCCCTCTGAGTGACGAGGGCAGGAAAGTCGGTCTCAGTTATTCGGTTTCACGTAATTCGACCATTGAGCGGCAGTGTGCGTTGCACCCGCCTCAATATCTGGTACTTGGTCCCTTCGGCATAAGGATCACGGCGGAAACCGATCCGTTCACCGGAGCAACCGTTGCATGGCATGTCGGGGCGTGGGAAGACCGGGCACCCACGACCATCTGGATGGACGGTCGGCCACATCCCTCGGACAACGCACCGCATACCCGCGGTGGTTTCGAGACAGGAAAGTGGCTTGGCAATACGCTGACGACCCATACCACCCACATCAAGGCGGGCATTATTCGCCGCAATGGTGTGCAGGTCAGCGATCAGGTGACGCTCACCACCCATTACATCCGCAACGGCGATCTGATGACCGTGCTGATGTTCATTGATGATCCGGTCAACCTCACCGAGCCGCACGCGATCTCCAAGGATTTTCGTCTCCAGCAGGAGACCACTCTGGATTCGACCGGGCCACCCTGCATCATTACTTATGAGGGAACCGATTCGAACTCCGTCGCCCACTACTTGCCCGGCAAGAATCCTTTGACCGGCGAATTGTTCAAGACATACGGCATTCCGCGCGAGGCGGCACTGGGCGGTGCCGAGACGATGTATCCCGAGTATCGGAAGAAACTCAAAGCTGCCTACGTGAGACCCGAAAAGTGCCCCCACAATTGCGGTGGATTGCCAGGAGGCCCTCCTGGTGGCTTCCCAGGTGGTCCTCGTGGCGGTGGTCCTCCCGGAGCACCACCACCGCCACCGCGTTGAGCACATGCTCCATTGCTGGCCGGGAAATCAGGTGGTATGGTCGGAAGCACAAGAACAGAATTGAATGCATGCCAAGGTGATCGCGAGGATGCAGTTGTTGCGGCAAATTCAGAATCGCCGCACACGCTTGATAAAGATGGGGCAATAATCATGATGGGGCTGTCTCAATGACTATGCGGGCAATTCGTTACTTGTTGGCAGTGTTCTGCGTGCTCGGTGTCGCAGTGGTGCCCGGTGGCCAACAAGCCGCGCTTGCGCAACAACTGGATGCGCAGACATTGGGCGATGGAATGGAACTCTTTCGGGTTCGGTCCAACTTCTATGTGCTGACCGGTGCGGGCGTAAACATAGGAATCCAGATAGGTTCCGATGGCGTCGTGCTGGTGGACGCGGGCGATGCGGCCCACGCAGACCGTGTGATTGCCGAACTGAAGAAACTGACGCCTCGCCTCATTCGCTACATCATCAATACCAACGGCGATGCCGATCATGTGGGTGGAAACGAGAAAATCGCCAAGGCGGGCAAGAGTCTCGTGCCCGCTGGTGATGGACTCGCCACCATTCTGGCGCCAACCGAGGTTACTCTTCGCCTGAGTCTCGCAGGGTATCCCTCTGGCGCCTGGCCGACCGAGGCGTTCATAGAAACGCTCAGGCGCGACATGCACCTCAACGACGAGGCGATAGAAGTACTGCATCAGCCGAATGCGCATACTGACGGCGACAGCCTGGTTTTTTTTCGCCGGTCCGACGTGTTGATGGCAGGCGACATCATCGACATGCGGCGGTTTCCGGTTATTGACCTGGAGCATGACGGCAGCATCAACGGCGAGATTGCGGCACTCAATCGCATCATCGACATCGCCATTCCGTCGGTGCCGCTCGTGTCGCGGGAGGCCGGGACAGTCGTTGTTCCCAGCCACGGCCGCCTGCTCCAGGAGATCGATGTCGTCGAATACCGCGACATGGTCACAGTCGTGCGCGATCGGATTGCAAGTCTGATGAAGGAGGGCAAGTCGCTCGCGCAGGTGAAGGCGTCGAATCCCACCCGTGGCTATACGAAGCGGTATGGGAGCGACACAGGTTCGTGGACCACAGACATGTTCGTCGAGGCGGTGTTCAAGAGCCTGGCCGCCGAGCGGTCCAAGCGGCGCTAACTGAAAGAAATTGGAGCAAGCCTGTATGGGTTTTCGAGGTTGGATGGGAAACTTTTGCGCCCTGCTTGTCGTGGTGTCCCTCGCGGCTCCGGTCACCGGTTATGGTGGCGCGCCTCCGGGGCCGTTGCCGCCGCGGGCGCCTCGCGCGGCCGCACCGATTGATCTCACCGGTTACTGGGTATCGATCGTCAGCGAGGAGTGGCGATATCGCATGGTCGCGCCGGCCAAGGGCGACTATGGTGGTATGCCGATGACACCTGCGGCGGTCAGTGTTGCCGACAAGTGGGACCCGGCGGCCGACGAGCGGGCCGGTGAACAGTGTCGCGCGTATGGTGCGCCAATCATCATGCGCGTCCCGGGCCGGTTCCATATCACCTGGGTGGACGACAACACCCTGCAGATGGAAACCGATACAGGGATGCAGAAACGCCTGTTTCGCTTCGGCGCCACTGCAGCAGCCCAACCTGCGGAGCCGCCCTCGTGGCAGGGGTCGTCAGTGGCTTCCTGGGAGCTGCCTGTGCTGGGTGGTCCGCTGGCCGCCAATCTCGGTATCACCATTCCGAACCTCAAGCCGGTCAACGGCACGCTGAAGGTGGTGACGAAGAATCTGCGTCCGGGATATCTGCGCAAGAATGGCATTCCTTACAGCGAAAATGCGCTAGTGACGGAGTACTTTGACATCGTCAACGATCCGAAGGGCACGCCGTGGCTGCTGGTGACCTCCGTCGTCGAAGACCCCCGCTATCTGCGGGCGCCCTATGTTCTCAGCACTCACTTCAAGAAGCAGTCGGACGCCGCAGGCTGGGATCCGACTCCCTGTTCCTCAACTTGGTAATTGATATGGCATCCATGCGCATTCGCATCGCTACCGCCGTCGTTGCCGGCTTCGTCGGTGTCCTCACGGCCGGACGTCCGGCATGGGCGCAGTTCGGACCGTCCGAACCGGACCTGTCTGGTTCGTGGGTACCGATCCCCTACGAGGATCAGAATGAGCGGGCTGGCGAAGGTCCGCTACCGGCCGACTACACGGGTATTGCGTTTAACGATGAGGGCAAAGCACTCTCGCTCAGCACCCCGCTATCGCGCTATTCGATGATTGAGCGGCAGTGCGAGTTATATCCGCCCCATTATCTGGCGGTCGGGCCCTTCGGCCTGAAGATCCTGGCTGAGGTTGATCCGATTACCGGAGCGACGATCGCCTATCGCATCGGAGCGTGGCAAAACCGGGCGGAAACGGTCATCTGGATGGACGGTCGGCCGCATCCCTCGGTCAACGCACCGCACACGAATGGTGGTTTCGAAACGGGGCAGTGGCGCGGCAATACTCTGGTGACGCGCACCACGCACATGAAGGCGGGCCAGATCCGCCGCAACGCCGCGCAGGTCAGCGATCAGACCACACTCACCAGCTATTACATTGTTCACGGCGGCATGCTGACGCTGATGACGTTTATCGACGATCCTGTCTATCTCTCCGAGCCGCAGGCGGTCTCCAGGCAATTTCGCATGGATCACGTCAATACCGTGGCTTCGGTTGGGACACCATGCATCTCTGCTTATGAAGGAACAGATTTGAATTCTGTCCCGTCCTACCTTCCGGAGAAGAATCCCCTGATTGGAGATTTGAAAGCGGATTTCGGCATTCCGGGCGAAGCGCAGCCGGGCGGCGCCGAGACGATGTATCCGGAGTACCGCAAGAAGCTGAAGGCCATCTACGTGAGGCCCGAAAAGTGCCTCAAGTATTGCGGTGGCAGCGGTCCGCCTCTTGGTGGCCTTGGGGCCCGCGGCGGCGGCCCGCCGGAAGGAGTTGGGGCTCCTCCGGGTGCGCCGGCTCCCGGGGCACCGCCACGATAAGTGGTGGTCGGGAGCGGCGCCCGATCGACGTAAACAAGGGGGGGGTTCTCGTGAAGATGACCGTATCTTCGATCGCAAATCGAACAACATCATTCATATTGGCTGTGCTGCTTATCGGCGCTGTCGCGTCGCCGGGCATGGCGCTGCCTGCCGATCACAAGCAGCTGGAGAAGAACAAGGACGTCGTCGAACGGTTCTTCCAGATCGCCAACAGCGGGAAGGTGGAGGAGCTGAAAGCGGTCGTGCGCGAGGACTATATCGAGCACGCAGACATGTTCGACTTTCGGGAAGGCCTGGCCAAGTCAATCGCCACCAACGCTAGTACTCCCGTCAAGGCCACGTACAAGGAAGAGCGGCAGCGTATTCGCGGCGATATTGTCCGCATGATTGCCGAACGCGATCACGTGTGGACCTTTTCAGCGGTGATGGGTCCCGAGGCCAAAGTCGCGCGTCTCGACATGTTTCGCCTGAGCGACGGCCAGATTGCCGAGCATTGGGCTGTGGTCAATGAGGTTCCCGCCAAACTGCCGCACAACAATGACGTATTTGCGCTGGGTCGAGGCCCGCACGATTACAAGACTCAGCCGAAAAGAATATCCAGGGTCACGACGCAAAAAGAGGCGGACTGGAATCGCAAGATCGCACGCGAGTTCTATCAATACTTCAGTGCCAGGGATGTTGACGGCATGAGCACCGTCATCGACGAGGGCTACATCCAGCATCACTTCACTTTTCCTGACGGTGGCTGGGCGAAGTTCCGTGAGCTGATGCAGATGTCAGCTCGCGGTCCGGCTGATGCAGAAGCGAAGGAGAGGGCTGCCGCCGCG
>JAIBJM010000067.1 GCA_020029535.1 Gammaproteobacteria bacterium | reverse complement strand
TCGGCATTCTCGGACAGGTCGCCATGGCTGCGCGCCTCGGCGATGGCCTTGATGACATTGGGCCGGTCCTCGGACTTCAGACGCTTCAGCTCGGCGCGCAGCAGCTCGGCGCCACGCAGTGTCATCGGCGAACGCTGGCTCATCCGGCCACCTCGCGGTGCAGATCCTGCAGCCGGTTCACCTCGACCTCATCGATGTGGTCCAGCGCCTCGCAGGTCGCCAGCGCGGCAGCCAGCGTCGTGTAATAGGTGATGCGGCGATGCACGGCTTCGCGCCGGATCGAGTTCGATTCCAGCGTGGCCTGCTTGCCCTCGGTGGTGTTGACGATCAGCTGAATCTCGTCGTTCTTGATCATGTCGACGATGTGCGGCCGGCCTTCGCGCACCTTGTTGACGCGACGGCATGCAAGGCCCGCAGCCTGGATCACATCGGCCGTGCCGGCAGTGGCCACCAGTTCGAAGCCATGGCCGAGCAGGCGCTTCGCCAGCTGCACCGCGCCGGCCTTGTCACGGTCGCGCACGCTGATCAGGCACACACCATGGCGCGGCAGCACCACACCCGATGCGCTCTGGCTCTTGGCATAGGCCTCGCCAAAGGTGCGGCCGGTGCCCATGACTTCCCCGGTGGATTTCATCTCCGGACCAAGGATGGGATCGGCTTCCGGGAATTTGTTGAACGGGAACACCGCTTCCTTGACTGAATAGTAGCAAGGGACCCGCTCCTGCAATGCGCCCAGGTCGCGCAGCTTGCGGCCGGTCATCACGCGGGCAGCCAGCTTGGCGATGGGCACGCCGGTGGCCTTGCTGACGAAGGGTACCGTTCGCGAGGCGCGCGGATTCACTTCCAGCACGTAGACCACGCCGTTCTGGATCGCGAACTGGATGTTCATCAGCCCGACCACATTCAGCGCCCGGGCCAGCTTGCGGGTCTGCTCGCGCAGCTCATCCTGCAGCTGTGGCGACAGGCTGTTGGGTGGCAGCGAGCAGCTGGAATCGCCCGAGTGCACGCCAGCCTGCTCCACGTGCTCCATGATGCCGCCGATCAGTACATCTTCGCCGTCGCAGACTGCGTCCACGTCGACCTCGATGGCCACGTCGAGAAAGCGGTCCAGCAGCACCGGACTGTCGTTCGACACCTGCACCGCGTGGCCCATGTAGGCGCGCAGATCTTCTTCGTTGAAGACGATTTCCATGGCGCGGCCGCCCAGCACATAGGAGGGACGCACCACCAGCGGATAACCCACTTCCCGCGCCAGTATCACGGCCTGCTCTTCGGTGCGTGCCGTGGCGTTGGCCGGCTGCCGGAGGCCGAGCCGCTTGACCAGCTGCTGGAAGCGCTCACGGTCTTCGGCAATGTCGATGGAATCCGGGGTGGTGCCGATGATGGGCGCACCGGCGGCCTCCAGTGCGCGGCACAGCTTCAGCGGCGTCTGGCCGCCGAACTGCACGATGACGCCCTCGGGCTTCTCCTTGTGCACGATTTCCAGCACGTCTTCGAGCGTCAGCGGCTCGAAATACAAACGGTCCGAGGTGTCGTAGTCGGTGGACACCGTCTCGGGATTGCAATTGACCATGATGGTTTCGAAACCATCTTCGCGCAGCGCCAGCGCAGCGTGCACGCAGCAGTAATCGAACTCGATGCCCTGACCGATGCGGTTGGGCCCCCCGCCCAGGATCATGATCTTGCGGCGCTTGTCCGGATCGGCTTCGCACTCTTCCTCGTAGGTGGAATACAGATAGGCCGTCGAGGTGGAGAACTCGGCTGCGCAGGTATCGACACGCTTGTAGACCGGCTGTATGCCGAACTCACGCCGGCGATTGCGGATTACCTGCTCGGTGCTGCGCGTCAGCGTAGCGAGGCGTCGGTCGGAGAAACCCTTGCGTTTCACTTCGCGCAGACGGTCGACGCCGAGCGCCGACTCGCCTTCGCGCTTGATGCGGCCCTCCTCTTCGATCAGGTCTGCCAGTTGCATCATGAACCAGGGATCGATGCCCGACAGTTCGGAGACGTGCGCGATGCTCCAGCCGGCGCGCAGCGCATCGGCCACATACAGCAGACGATCGGCGCCCGGCATGCGCAGCTCGTAGGCCAGCTGGGTGGCGGCTTCATCGGACAGCGGCAGTGTCAGCAACGGATCCAGGCCGTCGAGGCCGGTTTCCAGCCCGCGCAATGCCTTCTGCAGCGACTCCTGGAAGGTGCGGCCGATGGCCATCACTTCGCCCACCGACTTCATCTGAGTGGTAAGCCGATTGTTGGCCGCCGGAAATTTCTCGAAGGTGAACCGCGGCACCTTGGTGACCACATAGTCGATGCTGGGCTCGAACGAAGCCGGTGTGGCGCCGCCGGTGATATCGTTCTTCAGTTCATCCAGCGTGTAACCCACCGCCAGCTTGGCTGCTATCTTGGCGATCGGAAAACCGGTGGCCTTGGAAGCCAGCGCCGAGGAGCGCGACACGCGCGGATTCATCTCGATCACCAGCAGGCGCCCGTCGGCCGGATTCAGCGCGAACTGCACATTGGAACCGCCACACTCGACGCCGATTTTGCGCAGCACGGCAATCGAGGCATTGCGCATGCGCTGGTATTCCTTGTCAGTGAGCGTCTGGGCCGGCGCAACAGTGATCGAATCGCCGGTGTGCACACCCATGGCGTCGAGGTTCTCGATCGAGCAGACGATGATGCAGTTGTCGTTGCGGTCACGTACCACCTCCATCTCGAACTCTTTCCAGCCGATCACCGACTCCTCGAGCAGCAGCTCATGGGTGGGCGAGGCATCGAGGCCGCGCGCCACGATGGCTTCGAATTCCTCGCGGTTGTAGGCGATACCGCCGCCGCTGCCGCCCATCGTGAACGACGGACGGATGACAACGGGGTAACCGATGCTGCTCTGTACCGCCAGCGCTTCGTCCATGCTGCGTGCAATCTGCGAACGCGGGCACTCCAGACCGATCTCGCGCATGGCGTTGCGGAACAGCTCGCGGTCCTCCGCCATGTCGATGGCGTCGCGCGAAGCGGCAATCAGCTCAACATTGAATTTCTGCAGCACGCCCTCGCGCACCAGATCCAGCGCGGTGTTCAGCGCCGTCTGTCCGCCCATCGTGGGCAGCAGCGCGTCGGGACGCTCTTTCTCGATGATGCGCGCCACCGTGCGCCAGTTGACCGGCTCGATGTAGATGGCGTCGGCCATCTCCGGGTCGGTCATGATGGTGGCCGGGTTGGAGTTCACCAGAACGACGCGATAACCCTCTTCACGCAGCGCCTTGCAGGCCTGTGCGCCCGAGTAATCGAACTCGCAGGCCTGGCCGATGATGATCGGGCCGGCGCCGATGATCAGGATGCTGTTGATGTCGGTGCGCTTGGGCATGATCAGCGCGCCGAGGCGCGCATGGCGCGCAGCTGGTTCTGCAAACGACGGATCATGGTCTGGGTAAAACCTTCAAACAGCAGCGACATGTCGTGCGGACCGGGGCTGGCTTCCGGGTGTCCCTGGAAACTGAAGGCCGGACGGTCAGTGCGGGCAATGCCCTGCAACGTGCCGTCAAACAGCGAACGATGCGTGGCGATCAGGTTGGCTGGCAGGCTGGCTTCATCCACCGCGAAGCCGTGGTTCTGACTGGTGATCATCACACGGCCGGTGCTCAGATCCTGCACCGGATGATTGGCGCCGTGATGACCGAACTTCATCTTTACGGTGCGCGCGCCGCTGGCCAGCGCCAGCAACTGGTGACCCAGGCAGATGCCGAAGATTGGAATGTCGGTGGCCAGCAGCGTGCTGATGGCCCGGATGGCGTAATCGCAGGGTTCCGGATCGCCCGGCCCGTTGGACAGGAACACGCCATCAGGCTGCAGGGCTATGACCTCTTCAGCGCGGGTGGTGGCCGGCACCACGGTGATGCGGCAACCCTGATCGGCCAGCAGGCGCAGGATGTTGCGCTTGATGCCATAGTCATAGGCGACCACGTGCAATCTTTGCTGCGCACGGATGGGCATGCGTTCGACGGCCGGCCACACCGTACCTTCGTTCCACTGGTACGGTTCGCGGGTGGTGACCGTCCTGGCCAGATCCATGCCTTTCAGGCCCGGAAACAGCGACGCGGCCTTGACTGCAGTGGCGGTGTCGATGCGCTCACCGGTCATGATGCAGCCGGCCTGCGCGCCGCGCTCGCGCAGCACGCGCGTCAATCGACGGGTGTCGATGCCGGCGATGGCGACGATGCGGCCGCGTTTCAGGAAGTCGCCGAGCCCACCTTCGCAACGCCAGCTGCTGGGCAACTGCACCAGGTCGCGGATCACCAGACCCGAGGCGTAGATCAGCGGGGACTCCATGTCCTCACCGGTGACGCCGGTGTTGCCAATGTGCGGATAGGTCAGCGTGACGATCTGACGGGAGTAGGAAGGGTCGGTGAGAATTTCCTGATAACCGGTGATGGCGGTATTGAATACCACCTCACCAGTTGTATTGCCGATTGCGCCAATCGACTGGCCGCGGAAGATCGTACCGTCCGCCAGAGCCAGCACCGCCGGTACACTCAAATTGCATCCCCTGTTTTCACTGCGACGTCGCCTCGCCCGGAGGCCGTCCCGTTGATTTTCAACGCGCAGATGCACAAAGCGGGAGGAGTTCTTTTGGAACGCCCTCCCGCCTGGTGCGGACTAACCCGCTAAACGGATTACGGGACAAAGTTTACGGTTCGAGGTCGAGACTGTCCATGCGAAATTGCCCCGTCAGCGGCGGAATTTTACGGTGCTGTCCGCCGATATAATTTCGTAACTTATTGTTTATGAAAGCCAAAAATGTCCGCCATTTGATAGCGACCCGGACGCTGTCCGGCCAGCCACTGGGCGGCCTGGAGCGCGCCGCGGGCGAAGATCGAGCGGTCAGTGGCCGAGTGCGCCAGGTTCAGCCTTTCGCCCGCACCGAGGAATAGCGCCTGGTGTTCGCCGACCACATCGCCGCCACGCACTACGGCGTAACCGATCTCATCGTCCCGGCGCGGACCGGCGGCGCCGCGCGGCTGCGACGCCGCACTATCGCCCTGCAGGCCGCGGCCACGGGCAGCCGCGGCGCCCAACGCCAGGGCCGTGCCCGACGGCGCATCCCTCTTGTGGCGATGATGTGCCTCGACAATCTCGATGTTGAAGTCCACCGGCAGGGCCCTTGCGGCCTGCTCCACCAGGGCCAGCAACAGATTGACGCCCAGACTGGTGTTTGCCGCCGTCAGCACCGGTACGATGCGGGCAGCCTGCTCGAGCTGCGCGTCCAGGGTGGACGACAGTCCCGTAGTGCCGATCAACACCGGTACGCGCGCCGCTGCCGCCTGTCGCAAGGTGTCGGGCACAGCGGTGGCGCTGGAGAAGTCGATCAGCACGCCGGCATTCTTCAGGGCTGATTCCAGCACCGCCGTCACCGGCACTCCCAGCGGAGCGGCGGTTCCGGCCAGCACGCCAGCGTCCTGGCCGAGACTGCGACTGGCGGGTGAAACCACTGCGGCGCTGAGCCGCAACGCCGGAAAATCCGGCAGCAGCCGGATCATCGACAGACCCATGCGGCCGCTGGCACCGACAATGACCGTTGAAATCACCAGGGAACCCTAGACCTTGCCTGAAAAGAAGCGCTTCACGCCGTCGAAGAAACTCTTCTGACGAGGCGAGTGTCGCGTGCCGCCCTTGCGCAGCGATTCATCGAATTTCTGCAGCAGCTCGCGCTGCTCGCCGGTCAGATTCACTGGCGTTTCTACCACAACCCGGCAGAAGAGATCACCGTAGTCGCCGCCGCGCGCCGGGCGCACGCCCTTTTCCTTGAGGCGGAATATCCGCCCCGACTGCGTTTCGGCCGGGATCTTCAGCATGACCTGACCGTCCAGCGTCGGCACTTCGATACTGCCGCCGGCGGCCGCAGTGACAAAGCTGATCGGCACATCGCAGCTCAGATGCGGCCCGTCACGCTCGAAGATCGGATGTTCGCGCACATGCACTTCAACATACAGGTCGCCAGGCGGACCGCCATTGCGGCCGGCCTCACCCTCGCCGGTCAGCCGCACGCGATTGCCATTGTCGACGCCGGGTGGAATGCGCACCGACAGCTTCTTGCTCCGGCGCACGCGACCCTGTCCGAGGCAGACATCGCAGGGATTGCGGATCACCTTGCCGCTGCCGCGGCAGGTTGGACAGGGCTGCTGGATGGTGAACGGGCCCTGCCGGATATTGACCTGGCCGTTGCCGTTGCAGGTTTCGCAGGTCGCCGGACTGCTGCCCTTGGCGGCGCCACTGCCGTGGCAGACCTCGCATTCGGCCAGTTTGGTCAGATCCAGTTCGAGCGTCTTGCCGAATACGGCTTCGGCCAGATCAACCTCGATTTCGTAACGCAGATCGGCGCCACGGAAAATCTGCGCGCGACCGCCGCGCCGTGCACCACCAAAGATGTCGCCGAACACGTCGCCGAAGATGTCGCTGAAAGCCTCGGCGCCGCCGAAGCCACCCGGCCCGGGACCGCCCTGTCGGGCAGCATCAATGCCTGCATGGCCATGCTGGTCATACAGTGCGCGTCTGGGCGCGTCGGAGAGAACCTCGTAAGCCTCCTTGGCTTCCTTGAATTTCTCTTCGGCATCCTTATCACCCGGATTGCGGTCCGGGTGATATTTCATCGCCAGACGGCGATAGGATTTCTTGATTTCGTCCTCGCCAGCGGTGCGAGGAACGTCCAGTACCTTGTAGTAGTCGCGTTTTGACATTCAGCCTTGCTGCGACCTCAGGAGGCGCGGCGATCCTTGTCCTGGTCCTTGACCTCTTCGAATTCGGCATCGACGATATTGTCCTTGTCGGCGCCGCTGCTGCCGCTGGCCGCATCGCCGCCGCCAGCGGCCTCGCCGCCGCCCTGGGCCGCATAGGCCTGCTGGGCAATGCCGGCCGCTGCGGTCGCCAGAGTCTCGGTCTTCTTCTCGATGGCTTCCTTGTCGTCGCCCTTGAGCACGGCGCGCAGATCCGACAGTGCCGATTCGGCCTTGGCGCGATCTTCGCCGCTGACCTTGTCGCCCAGATCCTTCAGCGACTTTTCCACCGAATGCGCCATGGCATCGGCGCGGTTGCGCACCTCGACCAGCTCGCGGAACTTGCGGTCTTCCTCGGCGTGCGCCTCGGCGTCGTTCACCATGCGCTTGATCTCATCTTCCGACAGACCGCTGCTGGCCTTGATGACGATTTTCTGTTCCTTGCCGGTGGCCTTGTCCTTGGCCGACACATGCATGATGCCATTGGCATCGATGTCGAAGGTCACCTCGACCTGCGGCATGCCGCGGGGTGCCGAGGGGATGTCGGTGAGGTCGAACTTGCCCAGTGACTTGTTGTCGGCGGCGCGTTCGCGTTCACCCTGCAGCACATGGATGGTGACCGCAGTCTGGTTGTCGTCGGCGGTGGAGAACACATTCGAAGCCTTGGTGGGAATCGTGGTGTTCTTCTCGATCAGCTTGGTCATCACGCCGCCCAGCGTTTCGATGCCCAGCGACAGCGGCGTGACATCGAGCAGCAGCACGTCCTTGACCTCGCCGGCCAGCACGCCGGCCTGCACGGCGGCGCCCACGGCCACAGCCTCGTCAGGATTGAGATCCTTGCGCGGTTCCTGGCCGAAAAAATCCTTGACGTACTTCTGCACCAGCGGCATGCGCGTCTGGCCACCGACCAGGATGACTTCCGCTACGCCCTTGCCTTCCAGCCCGGCATCCTTGAGCGCGGTACGGCAGGGACCGATGGTCTTCTGCACCAGGTCCTCGACCAGCGATTCCAGCTTGGCCCGCGTCAGTTTGACGTTCAGGTGTTTGGGGCCCGAGGCGTCGGCCGTGATGTAGGGCAGATTGACGTCGGTCTGCTGGCTGGACGACAGCTCGATCTTGGCCTTCTCGGCAGCCTCCTTCAGACGCTGCATGGCCAGCGGATCGCGACGCACATCGACGCCCGATTCCTTCTGGAACTGGTCGGCCAGGAAATGAATGATCTTGAGATCGAAGTCTTCACCGCCGAGGAAGGTATCGCCATTGGTGGACAGCACTTCGAACTGGCGCTCGCCATCGACTTCGGCGATCTCGATGATGGAAATGTCGAAGGTGCCGCCGCCCAGGTCATACACCGCGATCTTGCGGTCACCGCCCGCCTTGTCCAGACCATAGGCCAGTGCGGCGGCGGTGGGCTCGTTGATGATGCGCTTGACGTTCAGACCCGCGATGCGGCCGGCGTCCTTGGTGGCCTGGCGCTGCGAGTCATTGAAGTACGCCGGCACCGTGATCACGGCCTCGGTGACTTCCTCGCCGAGATAGTCCTCGGCGGTCTTCTTCATCTTCATCAGCACGCGTGCCGACACTTCGGGCGGCGCCATCTTCTTGCCCTGTGCTTCCACCCAGGCATCGCCGTTATCGGCCTTGACGATCCTGTACGGCACCATGCCGATGTCTTTCTGCACCACGTCGTCCTGGAACTTGCGGCCGACGAGGCGCTTGACCGCAAACAGCGTGTTCTGCGGATTGGTGACTGCCTGGCGCTTGGCCGACTGACCGACCAGTACTTCGTTGTCCTTGGTGAAGGCGACGATGGACGGCGTGGTGCGGTCGCCCTCGCTGTTCTCCAGCACGCGCGGCTTGCCGCCCTCCATCACCGCCACGCAGGAGTTGGTGGTACCCAGGTCGATGCCGATGACTTTGCTCATGGGAAAGCTCCGAAAATGCGAAATTCGTTAAGGTCCTAGCTGGGGCTCATTGCCGTTGTTTCAAGTCTCGCCCGCCAGTTCGGGCGCCCGCGCCACGATGACCCGCGCCGGACGCAGCAGGCGGCCATTCAGCTGATAGCCGGCCTGCAGCACTTCGAGTATCGAATTGGGTTCGGCGGTGGCCGATTCCTGGCTCAGCACCGCCTCATGCAGCATGGGGTCGAAGGGCGCGCCATGCGGGTCGATCTGCTGGATCGCAAACTTCTCGAAGGCCTTGCGCAGCAGCTGCAGTGTGGCCGCCTGCCCCGCTGTCAGCGCTGCGGCATCGCTGCCGGCCCCATTGCGCACGGCCAGTTCCAGGCTGTCACGCACCGCCAGCAGTTCGCTGGCAAAACGCTCCAGCGCAAAGCGCTGCGCGCTTTCGATCTCGCGCTGCGCGCGCTTGCGCACATTGTCCAGTTCGGCCAGTGCGCGCAGATGCTGGTCACGCGCCGCCTTCAGGGCCTGATCGGCCGCTTCATTGGTTGCCGGGTCTGGAGTGGCAGAGGTTTCGTCTATCATATCCAGTAAATTCAATATCTTACGTGATAAAGTTAAAACATATAGAGCGCCCAGCATCATTGCCGGCTCGCGCGATATGGAGTCTAGCGACGGGAATTCAAGGCCGAACCGAGCAGTTTCGCGGTCAGATCGACGATGGGGATCACGCGCTCATAGGCCATGCGCGTCGGGCCAATCACGCCCAGTACTCCCGCCACGCCCTCGCTGGTGCTGTAGGGCGCGGCCACCAGACTGTAGTCATCGAGAATCTGGTAGCCCGACTCCTGGCCGATGAAGATATGGACCCCGTCGGCGCGCAGGCTGTCGTCGAGAAGATGCAGGATGTCGCGTCGCTCGCTGAACGCTTCCAGCAGCCGCTTCAGCTTGTCGACGCTGGTCAGTTCAGACGACCCCATCAGATTGGTTTCGCCGGCCAGCACATAGTCGATGGCGGCGTCATCATTATTGCTGCCACTGAATGCAGTCTGCGCCATCGAGATGGCATCGAGCATCATCTGGTTCAGATGCTGTTGGGTTTCCTGGAGCTGCCGCAGCATCTCCTGGCGCGCCTGCGCCAGCGAGCGGCCACGGCAGATGTCATTGAGGAAATTGGTGGCGCGGCGCAGCTCGTCGGGACTGTAGCGGCGCTGGGGCTGGATGATGCGGTTCTGCACGTCACGGTCATCGAATACCAGCACTACCAGCACACGGTTTTCCGACAATCCCACAAACTCGATCTGTGTCAGCGCCGCAGACTGCGTGCGGGGCAGCGTCACCAGTCCGGCCAGCTGTGTGACATTGGACAGCAGCTGGGAGGCGCTGGCCACCAGCGATTTGCCGCTGTCGGCGGCCAGCCCCATCTGTCGCCGCAGCTGTTCCAGCTCGGCGCTGTCGCCGGTCGGCAATTGCGAGCGCAACAGCGCATTGACGAAGAAGCGATAGGCGCGATCGGTGGGAACCCTGCCTGCCGAGGTGTGCGGAGAGGTGACAAAACCCAGCTCCTCCAGATCGGCCATCACATTGCGGATGGTGGCCGAGCTGAGCGGCAGCCCCGCATCACGCGACAGGCTGCGCGAGCCCACCGGCTGCCCGTCCCGGATATAGCTTTGCACCAGCACCCGCAATAGATGCTGCGCCCTGTCCGAGAGGACTTCTTCGGCCGGCTGCTCCTGGTTGATCACGAGGTCAGGCTACCGAGGCAGGTTGCGCATATCAAGCCGTGAACCGGGGCTGAAAAATCAATGCTGTCAGCGTGAATTGCCGCGTTGGCCGGGCCCGCCGGGCATGCTACAAAGCACGGGCATGAAAACCAGGCCGCTCCGCTGCGCTCTCGTCGGAAATCTGCTTGAACCACGTGTTGCCGAATGCGCCATCGGGTTGGTGGCCCATTTGCAGCGGCATGGCCTGCAGGTGCTGGTGGCTGTCGAAGATGCGCCGTCCGCTGTTCCCGCCGGTGTCCAGACCGTGGCGCGCGCCGAGTTGCCGGAGCGCTGCCAGCTGGTGATCGCCATCGGCGGCGATGGCACGCTGCTGCAGGCTGCGCGGCTGGTGGCCCAGCACGATGTGCCGGTGCTGGGCATCAACCGGGGCCGGCTCGGCTTTCTCACCGATGTGTTGCCGCAGGACATGGCGGCCAGCATCGATGCCATCCTGCGCGGCGACTACAGCGCCGATCGTCGCCGCCTGCTGGAAGCCCGCCTGGTGTCGGCCGATGGCGCGGTGCGCAGCGAGCTGGCGTTGAATGACGTGGTGCTGCTGCGCCGTGAAACCGGCCGCATGCTGGATTTCGAAACCAGGGTTGATGGCCGCTTCGTCAACTCGCACAGCGGCGACGGTCTGGTGGTGGCCACGGCCACCGGTTCCACCGCCTATGCGCTGTCCTGCGGCGGCCCCATCGTCGATCCGCAGCTGGATGTGCTGGTGATGGCACCGGTGTGTCCGCACACGCTGTCCGACCGGCCCATTGTCATTCCTGGCGCATCAACGATTGCGGTGACGCTGATCGGCCGCGGCGAAGGCCGCGCCGATGTTACCTGCGACGCCAGCCAGCTCGGCAGCATGCAGCCAGGCGAGCGGCTGGAAATCGGCAGCAGCAACCGCTCTGTCACGCTGCTACATCCGCCCGGCTACGACTACTTCCGGTTGTTGCGTTCCAAGCTGCGCTGGGGCCGCGGCGAAGAACAACACGAGCGCTAGGGGATCTACCGCATGCTGCGTCATCTGCAGATCCGCGACTTCGCGATCATCGATGCCATCGAGATCGAATTGGGTCGTGGCCTGACGGTGCTGACCGGCGAGACCGGTGCCGGCAAATCCATCATGGTCGACGCGCTGGAACTGGTGGCCGGCGGTCGCGCCGGTGCCGATGTGGTGCGCGCCGGAGCCGAGCGCGCCGACATCAGCGCCGCCTTCGACATCACGGCCATCGCCGGCGAATTGCGCCAGCTGCTCGACGAGCAGTCGATCAGCGTGGATGGCGAGTTGCTGCTGCGACGTGTGGTCGGCAGCGATGGCCGCAGCCGCGCCTGGGTCAATGGCCAGAGCGTGCCGGTACAGCTGCTGCGCCAGCTGGCCGAGCTGCTGGTCGACATCCATGGCCAGCACGAATTCCAGTCGCTGACCCGCAGTGCCACGCAGCGCGAACTGGTGGATGGCTACGGCCAGCTCGAGGCGCTGGCCACCCAGGTGCGCGCCGCGCACAGCGTGTGGCTGACGGTGCTGAACCGCTGTCTGCAGATAGAAGGCGCCGCCAGCGATCGTCATGCCAGGCTGGATCTGCTGCGTTACCAGGTTCAAGAACTCGATGCGCTGCAGCTGCGACCGGGCGAATCCGCCGAGCTGACTGATGAGCGCGCGCGCGTCGCCAATCACCAGCGCCTACTGGATGCGGCCCGCATCGCGCTGGATGCGCTGTATGAATCCGATCACGCCAGCGCCCATACGCTGGTGGCGCGCGCCGTTGCCGCGCTGCGCGCGGTGGGCGCCATCGACAGCCGTCTCGAAGCGTTGCTGCCGCAGCTGGACGAAGCGGTCGTGCGCATCAAGGACGCTGCGCAGACGCTCGCTCATTACGGCGACTCGCTGGAAATCGATCCGCAGCGCGGCGATCAGATCGAGCGGCGGCTGGCGGCGCTGGAGGAACTGGCGCGCAAGCACCGCATCGGCGTGGACGAACTATCGGCCAGACACGAGCAGCTGCGCGCCGAACTGCAGGATCTGGACGGTTCCACCGCCGACCTGGCCGCACTCCGTCAGCAGTTGGGCAATGCACTGACGACCTACCAGGAGCAGGCACGCCAGCTGTCGGCACGCCGTGCCACAGCCGCACGCGCGCTGGCGCGCGACGTGTCAGCACGCATGCAGGAGCTGGGCATGGCGGGCGGACGTTTCGTCATCGACATGCTGCCACTCGAGGATGCGGAACCCGCAGCGCATGGCATCGATCGCATTGAATTCCGCGTCAGCACCAATCCCGGCCAGGCACCGCGCGCCATTGCCAAGGTGGCTTCCGGCGGCGAGCTGGCGCGCTTGTCGCTGGCCGTGCAGGTGTGCTGCGCCCGCAATGCCGCCTCCTGCATGGTGTTCGACGAAGTGGATGCCGGCATTGGCGGCGCCGTGGCGTCCATCGTCGGTCGCGAACTGCGGGTGCTGGGCGATGTCGGTCAGGTGTTGTGCGTCACGCACCTGCCGCAGGTGGCCGCACAGGGTCACCAGCACCTGCGTGTGACCAAGCTCAGCGACGGGCGCAGCACGCGTACCGCGGTGACCCTGCTGCAAGCCGATGGCCGGGTGGAGGAAATATCGCGCATGCTGGGAGGCATGGAAGTGACCGCCAAGGCACGCGCGCATGCCGCCGAGATGCTGGCCCAGGCCGCAACGCCGGCAGCGGGTAGCAGTTCACGGCGGCGTCGGCCCGGCTGAGCAGTTTCAGGCGCTCTTGCGCTTGCGGGTGCAGTCGGTCTGCTGGCAATGGCCATAGAGCACCAGCGAGTGCTCTTCCAGCGCAAAGCCCAGCTTCGTGGCGATCTGGTCCTGGCGCGCTTCGATGCCGGGATCGACGAACTCCGCGACGTAGCCGCAGTCCAGGCAGACGATGTGATCGTGATGGCTGCCCTGGTTGAGCTCGAACACGGCCATGCCGTTCTCGAAGTGGTGGCGCGTCACCAGTCCGGCGCCTTCAAACTGCGTCAACACGCGGTACACCGTGGCCAGGCCGATGTCCTCATGCAGATCGATCAACCGTTTGTAGATTTCTTCGGCCGACATGTGGCGCGGCTGCGTGTGCTCGAGAATCTCGAGAATCTTCAGCCTGGGCAGTGTGACCTTGAGGCCGGCGTTGCGGAGGTCCTGGCTTTCCATACGATGTCCATGCGCTATCATCAACTGCATGAAAGCTATCACCTTGGCACACCCCTCACCACCCCTGTCACGGCGCCGCAGTGCGGTGCGGATTTCGCTGGCCAGCGCATTGCTGGGTGCATTGCTGTGCGGCTGCGTCTACCGGCTGCCGATCCAGCAGGGCAACTATCTCGGGGCCGATACCGTTGCGCAGGTGAAGCCCGGCATGACCCGCACGCAGGTGCGTTATCTGCTCGGCACGCCGATGGTGCCGGGCGGTTTCCAGAATGATCGCTGGGATTACCAGTACTACCTGAAGACCCGGCGGCTGCAGGCGCCGAAGCGTTCGCGCGCCACAGTGTATTTCCGTGACGAGGTGGTGGAACGCATCGAGAGCGATCTGTCGGCTGCGAAGGCTGGAACGCCAGTCAACCAGCCTGCCGCCCCGCCGCCGCGTTCCTGAGACGCGAACGCTTTGCATTCGCGCGTCGCGCGTCGCGCGGATCGTTGGACAGCGGCCGATACACCTCGATGCGATCGCCGGCCGACAGCATGGTTTCCGGCGCGCGCCGCTGCCCCCATATGCCGTACTGCGCCTGACTCCAGTCCACGCGTTCCGCCAGCTGTTTCTGCAGCAGGCTGATGGCGTCGCGCAGGCATGCACCGGCCGGCAGACTGATCTCGGTGAGCAGCGGTCCTTCCGCCAGGTCGCAGAGCACCGTGTAGCGTTCAGCTGATGGCGGGTGCATCGGACAACGCTGCGCGGCGCACGAAAGCCTGCACCAGCTGGTTGGCGGTATCGATGAGCAGCGGCTCCAGCAAGGTGGCTTTCAGCGGATTGGAGAAATCGAATTGCAGCCGCAGTTCGATGCGGCAGC
>JAIBJM010000001.1 GCA_020029535.1 Gammaproteobacteria bacterium | reverse complement strand
TCCGAGCGCGGCGCCAGTTCCGGCACCAATGTCCGGGGCGCATATGCCGCAGCGGACGTTCCCTGCAGCTGCAGCGCGTTGACGCCATGATGGGCCAGCTGCTGGCGCTGCCAGGCATCCAGCATCAGTGCCGGGCGCAGCGAGCCGCGCAGTGCCAGTTCCTCACCGGCCGCGGCGCCCCACACCGGGCTGCTTTCATCGGCACGCGCCAGCAATCCGGCCACCGCGCCACAGGATGCGAAGGTCTCGACATGCCCGCGCAGCCCGTCGCAGGCCTGCAGACGCGGAAAGAACATGCAGGCATCGTGGGTCTGCAGCGGCCAGCTGCGCACGCCTTCGCAGGCGGCTTCGGCGCTGCTCCAGCGCGCTGGCGGATCGACGATCAGCAGTGCATGCCGGCGGCGGCACAGACGGGTGGCCACCACCAGCGTGGCCAGGCCCACATCGCGCTCGCGGCCCAGTGGCGGAATGCACAGCAGATCGAAATGTCCGGCCCCTTCCAGCGCGAACAATCCGCTGCGACGCTCGGCCGAGCCGATGAGGTCGTAATCCCACAGTTCTTCGCCGTCGTTGCCGTCGGGATTGGAATCCACATAGCCCACCAGCGCGCCACCGCCGCGACCGCCGGTGCGATCGGGACGCTGCGCGGGTGCCGACCCCAGCATGCGCACCAGCCGCGACTGCGCCAGCGCATCGCCGAGGTAGCGGTCGGCCTCCGCATGCACGCTGACACGGCGGAAGATTTCCTGATCGTCGATCTGCTCGGTGCCCGGCACGCGCACCCGCTGCACCACCAGATTGAAACGATCTCTTTCGGTGATGCCATCGTAGTCCACCGAGGCACGCAGATATTCACGCGTGCCCGGAGCCAGCCCACGCAGCGTCAACCGTTGCGTGCCGGCCGGCAGCTGCAGCGTAGTGCTGAGGCCGCCATTGACGACGCGCACGATCAGCGCAGAACGGCCGCCGGCTTCGAAGTACTGCTCGACCGCATAGCTGAGCATCGAGGGCTGCCACAGGCCGCCAAAATGCTGCTGGAAATCGGTAAAGCTGCGAATCGTCACCGGCTGGTCCACCGGCCCGCGCAGCGCGCGACCGATGAAAGCCGTAATGCCAGTAGGCAGACGCTGGATCGCTGCAGGGACCGCCGGAACTGACCTGCCGTGTAAGTCGCGCGCCTGCAGTTCAGCCACGAACCCGTCTCGCTGTGGGTTCAACTGCGCGGACGGGTCGCCGGACGGGCGGCCGCCGGTTCGCGTTCGCTGAGCAGCTGCTTGAAGCTGGCCTCGTCGCGGGCCACATCATCGGCGCCATCCCAGTTGGCGCCTTCGGGAACGCGGTTCTGCACCTCGGTGGCTGCGGCCACTCTCTGATCGATGGTGGCCAGTTCGCCAGAGACCGGCACTGCCACACCACGCGGCTTGTGTACGATGGACGAGATGGCGTCCCAATCCACTTCGACGCCATTGTCCTTGAGCAGCTTCTGCAGCCGCGGCGTCATCGACTTCGACAGCAGCGAGTGGCGCGCCTTGGTCCAGTCGCGCGGGTCATCATCCAGCACCGTGTAGGCCTGCAGGTACAGCTGGCCGCGGTGCCAGCCGAACACGAAGGGCTGGTTGACCACGCGCACCGGCGTGCCGACCGGAATCATGTCGAACAGCTTCTCGATGTCTTCCGGATACAGCCGGATGCAGCCATGGCTGGAGCGCAGGCCGACGCCATAGGGCTTGTTGGTGCCATGAATCAGATAGCTCGGCCAACCCAGGTTGAATTTGTACTTGCCCAGCGGATTGTCCGGACCCGGCAGCACCACGGCCGGAATCGGGTCGTCATTCTCGGCGTGTTCCTTGCGTACGGCCGCCGAGGGTCGCCAGGTCGGATCCTTCTGGCGGCTGACCACTTTGGTCACGCCCTCGGGAGTGGACCAGCCCACCTTGCCGACGCCGATGGGGTGCGTGTACACCACCTGCGGCTCGCCCGGCTTGCGCTTGGGGAAGTAGAAAATGCGCATCGCCGCCACGTTGATGATCACGCCTTCGCGCGGCGCATTGGGCAGCAGAAACTGCGTGGGCACCAGCACCTTGCTACCCACCTTCGGCACCCAGGGATCAACGCCCGGATTGGCGCGCACGATCTCCTCGTAGCCCACATTGAAACGCCGCGCGATGTCCGGCAGCGTGTCTTCCTTGCCGATCTCAGTGCTCTGCAGCACGCCCACCAGATCGCTGTCGCTGCTGACTTCGAAGCGGTGCGTGGCCACCGGCTCCGGCAGTGCAGGCGGTGGCAGCGGCAGCGCCACAGGTACCGGCGCGGCAACGGGCTGCTGTTTCCACGGCGTATTGACCAGCGTGCAGGCGGACAAAGCTGTCAGCAGGCACAGCATGGACAGGGCCCGCAGGCGAGGATAGGCGTCGTTCATGCGGGGATTCTAGAGCAGTACGGGCTGATTGGGCAGTTCATCGCCATCCGCCGTCGCATGCGGAAAATGGCGCGCCAGGCAGCGAGCCACACCGCGCACCGCCGCCCGTGAGCCACCGACAAAATCGGCCTGCCGGTACAGTGCTTCCACTTCGCCGCACAACAGCTGCCACTCTTCGGCAGGAATGCGTGCGGCAATGCCGCGATCGGCCACCAGCTCGACGCAGTGGTCGGCCAGCAGCACATAAATCAACACGCCATTGTTCTGTTCGGTATCCCACACGCCCAGCGCGGCAAACAGCTGCAGCGCACGCTGGCGCGCGCTCACGCCACGACACAGCTGCGACAGGCTGAGCGCCTGTTCGATGGCGAAGCGGACTTCGCCGGCGTGCCGGCTTTCAGTCAGCCGGATCTCCGCCTCGATGGCAGCACGCACCGCCGGTGTCGTCGCCGCACGCATGGGCCACAGCGATGCCCACAGATGACGCAGCAGACGCCGCAGCGTGCTCACCAGCGCCCCGATGCGCCGCCGCCACCAAAGCCACCGCCGCCGCCGCCGAAGCCACCGCTGCCAAGGCCACCGAAACCGCCACCACCCAAGCCGCCGAAACCACCGCCCGGCGATGACCAACCACCGCGACCGAAACCGCCGGCCAAAGCGATGATGAAGGCCACCACCGCGACGCCGAGCGATGCCCACAGCAGCTGGCTGAACAGCCACACGATCAGGCCCATGGCGCCACCGCTGAGCACGGATCCCAGCGTACGGCCGAACACGGCGCGCAGCACCGCCGACCCTACCAGCAGGGCGATGAACAGAAAGGGCAGCAACTGGAACAGCTGCCCGCCATTGCGCTGCCAGGCCTGATCGGGCGGCGGCAGCGGTTCGCCGTCGATGACACGGATCATCTGATCGACGCCGGCATTGAGGGCAGCAGCGAAATTGCCCTGTCGCAGCATGGGCACCATGGTGTCTTCGATGATGCGGTTGGCGGTGGCATCGGGCAGGGTGCCCTCGAGTCCGTAGCCCACTTCGATGCGCAGCTCGCGGTCGTCTTTTGCCAACAGCAGCAGCGCGCCGTCATCCGGCTTGGCGCGGCCCAGCTTCCAGGCCTCGGCCACGCGCAACGAGTACTGCTCGATGGCTTCGGGCCGGGTCGTGCTCACCAGCAGCACCGCCAGCTGCGCGCCCTTGCGTGCCTCGAAGGCCGCCAGCTTCTGTTCCAGCTCGTTGCGCTCGCCAGCCGTCAGCGTGCCGGTAAGGTCAGTGACGCGCGCTTCCAGCGCCGGAACGGGTTGCAATGCATTGCTGCTGGCGCCGGCAGCGATCGCAGGTGTCGTCACCACAGCCAGCAGCAGCACGAGCGCCCTGCTCCACACGGCCCAACGCGCGATGCGCGCCCTGTTCACTTCGATCAACGCGCTGGCGGCGCTGCCGAAGCGGCGGGCGCCGCCGGGGCAGCCGCGCCGAAGTCCACCGTCGGCGGACGCGCCACCGCGGCTTCGTTCTCCACCGTGAAATTCGGCTTGGTGGAGTAACTGAACAGTTTGGCGGTCAGGTTGCTGGGGAAGGAACGGATGGTGACGTTGTATTCGCGCACCGCTTCGATGTAGCGGTTGCGAGCCACCGCGATGCGGTTCTCGGTGCCTTCCAACTGCGCCTGCAGGTCGCGGAAATTCTCGTTCGACTTCAGATCGGGATAGTTCTCGGTGACCGCCAGCAGGCTCTTCAATGCCTGCGTCAGTTCACCCTGCGCCGCCTGGTACTTGGCAAAGGCTTCGGGATTGTTCACCAGTTCCGGAGTGACCTGGATGGATCCCACCTTGGCGCGCGCTTCGGTAACGCCCAGCAGCACGGTCTGCTCCTGCGCCGCGAAACCCTTCACGGTGCTGACCAGGTTCGGCACCAGATCGGCGCGCCGCTGGTACTGGTTGACCACTTCGGACCAGCCAGCCGTCGCGGCCTCATCCTGCTGCTGGATGCGGTTGTAGCCGCAACCACTCAACGCCAGCACCATCAGCAGACCGCCCAGATACTTCCATGCTCGCATGTGCCTCTCCTTGCAGCGGCGAAACCGCTATTGTGGTGGTGCGGCGCGGCGTTTCAAGCCCGCCTCACCAGATTCGCACGCGCTCGGCCGGCGGCCGGTACAGTTTGTCCTGCGGACCGACGCCGAATGCCCGATAGAACGCGTCGATATTGCTGACCGCTCCATTGGTGCGGAATTCACTGGGGCTGTGCGGATCGGTGCTGAGCCGCATGCGCAGATTGTCGTCGCGATACTTGCGGCGCCACACCTGGCTCCAGCCCATGAAGAATCTCTGTTCGCCGGTAAAGCCGTCCAGCGTGCTGCTGGGCCTACCCCCGAGCGAGAGCTGCCAGGCCTTGTAGGCAATGGCGAGACCAGACAGATCAGCGATGTTCTCACCCAGCGTCAGCTCGCCATTCAACGGCTGGTTGTCCAGCACCCGGTAAGCCGCGAACTGCGCCACCAGCGCCGCGGTACGTTGCTTGAAGCGCGCGGCGTCTTCGGCGCTCCACCAGTTGTGCAGATTGCCATGACCATCGAACTGGCTGCCCTGATCGTCGAAGCCATGGCTGATCTCGTGGCCGATCACTGCGCCGATGGCGCCGTAGTTGACGGCATCATCGGCCTGCGGATCGAAGAACGGCGGCTGCAGGATGGCAGCCGGGAACAGGATGTCATTCAGCTGCGGGCTGTAGCGCGCATTCACCGTCGGCGGCGTCATGCTCCACTCGTTGCGGTCCACCGGCTTGCCGAGACGGTCGACCATGCGCTGGTGCTCGAAGGCCGCCGAGCGCGTGACATTGCCGGCAAGATCGCCAGCGCGAATCTCGAGCTTCGAATAATCGCGCCACTGGTCGGGGTAGCCGATCTTCACGCCGAACAGCGCCAGCTTCTTCTTTGCCTCGGCGCGCGTCGCCGGGCTCATCCAGTCCAGACTGTCGATGGACTGCTCATAGGCCTCCAGCAGATTGGCCACCAGCTGCTGCATGCGCTGCTTCGACGCCGCGCTGAAGTAGCGTTCCACATACATCCGGCCGGTGATCTCGCCGATCGAGTCATCCAGCATGGCCACCGCGCGCTTCCAGCGCGGCCGCGGCTGCTGCACACCCGACAGCGTCTGTTCATAGAAGCCGAAGTGCAGCTGTTCGAAAGCCTGCGGCAACAGCGGCGCATAGGCATCGATCAGCTTGTAACGGAAATACGCCTTCCAGTCGGCCACCGGCACGCTCTGCACCAGTTGCCCCAGCGCGGTGAGGAAGCTGGGCTGACTGACCACGAATTCCCTGACCGGCGCACCGGCACCGTCGAGAAAGCGCCTCCAGTCGATACCGGGCGCCAGTGCCGCAGCCTGCACCGGCGTCATCTTGTTGTAGGTGGCCACCGGATCGCGGTTCTGCACCCGTGTCCAGTGCGCCTCGGCCATGCGCCGCTCCAGCGCCATGATGGTGCTGGCCCGGGTGGCGGCATCGGGCTCGCCGGCCGCCGTCAGCAGCGCGGTGATGTAAACCTGCAGTTTCTGCCGATAGCCCACGTACTGCGCCTCGTCGCGCAGGTAGTAATCGCGGTCGGGCATCGACAGGCCGTTCTGGTCGATGCCGGTGATGTAGGTGGTGGCATTGCGCGCATCCTGCTGCACGGACCACAGCAGCGGTTCGGCCACGCCCAGCCGCTGCGTGTAACCCATGTACCCGGACACATCGCCGGCATCGGTCAGTGCGTCGATGCGCGCCAGTCCGGCGGCCAGCGGTTGCAGGCCCTGCGCCTCGATCGAAGCCGTATCCATGAAACTGCTGTAGAAATCGGCCGCCTTGCGCTGATCGCTGCCGGGCGGGCCCGATGTGCGCACCGCCTCTTCCAGCAACTGGTGCAGATGTTCGCGGGTCTGTTCGTCGAGCTGCGTGAAGGCGCCGTAGCTGGACAGATCGGCAGGAATGTCCGTGTTGGCCAGCCAGCGGCCATTGACGAAGCGGTACAGATCATCCTGCGGGCGCACCTTGCCGTCGAAGGTGGTGGCATCGAGACCGCTGGCGAGCGGGCTGAGCGGTGCGCTGGCGCAGGCCGCCAGCATTGCGATGCTCATCAACATCCACCACGGCTTGTTCATGCGCTGGATTGTACGCGTCAGTCCAGCGAACGCATGGCGCGACGCGCCATCAGCGGATCTATCCTGCTGACCAGCCAGTAGGCACACACCGCACGCCAGCGCTGCCACCAGGAACGTCGCCGCCATTCGGCATGGTCGAAACGACGGCTGCGTTCCAGCGCCGCGTCGAACAGCTGCCGGCCCTGCGCAGCCAGTTCCGGCCACTGCAGCCGCAGCAACAGTTCATAGTTGATGTACAGCCCGCGCCGGTCCAGGTTGCATGAGCCCACGTAGACCAGGTCGTCGATGATCAGCAGCTTGGCGTGCAGTATCTGCGGTTGGTACTCCCACACCTCCACCCCAGCGCGCATCAGCCGCGCATACAGATGTTCGGAGGCGAACTTCGAGATCGGCACATCCGACAGCCCGGCCAGCAGCAGCTGCACACGGCCGCTGCGGCGACGGCAGTTGGCCAGCTCGCGCCGGATGCGGCTGGATGGCAGGAAGTACGCCGCCACACAGGACACTTGCCGAGCGCTGCGCAGGTCACGGTGCAACGCGCGCCGCAGCCGTCCGCGCGGCCAGCCCATACCCCGCTGCAGCAGCGTGATATCCGTCAGTGCAGGCTCTGGTCCGGAGACCATGCGGCGAAAGGCGTACAACGCCCGCGTATTCAGCGGCGCCAGTGCAAACATGGCGTCGAAGCCGCGTTGCAGCTCCTGCACCACTGGGCCGCTGATCTGCAACCCCAGATCGAACCAGCCTGCACTGACGCCATCGCCGCAGTATTCAGGCCCGATGTTGAAGCCGCCGACAACGGCCGTACTGTCATCGCAGACCAGCAGCTTGCGATGATCGCGCATGGCCAGTCGCAGGCGGCGCGCCGGACTGAACACACGCACCTCGCCGCCGGCAGCACGTAATTCATCGAAGAAACCGGGTGGCAGAGCCTCGCTGCCGAAGGCGTCGTACAACAGCCGCACCCGCACGCCACGTTGCACCGCTGCCAGCAATGCGCTGCGCAGTGCCTCACCCGGTCCCTCGGGCCGGATGATGTACACCTCGAAACTCACCGACTGCCGGGCGGCGTTGATGACTTCCAGTACGGCATCCACCGCGCGCGCGCTGTCGGGCAGCCAGCGGGCGCGATGCGCACCGCGTTGCAGCCATTCGAAGTTCAGCATCGGGAATTTCCGCTCATGGACGTGAGCGTACAAAAAAATGCCCCACTTTCGCGGGGCATTGTAGAAAGCGGACTTACAAGAGGGGAGTAAAGTCCGCCAGGGGATTCCTGCCGCATGCGCGGCTTACGGCTTCACAATAGGCCCGCCGGCGGCTGCGGGAGCGTGAGCCGGCGCACAGATATCTGGCCACCGCCCTACGGGTTCTGGAAAATGGGACGCTTTCGACAAAATCCGCCGCCAGGGTCGCAATACATCACGCCGGCCGGCGAGCACCGGCTGCGCGCCGAGCTGGAACAGCTGTGGCGGGTGGAACGACCGCAGGTTACCCAAGCCGTCAGCGCAGCAGCGGCCCAGGGCGACCGCTCGGAAAACGCGGAGTACACCTACGGCAAGAAACGCCTGCGCGAGATTGACCGCCGCGTGCACTTCCTGCGCAAACGGCTGGACGGCATGGTGGTGGTGGACCAGCCGCCTTCAGACCCGCAACGAGTGTTCTTCGGCGCCTGGGTCAGCCTGGAAACCGACGCGGGCGCCACGCTGCGCTATCGCATCGTCGGGCCGGATGAATTCGACCGCGCGCCGGGCTTCATCAGCATGGATGCGCCACTGGCCAGGGCCCTGCTGGGCCGGCATCTGGACGACGAGGTGCAACTGGAACTGGGGCCGCGTCGCGCCCGCTACACCATCGTCGCCATCGAATATCCGCGCGAATCGTGAGCGAGGGCGCGCGTCTGCAAACGCTACAGCAGCTCGTGGACCAATGGCCGCACGCGCGTGCCGTACAGCTCGATGCACCGCATGAGCTTGTCGTGGGCCAGCAGCCCGGCGCTGTACTTCATGTTGAAGCGCGTGAGGCCGAACATCTTCGCCGTCGCGGCGATTCGCCGCGCGACGGTCTCCGGCGAACCGACGTACAGCGAGCCGTGCTCAGCCTCCCGATCGAATTCTGCCCGTGTCAGGCTGCCGCGCCAGCCGCGCTCCGCTCCGATCCGCTCGCGCATCGCCTTGTATGGCGGAAACAGCTCGGCGCGCGCCTGCTCGTCGGTATCGGCCACATAGCCGTGCGAATGCAGGCCGATCGGCAGCAGCGGTTTCTTGAATTCATTCAACGCGTTGCGATACAGCTGCGCGAGCGGCAGGAACCGCGCCGGATCGCCGCCGATGATCGCCAACATCATCGGCAAGCCATAGTGCGCCGCGCGCACGACGGACTCCGGTGTGCCGCCGACGCCGATCCACGTGACCAGCGGCGATCCGGCCAGGCGCGGAAACACGCGCTGGTCCTTCAGAGCCGCGCGCGTGTTGCCTTGCCAGGTCACACGTTCCTCGGTCAGCAGCTTCGAGAACAGATCGAGCTTCTCGTCGAACAGCTCCTCGTACTTGTTCAGGTCGTAACCGAACAGCGGGAAGCTCTCGGTGAACGAGCCGCGGCCGAGCATGACTTCTGCGCGGCCGTTCGAAATGGCGTGCAGCGTGCTGAAGCGCTCGAACACGCGCACCGGGTCATCGGAGGAGAGCACGGTCACCGCCGAGCCCATGCGAATGCGCGTGGTTCGCGCCGCAATCGCAGCGAGCACGACCTCGGGCGCACTGACCGCGAAATCCTCGCGGTGATGCTCGCCGACGCCGATGAAGTCGAGACCTGCCCGATCCGCGAGCTCCGCCTGCTCGACGACGTTGCGAACCGCCGCCGCCTGGGACAGCGGCTGGCCATCGGCGCCGGCCGTCACGTCACCGAAAGTGTCGAGACCGAGCTCCAGAATCATTGCCTGATGACCTCAAGTGCGTATGAAAATTCAAACCGCTTATCCACGCTTCAGCATCTCACTCGCTTGCGGGGGCCGCAGACTACCGTCGATGAGCTGTGGCGATCAACTTTGAGCGCGCGCCCGTAGCCGCACCCGGCCAGTTTCCGTTATCGTGGCGAATCCAAACCTTCGAGGAAGAACAACATGGCAGAACAGCAATGGTCCAAGCCGCCGGAGATGCAGATCGACGCGACGAAAGACTACACGGTGTCGATCGAAACGAATCGCGGCACGATCGAGCTTGCGCTCCACCCGCAGCATGCGCCGCAGACGGTCAACAACTTCGTGTTCCTCGCGAAGCAGGGCTATTACGACGGCGTTAAATTTCATCGCGTGATCGCGGACTTCATGATCCAGACCGGAGATCCCACCGGCACGGGCCGCGGCGGTCCCGGCTACAAGTTCGCGGACGAGTGCAGAGGCAATCCGCTCAAGCACGAGCGCGGCGTGATCTCGATGGCCAACGCCGGACCGAACACGAACGGCAGCCAGTTCTTCATCACTCACGTCGCGACGCCGCATCTGAACGGCAAGCACACGGTGTTCGGCAAAGTCACCAGCGGTCTCGACATCGTCGATGCGATCGAGCAGGACGACGTGATGGAGAGCGTGACGGTCGGCGAGTGACGCCGTCAGTTGCGCGCGGCCAGATTGGCGTCAGAGGGTGGCGGAGCGGCGTGGGCCACTGCATCGAAGCCCAGTTCGCCGAGCTTCCGGGCCACGCTGTCGATGCCGCGGAATGGAATGCGACGGTTGAACTTCAGCGGCCGCTGCTCGCCATTGACCACCGCGACGGCCTTGATCTCATCCTTCAGTATCATCGCGGGCGGTCCGACGATCAGCGAAGCGACCCTGATCGCCATGCCGCGCTCCTTGTAGTCCTTGATCGTCAGCGTCACCTGCGCATCGCCCGCGATCGGTATGCCGGCTTTGGCCGCCGCTGCCGCGTAGCTGGTGCGGATCAGCTCCGGCACCGTGGAGCGCACCTTGCAGTCGCCACAATCGACGACGACGGCGAGGGTCGGCACGCTTTTGGGCAGGACGTTTGCTGTCTTTGGCACCTGCGTTGCGCAGGCGGTCAACAGCGGGACGGTGGAGATCAAGGCCAATACGGCTGGTCGAACAAGGCGATGCATACGCTTCCAGGGGATGTGAGCTTGAAGCCCGGGAATCAGTTCGGACCCGAATTTCCTCGCCGGGTTCCCTTCATCGGCCTGATGAACGGCCGCAGACTCCGATCGACGAGGGGCTACGATTACAATGCACCCACAGTATTTGATTAGAAGCACGACATGAGCACATTGCCCGCCTGCCCTCAATGCAATTCCGAGCTGACGTATGAAGATGGACCCATGTATGTATGTCCCGAGTGCGCCCATGAGTGGAAACAGATCGCTGAAATCCTGAACAATGAGTCTGAAGCGACGGCACGTGACGCAAACGGCAGTGCGCTCAAAGACGGTGATACGGTCACCGTAATCAAGGACCTGAAAGTGAAAGGCTCCTCGTCAGTCGTGAAGGTGGGTACGAAAGTCAAAGACATTCGCATCGTCGAAGGCGATCACAATATCGACTGCAAGATAGAGGGCCTGGGCCCGATGAAGCTCAAGTCTGAATTTCTGAAGAAGGTGTAATGGCCCCCGCCTCGCATCTTGATCAAGACGTTAGCGGATAGGCACTTCACATCGCCTACCCACATGTCGGCACCTCACTCGACTCGGGGCCGCTACGCAGAATCAGGCCTGATGGCCGGCCGCAAACTACCGTCGATGAATTGTAGCGATCAACTTTTTGAGAAGACGACACCCGCACCCACTGGACACTCCCACTGATCCCGCGATGCACGCGGTCGCGGAGTGGATGATCCTGGTGATCGCGATTTAGGCGCGCCGAGCCTTGACCGATCAGCGCTGAGCAGACCTTGAGTCCGCGAAGCGCCGGTCTAGCTCACTCGCACGTTCTTGAACTGCCAGGGATCGGTGCGGTCCAGATCTTCCGGGAACAGCCGCTCGCGGTCCGACAGCGGCGACCACTGCGTGTACTCGCCCACCACGGTGCCCAGATACGGCATGCAGATTTCCAGGTTGCGGCGAAAATCGATTTCATCGGGTTCGACAATACCCTTGTTCGGATTCTCCATGGCCCAGATCATGCCCGACAGCACCGCCGCGGTGACCTGCAGGCTGGTGGCATTGTTGAACGGCGCCAGCGCGCGCGCCTGATCCACCGACAGCTGCGAGCCATACCAGTAGGCATTCTTCTTGTGTCCGCACAGCAGCACGCCCAGCTCGTCGACGCCGCTGACGATGTCGTCCATCATGATGCGCTTGCGGTCCTGGATCTGGTAATTGCGGCCCGAGAATTCGTGCACCGACAGCACCGCCGCATCCGACGGGTGGTAGGAGTAATGCACGGTGGGGCGATACAGCGCTTCGCTGCCCTTCTTGATGCTGTAGTAATCCGAGATCGAGATCGACTCGCCATGCGTGATCAGGAAACCATGGAAGGGTCCGGCCAGCGGCGTCCAGGTGCGCACACGCGTGGCCACGCCCGGCTGTTGCAGATAGATCGCCGAGCCGCGGCCGAAGTCATAGCGGCGCGCATCGCGCGGCAAGGTCTTCTCGTGCGAGCCCCAGCCCAGCTCGGCCGGCTGCCCGCCCTCGGAAACAAAGCCATCCACCGACCAGGTGTTGACGAACTCGTTGGGCTGCTTCGGGATCGCCGAAATCTGCGTGTCGCGCTCGGCGATGTGGATGGTGCGGATGCCCAGCGTCTGGGCGAGCTTCGCCCAATCCTCGCGCGTGGCGGGATTACCGGCGTCAACTTCGGTATCGGCGGCAATGTTCAGCATGGCCTGCTTGACGAAGTGCGACACCAGGCCGGGATTGGCGCCATGCGTCAGCACGGCGGTGGGCTGGCGCGCATCGGTACGCAGCGCCAGCGCCTCTTCGCGCAGCGCGTAGTTGGTACGCTTGGCCGGCGGCAGCGACGGATCGGTGTAGCCGCCCGGCCAGGGTTCGATGCAGGTATCCAGATACATCGAGCCACGCTCCCAGCAGTAGCGGATCAGCGCAATGCTGGACACGTCCACCGACACATTGAGCAGGAAATCGCCACGACCCAGCAATGGCTCCAGCACCCGACGATGGTTCTCGCGGGTCAGCGGCTGCTTGACGAACTTGATGCCGTACTGGCTGGCCTCTTCACGGCCCACATCGTCGGCGGTGACGATGGTGATACGCTGCGGCGTAATGCCCACATGCTTGAGGATCAGCGGCAGTACACCCTGACCGATGCTGCCGAAACCGACAAACAGGATGCGACCTGCGAACTCGATGTGTTGGGTGCTCATGATGCTTCCGGACTGATGGCGGGCGAAAGGGTAGCAACGGCGCGGGGCGCCCGCCACCCGCCAGGGCACCCGTGCAGGGGTTCTCTAGGCGTTGGCGTGCTGCCAATGCGGAGGCCAGGTGCGCTCGTGTCCGGGCAGTGCCGCGACCCGCTGCAGCCAGCGACCCAGCGCCGGGTAATTCACTTCCAGCGGCAGGAAACGCGAAGCCAGCTCGTGCGCTTCGGGACGCGCCAGCGCCCGCAACAGCAACCGGATGTCCGGGTAGATCACCATGTCCACGGCCGAGAAGCGCTCGCCCACCACCCAGTCGCCCTGCGTCAGGCGCCGCTCGATGGTACGCGCTTCGCCGGCCACGCAGTGCATGGCTTCGGCAAGATCCTCGCCGATGCGCGGCTCGTGCCGGCGCAGCAGCGCGTCGATAATCTTCATGGCGCTGGGCTCGGCGTAGGACTGGTACTCGCAGATCACGCGCATGATGACACCGGCCTCTTCGGGCGTGACGCCGAAGATGGGCGGATCGGGATACTTCCGGTCCAGGTAGTAGAGGATGGCTACCGACTCGAATACCACGTAGTCGCCATCCTTGAGCACCGGCAGCTTGCCGCGCGGATTCATCGCCAGCATCTGCGGCGCCTGGTGCTCCTGCAGGTCGAACTTGAGCAGATGGCTGTTGTAGGCCAAGCCCTTGTGTTCGAGCGCGAGCAACACCCGCCAGCACCAGGCACTGCCGCTTCCCCAGTAGAGATCGATGGCCATCTGTGTCCGTCCGTCCAGTCGTGGCGATTGTAGCGATTGGCTGCGCAGCCCGCAGCGGCCGTTTACTTGCAACGGACTTTTGCTATGGTCACCGACATGGGAACACGGAATGGTAACCACGGCTGGAATGCCAACGATTCTGCCGACCTGTACAACGTCAACGCCTGGGGCTCAGGCTACTTTGCGGTCAACGAGGCCGGCCATGTGGTGGTGCGGCCCGACACCAGCCCGACCCACGAGATCGACCTTCATGAGGTAGTCCAGGGCCTGCAGGCCCGCGACCTGACCGCGCCGGTGGTGATTCGCTTCTCCGACATCCTGGCGCACCGGCTGCGCCATCTGCACGACGCCTTTGCCCGGGCCATCGCCGAGAACGACTACCGCAGCCGCTACACCGCGGTGTTCCCGATCAAGGTCAACCAGCAGCGCCTGGTGGTCGAGGAAGTGTTCCGCTACGGCAAGGAATTCGGCTTCGGTCTGGAAGTGGGCTCCAAGCCCGAGCTGCTGGCCGTGATGGCCATGAGCGAAAACTCGCCGGAACGGCTGATCATCTGCAATGGCTTCAAGGACGGGAGCTACATCGAGGCCGTGATCCTGGCCACCAAACTGGGCCGCACCATCATTCCGGTGGTGGAGAACTTCTCGGAACTTGGGCTGATCCTCAAACACGCCGAGGCACACCGGGTGCGGCCGCGCATCGGCGTGCGCGTCAAACTGTCCAGCGAAGGCTCGGGCCGCTGGCGCGATTCGGCCGGCGAGAAATCCAAGTTCGGCCTGTTCATCACCGAGATCCTGGAATTGCTGGCCACGCTGAAGGCACGCGGCATGGAAGACTGCCTGCAGCTGGTGCACTGCCATCCCGGCAGCCAGCTGCAGGACATCCACCGCGTCAAGGACGCCATCAACGAGCTGGCGCATACCTACGCCGAGCTGAAGCTGATGGGCGCCGGGCTGCAGTACATCGACGTGGGCGGCGGGCTGGGCGTGGACTACGACGGCACCGGCACCAACTACGGGTCGTCGATGAACTACACGCTGAACGAATATGCCAGCGACGTGGTGTACCGCGTCGGCAGCGTCTGCAGTGCGCGCGGCATCGAGCATCCGATCATCGTCAGCGAATCCGGCCGCGCGGTGGCCGCGCATCACAGCGTGCTGATCTTCAATATCGTGGGCAGTTCGGCGCTGGACCGCTTCAACATCAGCGCCGAAGAAGCCGAACGCGCAGCGTGCGATCGCACGCTGCCGCAGCCGGTGCGCGACCTCCACGATGCCTGGCGCAATGTGGATGAGCGCCGGCTGGTGGAGTGCTATCACGATGCGCAGACCGGCCGCGAGCAGATGCTGCAGATGTTCCATCTCGGCCTGCTGTCGCTGGAGCACCGGGGGCTGGCCGAACGGCTGTACTGGTCGGCCTGCGCGCGCGTTCGCGACTGCTGCCGCCGCATGAAACATCCGCCGGAAGAGCTGGCGGATCTCGAAGACGTACTGTCCGACACCTACTTCTGCAATTTCTCGGTGTTCCAGTCGCTGCCCGACAGCTGGGCCATCGACCAGCAATTTCCCATCATGCCCATCCACCGTCTCGATGAGCAGCCCACGCGCAATGCCGTGCTGGCCGACATCACCTGCGACTCGGACGGCAAGATCGATCACTTCGTCAGCACCCGCGAAACCAAGCGCACGCTGGAACTGCATGCGCTGAACAACAGCGACGACTACTACCTGGCAGCCTTTCTGGTCGGTGCCTATCAGGAGACGCTGGGCGACCTGCACAACCTGTTCGGCGATACGCATGTGGTGCATATCAAGCTGCACGATGAAGGCGGCTGGTGGATCGAGGAAATCGTCAAGGGCGACACCGCCAACCGCGTGCTGGAATACATGGAGTACGACGTGGCCGAGCTGGCGCCGGCGCTGGCACGCGACTGCGAACGCGCGGTACGCGATGGACGCATGACGGTGGCGGAAAGCCAGGGGCTGAAGCGCTTCTACGAGACCGAGCTGGACGGCTACGCCTACCTGGAACCGTGAATGGGGAGTACGGTAGCTCCATGGCATTGATCCGCGGACTGCTGGACCGGATCATTCTCGTCGCCACCGTGGTGGCCGGGGGGCTGGTGCCGGGCTTCATCAATCAGTACATCCAGCGGCTGGGCGGACGACTCGATCAGGCCAGACTCGATCTGGTGCCGTGGCAAAGAATTGCCGATCAATTCCATGGCGGCAATCTGGACCGCCTGATCCAGTATCACCTAGCCAGCACCGATCCAACCTTCCATGCTGAGGGCGCGGCAATTGCCGCGCTGCGCGCAACGGTCCAACAGTTACAGGGCATGGTGGATGCGCTGCACGGCAGCCTTTTCCATCAGGCTGCCTGGCTCGCCGTGCACATCGATCAGGACATTGCCCGTGCGACCTGGGGTGACTGGACGCCTACGTTCGCACTGTCCCTCGACGGTCTCGCCTTCGCGCTGCTGTTCGCGCTGATTGTCTGGCTGCTGTTTCTGGGGGTCTGGCGACTGTTCGCAGGCATCGCTCGTTATATGCAATAAATCTGCTGCATACAGTGTCCCGCCCAACATGCTGAAGGCCGATCAGGCGGCTGAGCGTCCACGCCGCGACGGTGCGGCACCGCGACGATCAGGCTCGGGTGTCGTGGCAGCGAAGGCACGCAGACAGGCTGCTGAGCAGATGTAGACCCGCGGATCCTGCTTTTCGATGCCACCGGGATTGGGCACGCGACTGACTTCGAAATGGGCCTTCGGCCGGCGCTCGTCGGCCGCCCCGATATCGAGTTCGCAGACGTCGCAGGTCATGATCAGGATTTCCTGCGGAACATGGTGTCTGCCAGACTTTCGCCAACCCATTGAATCACGTTAGCAGATACGCGATCCCGGCGTACGTCGGGCACCAATGCGCGTATGCTGCCGTAACCATGCACGCACCCTCTGCCAACCCTGCCGCCGTGGGGGGAAACCGCTCGACCTGGAAGCAGACAGTGGCGCAATACCGCCAGCCATCGCTCGGCAGGGCCATGTGGCAACTGCTCAACACGCTGCTGCCCTATCTGCTGTTGTGGTATCTGGCCTGGCTGGGCCTGAAGGTTTCCATCTGGCTGGCCGTGCCACTGATCGTGCTGGCCGCCGGCTTTCTGGTGCGCCTGTTCATCATCTTTCACGACTGCACCCACGGTTCGTTCTTCCGCTCGAAGCGCGCCAACGATGTGGTGGGTTGGCTGACCGGCCTGCTGACCTTCACGCCCTACCACTGCTGGCGCTGGCAGCACGGCAATCATCACGCCACTTCAGGCGATCTGGACCGGCGCGGGACCGGCGATGTCTGGACACTGACGGTGCAGGAGTATCTGGAGGCTTCGCGCTGGAAACGCCTCGCCTATCGGCTGACGCGTAATCCGTTCATCCTGTTCCTGATCGCGCCGCTGCTGCTGTTTCTGGTGATCAATCGCTTCAGCCCCACCGGCGGTGGCCAACGCGAACGTCGCTCGGTGCACCGGATGAATCTGGCATTACTGCTGATGGCCGCTGCGATGAGCGCGGTATTCGGACTCAAGCCGTATCTGATCATTCAGCTGGGCGTGATGTTGCTGTCGGGCACCGTCGGCGTATGGCTGTTCTATGTGCAGCATCAGTTTTCCGGCGTTTACTGGGAACGCAACGAAAACTGGGATTACGTCGACGCGGCGTTGCGGGGCAGTTCCTATCACCAGCTGCCGTCTGTGCTGCGCTGGTTCTCCGGCAATATCGGCTTCCACCACATTCATCACCTGAGCCCGAATATTCCAAACTACAACCTGCAGCGCTGTCACGAAGCCGAACCGCTGTTCAGGCAGGTACCACCGGTAACCCTGCTGTCGAGCCTTCGATCGCTGACTTTCCGGTTGTGGGATGAGCAGCAGAAGCAGCTGGTGGGCTTTCGCCACCTGAAGTCAGGCGGGAAATCGACGGCTGCACCGTAGCGAGGCAGTTCAGGGCTGCTGCATGAACGCCTTCGTGGCCTTCTTTTCCTTTTTTGCGGCACGTTTTTCCTGCAGAGTCTTGGCCGGCTTTTTCTTGCCTTCCTTCTTGCGTTCCAGTCCCTTGCTCATGTCCCTGCTCCTTGTGTGACTACCACATGTCCTTCAGCCGGGCGCCGACATCCAGCGTCACGGCCCGGGCTTCGGCCAGTGTATCAGCGCCCGAGGTGGAGCCGTGGAAAGAGGTCTGCTCCACGCACTTCAGCACCTTGTCGGTAACGAAGCGGCTGCGAGCACCGTACACATGCCCGTCGCCGTCGCGCGGCTGCTGCGTCAGCTGGAATTTCAGCGGCACGCACAGATGCAGTTCGTCGCGGGCGCGGGTCATGGCCACGTAGAGCAGGCGACGTTCTTCATCGACCAGCTCGGCGCGGCCGGTCGAGAACTCGGATGGGAAACTTCCATCCACGACGTTCAGCACGTAAACGGTGTCCCACTCCATACCCTTGGCCGAGTGCACCGTTGAGAGCACCAGATAGTCCTCATCGTGATGCGGCACACCGGAGAGATCGCCGGCAGCGTTGGGCGGATCGAGCGTCAGTTCGGTGATGAAGCGCTCGCGTGAAGGATAGTGCGCCGAGAGCTGCTCCAGCTGATCGATGTCGCCGACGCGCGTGTGCACATGCTCGTACAGCCGCTCCATGTGCGGCTGGTACCACTCGCGCACCAGCCGCAGCTGCCCCGGCCACGGGCGTTCGGGTTCGGTGAGCGCGCTGAGCAGGTTGACCAGTCTGGGCAAGTCGATGCGCGCGGCGGCCGGCGGCGCGAATTCGCTCAACGCCTTGATGGTGCCGCGTTCCTCGATCAGTTCGATGGCCTTGCGCGCATTGGCCGGCCCCATGCCTGGGAGCAACTGCAGCACACGGAAGCCGGCCAGCGTATTCCGCGGGTTGTCGGCCCAGCGCAGCACGGCCAGCAGATCCTTGACGTGCGCAGCCTCGAGGAACTTCAGCCCACCGTACTTCACGAACGGGATCTTGCGTCGCATCAGCTCGACTTCGAGCACATCGCTGGCGCTGGCATTGCGGAACAGCACTGACTGCTTGCGCAATGCCACACCGGTCTCGCGGCGCTTGAGGATCTGGCCGCACACATACTCGGCCTGCGACTGCAGATCTTCGGTGGTCACATACAGGGGTCTGGCGCCCGAGCCACGCACCGAAAGCAGATGCTTGCGATGCTGGCGCGGCGCATCGGCCAATACCGCATTGGCCGCGTCCAGCACCGGCTGCGTCGAACGGTAATTCTGCGCCAGCGTGATCAGCTCGGCGCGCGGCCGGTACTGGTCGGGAAAATTCAGGATGTTCTCGACCATGGCGGCGCGGAACGAGTAGATCGACTGGGCATCATCGCCGACCACGGTGATGCCGCGACCGTCGGGACGCAGCGCCTTCAGGATATCGGCCTGCAGCTTGTTGGTGTCCTGGTACTCATCCACCAGCACATGATCGAAGTTGGCATCCACATGCGCAGCCAGCTTCGGCTCGGACATCATCAGGTTCCAGTACAGCAGCAAATCGTCGTAATCCAGCAGCGCGTACTTCTGCTTGCGCTGCACATAGGCGCGGCACAGCTGCGAAAGCTCCTTTTCCCAGCTCTGGCACCAGGGGAACTGCTGTTCCAGCGTTTCCTTCAGGGACTTCTGCGTGTTGACGCGCCAGGAATAGATGGCAAGACAGGCGTCCTTGCGCGGAAAGCGCTGGAACTGCTCGGTGTAGCCCAGTTCCTGGCGCAGCGTGTCGAACAGATCGGCCGAATCACCACGGTCGATGACGGTGAAGCCCGGGTCCAGCTTCAGATGCGCGGCATAGTGACGCAGCAACCGGTTGCCGATGGAATGGAAGGTGCCGGCCCACATCAGCCGCTGCAGCACCACCTGGGCCTTGTTGCCCAGGGTGTCGTCCAGCGCCTGGCGCACGATGTCATGCGCGCGGCGGCGCATCTCGAGCGCAGCGCGACGCGTGAAGGTCAGCAGCAGGATGCGCGCCGGGTCGACACCGTTCATCACCAGGTGTGCGACGCGATGCGCGACGGTATTGGTCTTGCCGGTGCCAGCGCCGGCAATGACCAGCAGCGGTCCCGCATTCACGCCCTTGCGATCCGGCAGCGGTTCGCCATAGGTGGCGGCGCGCTTCTGCGCGGAATTGAGCAATGCGATCGGATCAGTGGACATATGGCGAATATAAAGGTGCGCAGCAGCGCCAGTCACCGGCCTGCTTCACGCTCTTGCCATGCAACAAACGAATACGGAACATACGGCATGACCATCGAAAAAGTGCGCACTGTGTTCACCGGCCGCGTGATCACCGTCAATGTCGAAACAGTACGGCTGCCGAACGACCATGTCGTCGACCTGGAGATCATCCACCATCCCGGTGGCGCGGCCACCGTGGCGCTGGATGATCAGGGCCGGGTCTGCCTGCTGCGGCAGTTCCGCCATGCCGCCAATGGCTGGGTCTGGGAGCTGCCCGCCGGCAAGCTGGAGCCCGGCGAACCGCCGCTGGAAACCGCCCGGCGCGAGCTGATCGAGGAAGCCGGAACCGAAGCCAGCAACTGGCAAAGCCTGGGGGCTTATGTCACCTCCCCCGGGGTTTTCACTGAAATAGTGCATCTGTTTCTCGCCAGGAACTTGAACTCCGTCAATATGTCACCTGAAAAGGCAGAACTGATCGAGGTACATTGGCTAAACTTTGAACAGGCCTGCCGAAAGGCAGCAAATGGCGAAATCGCCGACGGAAAATCGGCGTTGGGTCTGTTAAGAGCACAGGCAAGATTGGCGGAATGAAACCAGACACTTTCAAGCTCCATCACCTCGGGAACGACGAGGAAGGCGACACGGTCAAAATGCAGAAGCTGTCGCTCGAAGATACTGTGGCGCAGCGGATGCGCGGCCTGCGCGCCGCGACCGGCAAGGGCGCGGGCTACAACCCGTACGACACCTTCCCGAACACCTCATCTCCGGGCACCTTCTCACAGCAACGCGATCTGCGCGAGCTGTCGAACTGGATTCGCGCCAAGCGCCAGGTCGAGAAGAACCGCGCAGAAGAAGCCACCGGCAAGTACGCCATCCCGCCGCACGACAAGAAGTAGTCAGCGGCGGATGCCAACGCGGATGGCCGCAGTGGCAATGAAGATCTCGCGCAGGAAGTACAGCAGCGCGATGACGAAGGCAATCATGGCGGCAATGAACAGTACGGCGATGGTACGCACCACACCGAAATCGAAAAACGCCGCCATGAAAAGCATCACCACCACCATCGAGACCAGCAGCGCGCACACCGTCAGCAGCGTGATCGCCGCACTCAGCAACCGCGCCCGTTTTGCCAGCACCCTGAGCTGACGCAGCACGTCGCCGTCCACCGGCTCATGCGGCGCCTGCGCGCTGCGCCCCTCCAGCACGCGCGCCCGATCCACGGCGCGCGCCAGACGGTTGGTCAGCACCGTCAGCATGATGCCGACACCCGAGAGCAGGAACACCGGCGCCACTGCCAGACGGATCACTTCGGCAATGGTCTGGATGCCGGCGATGGTAGTGGCAGCGGCGTCGATCATTCAGCGCCTCCTGATCACGAACCGGTAGTACGGATCGGCCTCGGTGCCGGCCACCGCCCTGCCCGCGCCATCGAAATGACGCTCGCTGATGGCCAATTCATCGTTGCGCAGCTCGACGCGATGCTCCACCGTTACCACCTCATCATCAACGCGCGAATTGGCACGACAGCTGGCGCGCTGATTGGCGGCGCTGAAGCCCTCGGCGGTCTTCTGCCACACCAGCTCGCAGCCGCTCAGCGGCCGGACGTCGCGCGCCATCAATGAGCGGAACAGCTCGGGATTGCCGGTGCGCCACCGTTCCGGCTCGGCCAGCAGGTGGATGCTCTGCACTATGCGCTGCTTGTCCACCACCGCCAGCGTCCAGATCTGCTGCGAGATCAGCCGGCGCGCATCATCGGCAGCGGTCTCGCGCACATGGAACACGTGTTCGCCCAGTGCCGGCGCGTAAAAAGGCGTGATCAGCAGATTGAGCGCGGCATGCGGCGGCGTCACGCCGGAGGCGGCGTCGGCACGCGCCTGCGCGCCGTTGTCGTAAATGCCGGGCAGCACGGCCACCAGCTGATCCAGTTCAGCCTGCCGCAACTTCTGCTGGTTGGCGCAGGCCGACAGCAACAGCGCCAGTGTCAATACCATCAACTTCGTATGCATGCCTGAGTTCCCCGACTCCATTCAGTTGCGCCACTCGGCCCGATAGCTGCGCCCCAGTCGCATGATGCGCTCAAGCAGCTGGGGATAGTCAACGCCCGCTGCCGCTGCGGCAGCCGAAAAATCCTCGGCACGCGCCACATTGGGATTCGGATTGGCCTCCAGCACGTACAGCGCGCCATCGCCGCGCAGACGGAAATCGATGCGCGCATAGCCGGACAGATGCAATGCCCGGTAAATGCGCCGCGCCATACGGTCGATGCGCTCCAGCAGCGCTGCTTCCACATGCTGCGCGCCACCGGTGCTGATGCCGTACTTCTGCTGGTAGCTGCGATCCCACTTCACCTTGCGCGTGGCGATGGCCGGCAGCGAGTCCGGCAGGCTGCCGAAGTGCATCTCCCACACCGGCAGGCTGGTCAGCCGCTGGTTGCCGAGCACGCTGACGTACAGTTCGCGCCCCTCGATGTATTCCTCCACCAGCGCATCGCAACGGATCTGTTCGTGCATGAACTGCACGCGCTCGCGCAGCTTTGACGCGTCGTCGACCACCGAGGCCTGCGCAATACCCAGCGAGGCATCCTCGGTGGCCGATTTGACGAACAGCGGGAAACGCAGCCGGCGCGGTACATGAAAGCGCTCGCCGCGACGGAACACCGCGAATTGCGGCGTGGGTATGCGGTGAAAGGCCAGTAACTGCTTGCACAGCACCTTGTCGCGCGCCAGCAGCAGACCGCGCGGATTGCAGCCGGTATAGGGCTGGCGCATCAGCTCGAGGAAGGCCACCACATGCTGGTCGTAGGTGACGATGCCGTTGAACTCTTCCAGCAGGTTGAACACGATGTCCGGCGGCGAATCCATCAGCGCGGCGCGCAGTTCGGTCAGCGAATCCAGCACACCCAGCACCTGGATGCGATGTCCGGCCTGGCGCAGCGTCGAGACCACGTCGTATTCGGTGCGCCATTCGTCGATCTGGCGCTCGGTGTAACCCTCCAGACTCTCGGGCGGCACCAGACTGCTGTGCACCACCATCAGCACCCGCTGCGAACTCACGGCGCCGGCTCCGTGCTGCCGATGCGTTCCAGCGCCAATGCCAGCAGACGGTCTGCCAGCAACTCGATCTGCGCGGAGTGTGCCAGCGCGGCGCGCCAGCTGCCGGGAATGGCATTGACGCCATAGTGCGCGCCGGCCAGCTGACCATACACCGCGCCCACCACATCGGAGTTGCCGCCCAGGTTGATGGCCCGCAGCGCACCGGCGCGGAAGCTGTTGGTACTGCCCAGCGCCCAGCGCGCCTGCTGTAACACTGTCAGCACATTGCCCGGGCCAGTAGTGGCCGGCGCCTCGTCAATGGTTGCGGTGATCAACACAGCCACTTCAGGCTTCAGCGGACGCGCAGAGAATTGTGCAGCGGCCGGACGCAACAGCGATGCACGGCTCTCGCCGCGCAGCGCAGCGTGCAGCATCGCAGCCAGCAGCCTGCAACCATCCAGCACCAGCGGCGCCTGACAGGTGATGCGTGCCGCATCGGCGGCCTGCACCAACGCACGCGGCAGATCGCCCCATGCATGCAGCACCGCCGGCGCGACGCGCGACAGTGGTTCGGCATCAACCTGGGTGGGATCATGCGAGCCGGCGAAGGGCTGTCGGCGCCACTGCGCGCTGGCCAATGCACGCGAGGTGGCTGCGGTAATACCCACGCACTGACCAGTGGACGTCAGGTAGCCCCGGGTCTGCCAACGCACATAGCGTTCGAGCTGGTCGCGCGGATCGAAAGCCTCTTTTTCGGTCAGGCTGTCGGCCAGGCACAGCGCCATCGCCGTATCGTCGCTCCAGGCGCCGCGCGGCAGATCGAACGGGCCGCCGCCGAGCATGTCACCCACCGGAGCAAAGCTCCCGGCACGCCGATACTGGGTCGCCGCCGCCAGCGCATCGCCCACGGCCAGGCCCATCATGGCACCCAGATACCGCTCGCGCAGCGAACGCACCACACCCAGCTCGGTGCTACTGATATCGGCCCCAGCCAGCTCGTCGATGTCTGCATGGGTACGCCGGTGCGGCACCCAGTCGCGCACATAGTCGGCCTGCTGCGGCGTCTGCGGAACCGAGTTCCAATCTGCGGAGCGTGCGCTCTGCGGCCACAACCGATTGAGCTCAGCCAGCGCGGCGTCGCCGTCCATGCCGCGTTCCACCAGATGGCAGCCCGCCGCCATGCCGGTGCGTCCCACACCGGCACGGCAATGCAGATAGATGCGCTTTCCCGCCGCCAGCGCAGAACCGATCTCGAACTGGATCTCGCGCATGTGCCCGATCCGGCGCGGCAGACGATGGTCCGGAATCGGCTTGCGCAGATAGTCCACCGTGGCAGGCAGCAGCTGATTGTAGGGCGGACATTCGCCGGGTTCGGTGAGATCGATGAAGCAGTCGATGCCGGCTGCCAGCAACGCTGCCACCTGCCCGCCACTGGCAAACTCCAGTCCGAGCGGATACTCGCCGGCCAGCAAGCGGCCTTCGATCACCCAGTAGCTGTTGGCCAACGGCGCTCGACTCACCTGGCGATCTCGCTGGTGAAGTCGAACAGCGTGGTATCGGCCAGATGCGCGGCCTGCACATTGCGCAGCGCCGAGAATATCGATTCGGTGCGACCCGGATGCTGCTGCTCCCACTCCGCCAGCATGCGTTTGATCTGTACGCGTTGCAGATTCTGCTGCGAACCACACAGGTCACAGGGAATCAGCGGAAACTGCCGGCCGCGCGCATAGCGCACAATGTCGCGCTCGGCCACGTAGGCCAGCGGGCGGATCACCACATGCCGTCCGTCGTCAGAGCGCAACTTCGGTGCCATGGCCTTGAGCCGGCCGCCGTGGAACAGATTCAGGAACAGCGTCTCGACGATGTCGTCGCGATGATGCCCCAGCGCGATCTTGCTGATGCCATTCTCGTTGGCGTAGCGATACAGCGCGCCGCGGCGCATGCGCGAGCACAACGAGCACATGGTGCGGCCTTCGGGAATCAGGCGCTTGACCACGCTGTAGGTGTCCTGCTCGATGATGTGATACGGCACGCCGCGCGACTGCAGATAGTCGGGCAGCACATGCGCCGGGAAGCCGGGCTGCTTCTGGTCGAGATTCACCGCCAGCAGTTCGAAGCGCACCGGCGCGCTGCGCTGGAGCGACAGCAGCAGATCGAGCAGCGTGTACGAATCCTTGCCGCCCGACAGGCACACCATCACGCGGTCGCCCGCTTCGATCATGGCGTAGTCCTGGATGGCCTTGCCCACCAGGCCGCGCAGCCGTGCGCCCAGACGGCGCAGCGTGGCTGAATCCTGCACCGTGGCAACAGTCATGCCTTGCGCTCCAGATACTTGCTTTCGAGATAGCGTAACAGGGCATTGGCGCCCAGCGCGTGGCCAGTGGCCTGCTTGACCAGCTCCTTCACCGGCAGCTTGGCGCCGAAGCCATGCACATGTTCGCGCAGCCAGTCGAACAGTCCGCCGAATTCGCCGCGCGCAAGCTGCCCGTCCAGGCCCTCGACCTGCGCACGCAGGCTTTCCCACAGCTGCGCCGCAATCACCGCGCCCAACACATAGGAGGGGAAGTAGCCGAACGAACCCAGCGCCCAATGGATATCCTGCAGGCAGCCATCGGTGACGCCGGCGGGGCGCGCGCCGAAGCGCTGTTCCATGCCCACATCCCATACCTGCTGCAGATCGCGCACCGCCAGCTGCCCCGACAGCAGCTGACGCTCGATGTCGTAACGCTGCAGCACGTGCAGCGGATAGCTCATCTCATCGGCATCGACGCGGATCAGTCCGCGCGTTACACGGTTGAGCCGCTTGTAAATGGCCTCAAGCTCCCATTCGGGCCCGCTGACGACGAAGTGCCTGACCAACAGCGGCTGCAGGTATTTGACGAAGGCGCGACTGCGGCCAACGATCATCTCCAGCAACAGCGACTGGCTCTCCTCCAGTGCCATACCGCGGTCGCGTCCCACCGGCTGATCGCGCCAGGCCTGTGGCATGCCGAGGTCGTACATGGCGTGCCCGGTCTCATGCAGCGCGCCCAGCAGACCGGTGAACGGATCGGCGGCGTCGAAGCGCGTGGTGATGCGGATATCGCCGGACACGCCTTCGGTGAACGGATGTTCGCTCTCATCAAGCCGGCCACGGTCGAATGGAAAGCCGATGGCCTTCATTACTTCGACCACCAGCGCGCGCTGCTTGCCGGCCGCAAAGCGGCCGCTCAGCGGTGGCTGCTCCTGATCGGCCTGCGCGGCGATGACCTCGCGTGTCATCGTCGGCAGCTTGCGGGACAGGCTCCTGAAGATGGCGTCGATGTCTGCGGTGGTAATGCCGGGACTGTATTCATCGACCAGCGCATCGTAGGGCGGCAGATTCAGCGCCTGCCCCAGCAGCGCGGCCTTGTCGCGCACCAGCAGCACCACCTCTTCCAGATGCGGCGCGAACAAGGCGTAGTTGTTCTGGCGACGCGCCTCCATCCAATGCGACTCGGCGCGCGCGGTGGCCCTGGCCAGCCGCGAGATCAGCATCACCGGCGTGGCAATAGCATGATCGCGCTGCCGGCGCATTTCGCGCAGGTTGGCCAGCTGCCAGTCTTCCAGTCCGGCGGCATTGGCCTGGGCCCGGTCCAGCAAGCGGGTGATCTTCGGCGCCGTCAGCAGTGCGTGATGCTCGGTCTCCAGTGCCGCCACCTGCTCGCCGCGCACATCGGCACTGCCGCGCGGCATCATCACGGCCGCATCCCAGCGCAGCAGCGACAGCGCGCCGCGAAAGGCATGCAGCCGGCGCCATTCGGCTTCGAGTTGCTGGTAGGGTGTTGCTGACATGGAGGTTCTGTCCGGTCCGATGGAATTCTACCAGCAGACTCAATCAGTTATGATCGAACCGGCAAATCAGCGGGGTGGGCCATGAAGCGTATACATATATATGCCGTATTACTGGGTCTGGCCTCGATTCCGGCACAGGCCGGCGTCCGCATCGAAACCGTGACGCGCAACGTCGCCACCGGCAAGGAAGGCGCGGTGCAGAAGATTTATGTCCAGGGCGGCGCACTGCGCACCGAGACCTCGGACGGCGACATCGTGCTGTTCAAGGACGACACCATCTATCAGATCGACAATGCCGATCGCAGCTATCGCGCCATCGACAAGGCCACCATGCAGAAACTGGGCGGCACCCTCAGCGCCGCCATGCAGAAGATGCAGGGCCAGCTGGCGCAACTGCCGCCGGCACAGCGCGCACAGATCGAACAGCTGACGGGCCGGCTCGGCGGCGCCGGCCAGCAGCCCGATGTTTACGAAACGGTGGACACCGGCCGCAACGACACCGTCACCGGACGCAGCTGCCGCAACTGGCAGATCAAGCGCAATGGCACCGTCGATACTGAAGTATGCGTAGTGCCCTATGCATCGCTGGGCGGCAAGGAAGACCTGCAGTCGCTGCTGAAGAAGATGAGCGGGATGTTCGAGTCGCTGGCGCAGTCGCTGCCACAGCTGTCCGGCCAGTTCGGCAGCGCCATGCACGCCTATACCCGCATCAACGGTTACCCGGTGCGCACGCGGGATTTCACCAATGGCAAGCCGGGCAGCGAGGAAGATGTGTTGAAGACCTGGCAGGAGGCTGCCATTCCGGCCAGCATGTTCGAGGTGCCGGCCGGCTACAAACGCGTGGACATCGCCGGCGGATTGAAATAGTCGGGCACTTCACCCGGTCGTGGATCGGTGAGCGCTGTCTGGCAGGGGAAACCCCTCTGATGTTTCCCAATCGTCCTGGCTGCAACCAATCGTGAATTCCGGAGAATGTCGCATGCAAACCAAGAGGTTCCATCGAATCGTGGCGACGCTGATCGTCGCGGTGAGCGTCGGGTTGATCGGGTGTGGCGGCGGAGCCTCGGCCGAGCAGTCTGACTCGACACACAGCGCGGCGGGCAGCGGCGCGCCCTCGGGGGCTTACGAGTCGCGCTTGCCTGACGGAACCGCCATACGCCTCAGTTTTCAAGACGGCGGCGCAGTGGGAATCGCCATGACGGAAGATGGCAAGACGAATGCTCACGACGGCAAGTGGATCCTGAACGGCGAAGTCATCCTCGTCGAAGGCGGCGAAGGCATGACGATGCAATTGAGCTGGCGGGGTGATGCCCTGGTCACCGACTTCGGCGGCGTCACGCTGACCTTCAAAAAGGTCTGAGCGCGCGTCCGATATCGAACACATCGGGTTGCTCGAACACCTCTTCGGCGCGGTGCACCGGAAGTAGTGGTGCTGCCGGAACGAGTGTGGGATTCGCATAGGGCCAGCGTTTCGAGCCCACCGGTGATCGTACTTGCGGCCGTGTCGAAGGCACCGATCGCGAGCGACCAGAAGTACCGAGTGGAAGTTCAATCCACCTTTCCGACCCGGCTTGTTCGCAGATCGAGCCTTAATTGTCCGGCCGCAAGGTAGCGTCGATGAGCGGCAGCGATCAACTGGAGGTCGCAGCAGCAAAGCATCTTCGCCCCAAGACACGATATCTGTATTACGTCAGCGATGTCGCATTACGTAATTTTTAAAGATGTCCACATCTGTCAAAACAACTGACTGCCCGATGTTTTCGCTGGCATAGTCGCGCACTTGCCGATAGGCGACCACCGTAGTCTTCTTCGCTCAACTGAGCGCGCAAAAAAATCCATCTTCCAAGGGTGGCATGATGATGTTCGATACAACCCGCAAGCCTTATGCATCCATCCGGCTCGCCTGGCTGATCGGCCTTCTGATCGCCGTCAGCAGCTATACAGGCGTGGCATTCAGTGAAGTGCCTCGTCTCATACTCAACATCAACACGGCGATCGTGCCTGAGAGCTCCTATCCCCAGTATCTGGGAGCCCTCGGCGGCAAAATGCTATTCGGGGCTACTGATGCGACAGGGCCCGCGTTATGGGCTACCGACGGCAGCACTTCGGGCACGATCCTGCTGCGCCGCTTGCGGGTACTTGCCCAAATCAAATTCCCCGGTCCCACTAATTATGCGGTCCAGAGTGGCCGAGGATATTTCATCGGGGATGACGGTACGACGGGTCCGCAGTTGTGGAGCACGGACGGGACTGCTTCCGGCACGGCTATGGTCGTCAATCTGGGGCCAAGTGGAACCACCGCGAGTCCAGTGCTTTACGGCCTATTTGGCTCACTAATTATTTTCAGCAAAGTGGATGCTTCCGGGGTTTCGCAGCTGTATGCGACGGATGGTACCGGTGCGGGTACGCACGCTTTGACCAGCCTCACGGGTCAGTATTCGTATGTCGCCACTGAATTTCTGGTGGTCGGAAGCAAGTTCTATTTCGCAACTGGCGGGGTGTCGATAGGGGCTGCCTCGGGACAGATCTGGGTTAGCGACGGTACTTCCGCCGGCACGCGTCCGGTCACGAATCCGTGGGGCGGTAACAACAGTGTCGGCACCAGCGCGCTCTATCATCCGCACTCATTCGCGCTGGCCGGCAGCTCCTTCCTGTATCTATCCTCGGGACTCTTGTGGAGCGTCGATACAGTCACGGATACCATCAGCGCGGTCACGGCGATCGGAGGAAATGCGGGATTCGGCCCTCCTAACGTGAACGAGGCCGCTGGTCTTATCAGCATGGACGGCTACGTGCTTTGCTTGGGCAGTAGCGGGATCAACCAAAACCAGGAATTGTGGCGTTCCGATGGGACGAGCGCCGGAACCTACCTCATAGCCGTCACCAATCCAGGTCCTCTGAGTTTCAATGCGCAACAGTACCCGCTATTCCAAAAGGTGGGTGATCGCGTCATCTTCATCGGTAGCGACGCACAATATGGTTCGCAGCTCTGGAGCAGTGACGGGACCGGCGCCAACACTGTCCGGCTAACAAGCGCAACGCAGCCGGCGAATTCGCCCTTCCAGATCGTCAGCCATCACGCAACGATCGCCGGTATCGCCTACCTGTCGATCTCCGACGGCGCGCAAATGACAACGAGGTCCGTATGGCGAACGGATGGCACAGCGGTGGGAACCATGCGGGCAGGCGGACTCCCCTCCGTCGATCAATCGGAGGCGGGCATCACCCAGCTGACCGGGGACAGTGGCACTGTCTACGTGCTGATCGCGAGTTCGTCCGGTGCCAAATCCTTGTTCAGATACGCGCCGCCGGCAAACGCCACGACCTCGCTACACGATGCGCTGTCGATCTCGATTATCGACGGATTTCTCTATGCTGCCGGTTCGCTTTATTTTTCGAACGATGACGCAACCAAGGGCAATGAGCCTTGGGTAAGCGACGGAACATCTGCCGGCACCCGATTGGTGGCCGATATTTATCCCCAAACCACCGATAGCGGCTCCAATCCCGACGAGTTCGTCGACTTCAATGGCGTGTTGGCATTCGTGGCGAGTGATGGCGTGCATGGTCGAGAACTATGGAGATCGGACGGCACGAGTGCTGGAACGACACTGCTCGCCGATATCAATTCGGGAGCGGTCAGCTCCGACCCCAGCCATCTGTTTGTCGCCAACGGCACTCTCTACTTCTTCGCCAAAGACGCGAGCGGGACACAAAAATTCATGCGGTTATCCGGCTCGCCGTCCAGTGCCCAGGTGCTGGCGACACTCGCGCCGCCGGTGCTTCCCGTTTTTTCGCAACTGCAGGTACCGGCATGCGTCAAGGACACACCGGCGGTTCTGAATGGCGGGATCTACTTTGCCGCGAGCGCCGGTGCGACAGGAGTCGAGCTCTGGAGTACCGACGGAACGGCAGGCGGCACTTATCAGGTGTCTGACATCAATCCAGGCTCAGGCGATTCCAATCCCTGTCAGCTCACGGTCTTTGGCAACCGTCTGTATTTTTCTGCTGCTGGACCCGCTGGGACCGAGCTCTGGGCCTCCGACGGGACCAGTGGAGGGACCGTTCAAGTAATCGATATTGCTCCCGGAACCGCCGGCTCCTATCCCTACGGACTCGTGGTATTCAACGGAGCGCTCTATTTCGGAGCGAACGACGGCACTGGCGGGCAGCTGTGGCAATCGAATGGCCTCCCCTCGGGGACCCATCCGCTGGGTCAGGTCGCGCCGAATACCTACTCTTCCCCATTCCCGCTTGGGATTGCCAACGGGAAGCTGCTGGCCAGCGCGGTGATTGCCGCTGGACAGCCCGGGAGTTACGAGTATCAGCTGTGGTCGAGCGATGGCACTGCGGCAGGGACGGCGAGTCTGAGTGCGCTGCTCACCGGACCGGCTTTCTTTACCAACGGTACGCTGGCCTATTTCTCCGGCACCGGCGCCGTCGGACCTGAACCGTGGGTATCCGATGGCACTTCCTCCGGCACGCACTTGCTGAAAGACATCAATCCCACGGCGCAATCGACTCTGCTCTGGTTCGCAGACTTCAACGGCACTACATTGTTCGGGGTCTCCGATCCTGCCACCGGCGGCCAGCTGTGGCGCTCGGACGGCACTGCTACAGGTACAACCCTGGTTTCGCCGGCACCTGTAGTCACGCCGTCAATTTTTGCGGCAGCGTCGAACCGGCATCGACTGACGGTCGGCCAGACATTCTTTTTCGTCGGAAACGATCCGGCTACGGGCAAAGAGCTGTACGGATTCAGCAACGATCCAACGGTCCCAACGGTGACGGTCAGTGGTAGTCGGAGTGGCGGCGGTTCCCTCGATGTCCTGGACCTGCTCGGCTTACTCGTGCTGGGGGCGCTGCAGATCAACGCCCGCAGGCGTTCAAGCAACTTAATATCGGGTACCTGACGCCACCCCTTCGGACGTTTCAGCGACGCTCCGGCCGCTGGATTCGGGGTGTGCTGCCCACCTGCTCGTAGCGCAGGCCATCCGATGGGCGATCAAGCGCCCGCAGATACATGATGTGGGAAACGTTGCGTCCCGGATTTCCAGTTACACGGACGCGATCCCCCGGCCGGAAAGTCTGCGCCGTCATGCCGATATCGGCGAGTTCGAAGCGGTTGTCCATCTCGGCATGCCAGGATTCCGCGGCACTGCCCGGCCGCGTAACCGAGATCACCAGCACCGGATGGGGATTGACGAACCGGAACTCGCTCACGATGCCTTCGAGATCGATGTAGCGGGCGGCGTCATAGATGGCGACGAAAGAATGATGAGCCGCCGCACTCGGCGCAAATGTCACTGCCAGCAAAGCCCATAGACTCATGGCGCTCAGGCCCAGTGGCGCAAGCAAGGTAACGCGACGAGTGTCCGGTGGTCTCGGCACGCGGACCATACTGCGCGTCCTCGGTGCGAATTGAAATGTCGGCGCGCCGCAAAATCGCGAGCGCAGGGTAGCGTCGATCAGCGGCGCCGATCAACTGAAGGTTGCGAAACATTACCCGCGGGCTATCGAATCCTCCCAGCAGCTCATATCGGCGCAACGCTCTGGCGGCTCGAGGACGCCGTCTTCCGCAGCCTCGCGGCAAGCTTCCGGCAGGCGGGATGTCATAGCTCCTGATCGCAGCTACTATGCCGCTTCACCGTGGAGCGCCCTGAATGACCAAATCGAAATATCTGCTCATCGCTTTCGTAGCGATTTTCATCCTGCTGCCTTCCATGGCCGCGTTCTACACCGACTGGTTGTGGTTCCAGGAGCTGGCTCTGCAACAAGTCTTCATGCGCACGCTCACAGCGCGCGCCACCTTGGGCCTCGTGGTATTCGCGGCGGTCTTCGCCGTGCTATTCCTCAACCTGCGGCTGGCGCAAGGCGCTCTCACGCAGCGCTCCTTTACCGTCTTCGGCCCACAAGGCCCGCGTGCCATCGCTCTCGATCTGCGGCGCCTGAAGCCTCTGTTGGTATTGGGTGCGCTCGTCGCCGCCGCGATCATGGCGTTCTGGGCCTCCAGGAAGTGGGAAGTGTGGCTCATGGCGCGCAATGCCGTGCCCTTCGGGACCACCGACCCCATCCTCGGCCACGACATCGCCTTCTATCTTTTTCAACTGCCTTTCCTGCAGTTCCTGCACAACCTGGCCTTCATGACGGTACTGCTGTCCGCCATCGCCGTCGCCGGCGCGCATTTTGCGGGACAGAACCTGTCGTTCGATCCAAATCGCGGCCTGCTGCTCAGCCCCGGTGCACGGCGGCATTTGAGTGTGCTGGCCGCCGCGCTGCTGCTGCTGCTGGCATTCAAGGCGTGGTTTGGCGTTCCAGAGCTGCTGACTACATCCTCCGGCACCGTGCATGGCGCCTCCTATGTGGACGTGCATGCGCGCATGCCGGTGCAATGGATTCTGGTCGTGGTGGCCATTGCTGGGGCGGGGCTCGCGCTATATCAAACAATGCAGCCGCGCTTCTGGCCTTTGTTGAGCGCGGTTGCGCTTTATGTCGGGGTGACGGTGGCGGGCGGCGCCTACGCGATCATTCTGCAGCGTTTCGTGGTTTCGCCGAATGAACAGGTGCGGGAGACGCCTTATATAACGCACTCCATCGGAGCCACGCGCGCCGGCTTCGCGCTCGACAAAGTGGTGGAGCGGGAACTATCGGGTGAAGCTCCGCTCACCCTGGCGGATATCGAGCGCAACGCGGCCACGCTCGATAACGTGCCACTCTGGAATGAACGGCCCCTGCTCGACACCTTCGGGCAGATCCAGGAAATCCGCACCTATTACGATTTCGTCTCCGTACACAACGACCGGTACGAGATCGACGGCAAGTATCGCCAGATCATGCTCTCGGCGCGCGAGATGAATTCTGCCGCGCTGCCGAGCGGCTCATGGATCAACGAAAGGCTCACGTTCACGCACGGCTACGGCATCACCCTCGGCCCGGTGAACGAAGTGACGCCGGAAGGCTTACCGGTGCTGTTCGTGAAGGACTTGCCCCTGAAGTCCTCCGTCGACCTGGCGGTGACGCAGCCGGCCATCTACTACGGCGAGCTGTCCAACGATCACGTGTTCGTGAAGACCGCCACGGCCGAATTCGACTATCCCCGCGGGGATGCCAACGAATTCGGCGCCTACGCAGGCCAGGGCGGCATTGCGGTGGATACGTTCTTCCGCCGCCTGTTGTTCGCAATCCGGTTTGCTTCGACCGACACGCTGTTCTCGCCGAATCTCACCGAGCAGAGCCGAGTTTTGATGCACCGGCGCATTGCCGAGCGCGTCAGGCGCATCGCGCCCTTTCTCGTCTACGACGCCGCTCCCTATCTGGCGATTTCCCGGGGGCGTCTTGTTTGGATACAGGACGCCTATACGAGCAGCAGCCGCTACCCCTATTCCAAGCCCGCAGCGAGCGGCATCAACTATATCCGCAACTCGGTGAAGGTCACGGTGGACGCCTACGACGGCACCGTGAACTTCCACGTGGTCGATACCCAGGATCCTGTCGTGGCGACGCTCGCCAGGATTTTCCCGACGCTGTTCAAGCCGCTTAGCGAGATGCCGGAAGATTTGCGCACCCGCTTGCGCTATCCGCAAGGCATCTTCGCGCTGCAGGCCGCGATGTTCGCCAACTTCCACATGACGAATCCGGCCACCTTCTACAACGGCGAAGACCAATGGGACATTCCCACGCTGGGTGAGGGCGCGCAGGCGCTGCCGATGTCGCCGTACTACACCATGATGAAGCTGCCAGGAGAGTCGGGGGCAGAATATATCCAGATGCTGCCCTACACGCCGCGTCAGAAAGACAATCTGGCGGCGTGGATGGTCGCCCGCAGCGATGGCGAGAATTACGGCCAGCTGGTTGTGTTCCAGTTTCCCAAACAGACGGTGATCTTCGGTCCGCGCCAGATCGCCGCGCGCATCAGCCAGGATCAGGTCATCGCGCCGCAGATCACGCTGTGGAACCAGCAAGGCTCGGAAGTCATACAGGGCAGCCTGCTGGTGATTCCGATCGAGGAATCGCTGCTGTACATCCGGCCGATGTATCTGCGCGCGGCCAATGGCCGCATTCCGGAATTGAAGCGCGTTGTGGTGGCGTACCGGAATCAGATTGTGATGGAAGACACTCTGGATGCCTCGCTGGCGCGTCTGTTCCCGCGTGGCGGTGCGGCTCCACAAATGCCGCGACCGCAACCGCAGCAGACAGCGGGCGCTGTCGGCTCCGATACCCTGGCCTTACAGGCGCAACGCTTGTATCAGCGCGCGTTGCAGGCGCAGCGCGAAGGCAACTGGGCACAGTACGGCGAGGACATCAAACAGCTGGGTGAGCTATTGCAGCGGATGAACGCCCAGCAAGCGCGGTAGCGATGAGCCACCCGACGGAGGAAAAACGCCGCTGCGCCCCGACATCCGCCTTCCGGGCCGCATTCTCGGCGACACGGTGCGCGCCCACGAAGGCGAGTGGACAGGAATTTCAAACCGCCTGTCGCTGATACGCGATTATGGGGTGGAGGCCCGTTCCGTGAAGTGCACGGGTGAAGCGGGCTGAGCGACGTCCGCGCACGCAGCTTTCGCGACGCGCTCCAGATGCGCCAGGAGCTGCCCGGCGCAACGGACACAGCCCTCGATCTCGATCCCGAACACCCGCTCAGTCGCGGATCGGTGGCCGAGCGGGTGTCGCGTCTAGGACGGCGTGCACCAGCCCAGCCGCGCGCACCACTGCGGCCAGTCGGCAGCAATCCATCCGGCGGTGATGGACACCGCAAGGAGAACAACCACAGTCAGATAAACCACCGCCCGTCTCATGTCTGAATCATAGCCGTAGGCTAGACTTGTGCGCATGTCATTGCGCATCTGCTTCATCAGCGCCGAAACCGCGCCACTGGCCAAGGCCGGTGGCCTGGCCGATGTTTCGGGGGCTCTGGTCAAGTATCTGCACGCGGCCGGCCACGACATCCGGCTGTTCATGCCCGCCTACTCCAGCATCGATCCGCGCGGCCTGGATCTGCATCCGGTGCAGTTCCTGCAGGGTTTGTCGGTGCGTATCGGCGAGTACAGCTACACCTTCTCGGTGCTGACCTCGCTGCTGCCGGGCTCCAGCGCGCGCATCTACCTGATCGACTGCCCCGCCCTGTTTCATCGCAGCGCGATCTATGGCTCGGCGCCGGACGAGCACCGCCGCTTCCTGCTGCTGACGCATGCTGCCTTCCTGTGCTGCCAGAAAATGGCCTTCGCGCCGCAGATCCTGCATTGCAATGACTGGCACACCGCCATGGCGCCGCTGTGGCTGCGCACGGCGTATCGATGGGACCGGCTGTTCGAGCACACCCGCAGCGTATTCACCATCCACAACATCGGCTATCAGGGCGTGCTGGACGCGGCTGCGGCCAGCGAAGTGCTGGCCGGCGCCGATCCGCGCCACCTGCACCAGGACGATCTGCGCACCGGTCGCATCAACATGCTGCGTCATGCGCTGATGTATGCCGATCTGGTCACCACGGTCAGCCCCACCTATGCGCGCGAAATCCAGACCCCCGAATACGGCATGGGCATGGAAGGCACGCTGCGCAATCGTGCCGATTCGCTGGTAGGCATACTGAATGGTGTCGACTACGAAGAATGGGATCCGCGCCATGACCGCCACCTGCCGCGGCACTACGGCGCCAACCAGCTGGGCATCAAGGGCGAACTGAAGCAGCAGCTGCTGCAGAGACTGCAGCTGCAATCCGCCGCCCACCGGCCGCTGATCGGCAGCGTCAGCCGGCTGGCGACGCAGAAGGGTTTCGATCTGTTGATGGAATCGCTGCCGGTGCTGCTGGAAGCGCGCGATTTCAATCTGGCATTGCTGGGGTCGGGCGAGGCGCGCTATGAAGCCTTCTTCCGCGAACTGCAGCAGCGCTGGCCCGGACGTGTTTCCTTCCACAATGGCTATCACGACGAGCTGGCGCACTGGATCGAGGCCGGCAGCGACATGTTCCTGATGCCATCGCGCTACGAACCCTGCGGCCTGAACCAGATGTACAGCCTGCGCTACGGCACCGTGCCCATCGTGCGCCGCACCGGCGGTCTCGCCGACTCGGTACAGCACTTCGATGCAGCCACCGGCCAGGGCACCGGCGTGATGTTCAACGACTACAACACCGGAGCGGTCAGCTGGGCCATCGCTACGGCGCTGGACCTGTACCAGAACCGCGGCGCCTGGCGGCGGCTGGTGCAGAATGGCATGGCGCAGAATTTCTCGTGGAATCGCCAGGTGCGGCAGTACGTGGATTTGTACAGTCGCCTGATCTAGCGTCATGCTCCAGTATCAATGTCACGAAGTGAGGAATCCATGAATCTCAGGACCCTGGCCGTTGCAACCTCGACGCTGTGTGCCTTCCTCGCCGTGAGCGTACAGGCTGCTTCGGACACGCAGATTCCCATCAAGGCCGCGCCGCGGGCGCCAGCGCCGGCGCCCGGCGCTCCGATGATTCCCGCGGGACGCTCTGACCAGCCGGACGGCTACACACCGGTTCCGGAGTGGCTGGGCCAGACGCGTGCGGCACGGCCCGGGAAAAGCGCGGCCTATGACATCGAAACGGTTGCGGAGGGCTTCAAGCGGGGGTTCTCTCTCAACTTCCTCCCGGACGGCCGCATGATCGTGGCCGAACGTTCGGGCGGTCGCATCAAGATTGTGGGACGCGACGGCAAGATATCGGAAGTCGAAGGACTGCCCGACGTCCACAGCAATCCGGGTCAGGGCATTTTCGAAATGCGTCCCGACCGCGCTTTCGCCACCAATCGCCGGGTATATCTGACCTACGCGGTGCTGCCTGACAACGCGGACTTGTCGAAGTTGCCCCGCAGCGCCGGCATTGCAGTCGTCGCCAGCGCCACGCTTTCCGCCGACGATCGACGCCTCGAAAACCTGCGCGTGCTGCTCGACGCGGAGGGCATCAACGCCCGTGTCATCCAGGCGCCCGACGGCACGCTGCTGATCACCTCGGCGATCGTCAGTGCAGCTTCGCTGGATGTCGCAGCCTGGCCGCAACCCCAACAGCTGGACAGCAAGATGGGCAAGGTCCTCCGCATCAATACCGACGGCTCGATCCCGCGGGACAACCCCTTCGTGGGTCGCAAGGACGCCCAGCCCGAAATTTACGCGTTCGGACTCAGGGAAAATCAGGGCGTGGCCATCAATCCGCGCACCGGCAAGCTGTGGGTGAGCGAGCATGGACCACGTGGCGGCGATGAAATCAACATCGTCGACAAGGGAAGGAATTACGGCTTTCCGTTGATCGGCTATGGCCACGAATACGACGGTCGACCGATCAACGGCGACAGGACCTTTCAGGACGGCATGGAACAGCCGGCGTACTTCTGGACGCCCGCCGTCGCCCCGGCAGGGATCGCCTTCTACACCGGCAAGCTTTTCCCGGAATGGCAGGGCAATCTCTTCGTCTCTGCGCTCGCCGGCAAAGCGCTGATCCGGCTGGTTCTGAAGGGCGACCGGGTGATCGGCGAGGAACGACTGCTGACCGAACTGAAAACCCGCATCCGCGACGTGAGCGAAGGCCCTGACGGAGCACTGTATGTCCTGACCGAAGGTGCCAGTGTCCTCGACAGTGCCGGCGGCAAGCTCCTCAGGCTGGTGCCGAAGAAATAGTCACGGGTAGCAAGGGGTGCCAGGGTAGTCAGCGCCGCCGCGCCGGATTCGCCACCGTGCCATCCGCAGCGAACGGCAGCGTGCGCAATGCGCCTTCGGCCAGCCGCACCGTACCGGTAACACGATAAGGCAGCGTGTCCGCTTTCATGTTCCCTGCAAACAGCGTCAACGCGCGCAGCACGTCGATGTTCACATCCAGATCGAAGTTCGACTGGCCCAGGGCCGGCACGGTGAACGCCGCAGTAGTGGCACCCTGCGCGACTTCCTGTCCCCCCAGCGCCAGGCGGTAATCGATGCTGCGCACCGCGAGCTGACGCGCATTGGGGTTGTCGACCTGGATGGTGAGCCGCAGCTGCTGTGCCTTGCTGTCGCCGCTCAGCAGCGCCACATTGGTCACGCGCAGCGCCGGCGTTTCCAGTTTGGGCACCAGCGCACTGCAGGCCGCCAGCGACATCAGCACTGCGCCGACCAGAAGAACTCGCAGACTTTGCATTGCCACCTCAGATCCTTCCGTACAGCTGGTTCAGACCGCGCAGTGAGGTGGCAAGTTCAGCACTGAGCGGGGCATCCGGCAAGCGCCAGCGCCAGTTGCCCGCCGCGGTGCCCGGCACATTGAGCCGCGCCTCCGAACCCAGCGCCAGTGCATCCTGCAGCGGCAACATGGCCAGTTGCGCCACCGACGCATTGGCCGCGCGCCACAGCGCCTGCGGCATGGCTGTCGCAGCAATTCCCAGATAGGCATTCACGAGCGCAGCGGTGTGGGTATCCAGCGAGCGATACCAGCCCAGCGTAGTGTCATTGTCGTGGGTGCCGGTGTAGGCCACGGTGTCGTGTGCAAAGTTGTGCGGCAGATGCGGATTGGTCGGCGAGCCATCGAACCCGAACTGCAGCACGCGCATGCCGGGCAGATGAAAATCGTGGCGCAGCGCATCCACATCCGGCGTGATCACGCCCAGGTCTTCGGCCACCAGCGGCATGTCCGGCAGTTCGGCGCGCAGCGCTTCCATCAGCTTTGCACCGGGGCCCGGCTGCCACTGGCCTTCGCGCGCCGTCAGCGCGCCGGCCGGCACCGACCAGTAGCCGGCCAGCCCGCGGAAATGATCGATGCGCAGCAGATCGAAACGCTGCAGCTGCAGACCCAGCCGCGTCTTCCAGTAGGCAAAGCCATCGCGTTCGGCCTGCGCCCAGTCGTACAGCGGATTACCCCACAGTTGGCCATCGGCCGAAAAATAATCCGGTGGCACGCCGGCCACCGACGCGGGATGACCGTCGGCGTTGAGCTGAAACTGCCCGCGCTGCGCCCAGGTCGCCACCGAATCCGGTGCGACATAGATGGGCAGATCGCCGAACAGGCGCACGCCACGATGATGCGCATGCGCGCGCAGTCGCTGCCATTGCCGATGCGCGTTCCACTGCGCCGCGCGTAATGAATGCATTGCTGCGGCAGAGGCAACACGCGCCGCAGCCAGCGCAGCCGCATCGCGATCGCGCAGTTCGCGTGGCCACTGTCGCCAGCATGCACTGCCCTGTGCCCGTGACAGTGCCGCAAACAACGCATAGTCCTCCAGCCATCCGGCACTGGACTCGCAGAACGCCGCAAACTCCGCCGGCGCGCTGCCCGGATCCACCGCCTCATCGGGATCGATCAGCGCGGTGTTGAATGCGGCGTCGGCACTGACCCAGTAAGGAGAGCCATCGATGCCCACCGGTCCCAGCGGCAGCATCTGCCAGACGCTGAAACCACCCTCCGCCAGCCAATCGATGAAGATGCGCCCCGCTGCGCCAAAGGCCCCGCGACCCGGGAGCGACGTGGGATGCAGCAATACGCCGGCGCGCCGGCGGTCCAGCACCGGCAGGCGGTCCGCCGCAGGCGCGTTCATTCGTTGGCGCGACGCATGACACCACCGCCTTCGGGCGCACCGCGTCCGCTGGAAATCGGCAGCGACAACCGCTCGGGCTGCGGCAGCTCCAGCAGCTTGTACAGGCTGGCCAGCTGATGGCGATACAGCTGATCGAAGTCGCGCACCGACTCGGCCGGGTTGTAGTCGCCGAACCACCAGAACCAGTCCGAACTTTCGCATTGCGCCAGCTGACGCTCGATGCGCGCGCGTTGCGCAGCGCTGAAACGTCCGCTGGCCAGCGCCTGGTCCGTGGCCTGCTTGGCTTCGACCAGCAGATCCCAACCCGCGTTCTTGTCGCGATCGCCCATCCAGGTGGACAGCGTGCCGTGCACCCAGCTGCCGGCCACCACCTGCAGCAACGGACGGCTCGGTGGCCGCGCGGCGAGGAAACCGCTCAGCGTGGTCAATTCCAGCTTCGGATGATTGGCCAGTGCGGCATACAGGCCATTCAGGAAGTAGTAGCCGTTGAAAGGATAGTGTTCCCAGGCGTTCTCGCCATCCAGCGCGATCAGCGCCAGCTGCTCACCCTGGCTGTGCGCGGTCTCGGCCACCCGCTCCAGCTCGCCGACGAAGTGCCGCACGGCATCGTCACCATGCCAGGTCGAATAATTGAATCCGATCAGGTCCGACAGTTCGTCGTGACGGAAGAAGCAGCGCAGCTTCTGCTGCGGTCGCTGATAGACGTGATTCACCGCCTGCTGAATGGGCCCGTGATGTACCTCTGATGCCGTGAGACAGCCACGCAGCACATTGGCGCTGCTGGCCATCCAGCTGAAGCCACAGGCATCGATCAACTGCAGCGCCCGCGCGCTGATGGCGCCCTCGGAAGGCCAGCAACCCACCGGCCGCATGCCGAAGGCAGACTGGAACACACGCACCGCTTCATCCATGTGCCAACGCGCGCGCGCCGCGCCGCCCGGATAGCCCGGCGACTGCGGCAATGGCGAATTCGGCTGCGCTTCGCGCGCGGCGTTGAAGTCATACAGCAGCGGCAATATCGGATGACCGTACGGCGACACCGCCAGCTCCACCTGCCCCGCCTCGGCCAGCCGACGATAGCGCGGCAGCACACCCGACAGCAGTTCGCCAATCAGCTCCAGCAGACTGCGGCAGTGTTCAGGCTTGAATTCGCTTTCGCGATCGATCAGCAACGCCACGCGCGGATCGCTGCGCTTGATGGTTTCGCCCAGCCAGGCAAGGTGAAACCACACGCCCAGATCGCGCAGCAGCTGGTCGGAGGCATAGACCACGTTCTCGGGCGTGCCCAGCGAAGTGGCCAGCGTGGCCAGCTGCTGGTAGGCCGGATAACGGCCGATCAGATGGCGGCGATCGGCGCGCAGACAGGCGTGCAGCAATGCCAGTCGCGCACTGCGCTCCTGCGGCAGGGGTGTCGGCGCCAGCACCGACAGCACCGGATCGGGCAGCGGCGTACCCGACAGCAGATGCTGCCCGACACGTTCGGCCAGCTCCTGCAACTGCTCGATCAGCACCGGCGTGAAATTCACCACCGCGCGCGCGCCGGGATTGGCCTCCAGATGCGCAGCCATGTCGGTGTAGTCCTTGATGGCGTGCAGGTAGGTCCAGGGCAGCAGGTATAGGCCGGTCAGCGCATCGCGATAGTTCGGCTGGTGCATGTGCCAGAACAGCACCACTGGAAAGCGTTGTGCGCCACTCATGTCTTGACGACAGTGTTCCGGTGCAACATGTCCGGTGTCACCAGCACGATGCCGCGCTCGGTGACATGAAAGCGCGCGGCATCGGCCACCGGGTCGACGCCGATCTGCGTACCGGTCGGCACCTCGCAGCCCTCATCGACGATGGCATTGCGTATGGTGCAGCCGGCATGGACGCGCACATTGGGCAGGATCACCGCGCGTTCCACCTGCGAGCGTTCATCGACGCGGACATTGGAAAACAGCAGCGACTGATCGATGCGCGCGCCCGAGATGATGCAGCCACCGGACACCATGGAGTTGATCGCCATGCCGCGACGCCCTTCTTCATCGAGCACGAATTTCGCCGGCGGCTGATGCGTCTGATAGGTCCAGATCGGCCATTCCTCGTCATACAGGTTCAGCTCCGGAGCGACATGCACAAGCTCGATGTTCGCTTCGTAATATGCATCGACTGTGCCAACGTCACGCCAGTAATTCTGCGCGCGCGTCTTCACATCGGTGAATGGATAGGCGAACACCTGCAGCTTGTCGATGGCGGCAGGAATGACGTTCTTGCCGAAGTCGTGCGACGACGCGGCCAGCGCTGCATCTTCAACCAGCAGCCGCTCCAGCAGCTGCGCGTCGAACACATAGATGCCCATCGAAGCCAGCGCCACGCCAGGGCGCCCGACAATGGACTCCGGCTGCTGCGGCTTCTCGGTGAACTTGGTGACACGATTCCACTCGGTGGCCGACAGCACACCGAACTCGCGCGCCTTGTCCACCGGCACTTCGACCACACCCACGGTGACGTCAGCGCCCTTCTCGACGTGATAGGCGATCATCGGACCGTAGTCCATCTTGTAGATGTGATCGCCGGCCAGCACCAGCACGTACTTGGGCCGGTGCGTACGGATCAGCTCGAGGTTCTGGTACACGCAGTCGGCAGTGCCGCGATACCAGTGCGCGCCCACCTGCTGCTGCGCCGGCACCACGTCGATGAACTCGCCGAACTCGCCGCGCAGGTAATTCCAGCCGCGTTGCATGTGATGGATCAGCGATTGCCCCTTGTACTGCGTCATGACGAAAATCTGGCGTATGCCGGAGTTGACGCAGTTGGAAAGCACGAAGTCGATGATGCGGAACTTGCCGCCGAATGGCGTGGCAGGCTTGCAGCGGTTGGCGGTCAGATCGCGCAGGCGTTCGCCGCGGCCGCCGGCCATGATGACCGCCAGCGCTCCGCTGGTCAGTCGGCTCACATAGCGTCCGGAGCTGGAACGTATTGACTGTCTGGGCAGCATCGCGAGGATTCCCGTGGCAGGCTTTCAGTATAGTACGGCCAATGCCCAGCGCTGATTCCAGTCTTCAGCAACAGCTGCAACGTATTGCCGAAGCCCGGCATCACGATCCGCATGCGGTGCTGGGCACGCATGCATACGGTACTGGCCAGCGGGTGCTGACATTCCTGCCCGCCACCCGCGAAGCCTGGCTTGACGAAAAATTCATGCAGCGATTGGGCGACAGCGATTTCTTTCAGTGGCAGAGCGACGGTGGGCCGTTGCCCGCCCATCCTGTCATTCGACGTATCGGTAGCACCGGCACGAGTCAGAGTTATGTCGATCCCTACAGCTTTCCGCCCACAATTGGTGCAGATGATCTCGGCCGCTTTGCATCGGGCACCCATGTCGAGAGCTGGCGCATTCTCGGCGCCCAGCTGCTGAGCATCGACGGGATCGCCGGCACCCGTTTTGCCGTGTGGGCACCCAACGCCGAGCGCGTCAGCGTCGTCGGCCCATTCTGCGACTGGGACGGCCGCCGCTTCCCGATGCGGGTGCTGGGTTCGAGTGGCATCTGGGAATTGTTCATGCCCGGTATCGGCCCGGGCGAGCTGTACAAGTTCGAGATCCGCGCCCGCGACAAGCCGGCGGTTCTGCTGAAGAGCGATCCGTATGCGCGTGCCAGCGAGTTCCGGCCCGGCACCGCATCCATTGTCTGCGACAGTCACCATCGCTGGGGCGATGAGGGCTGGATGCAGGCACGCGCGCAGCGCAACTGGCTGCATGCGCCGATGAGCATCTATGAGGTGCATGCCGCGTCATGGCGCCGTCATCCCGATGGCCGCATGTACAGCTGGCGCGAGCTGGCCGATTCACTGCTGCCCTATGTGCGCGAACACGGCTTCACGCACATCGAACTGCTGCCGATCACCGAGCATCCGCTGGATGATTCCTGGGGCTACCAGACCACTGGCTACTTTTCACCCACCAGCCGCCACGGCAGTCCCGAAGATTTACGCTACTTCATCGACGCCTGTCATCAGGCCGGCATCGGTGTGCTGCTGGACTGGGTGCCGGGCCACTTCCCGCGCGACGCGCATGGCCTGGCCAGTTTCGATGGCGGCGCGTTGTATGAATATGACGATCCGCGCAAGGCGGAGCATCGCGACTGGGGCACGCTGATCTTCAACTATGAGCGCAACGAAGTGCGCTCCTTCCTGCTCTCCAGCGCCTGCTACTGGCTGGAGGAATTCCATTTCGACGGCCTGCGCGTCGATGCCGTGGCCTCGATGCTGTTCCTCGATTTCGGTCGACAGGGCGATTTCGTGCCCAACCGCTACGGCGGCCGGCAGAATCTGGAGGCCATCGACTTCCTGCGCCAGCTCAACGCCACCACGCATGCGCGCAGCCCCGGTACCGTGGTGATGGCCGAGGAATCCACCGACTGGCCCATGGTCAGTCGTCCCACCGATGCCGGCGGCCTCGGCTTCAGCATGAAGTGGAACATGGGCTGGATGCACGACACGCTGAACTACTTCAAGCAGGACCCGCTGTACCGGCAGCATCACCACAACCAGCTGACCTTCGGCATGATGTATGCCTACAGCGAAAACTTCGTGCTGCCGCTCTCGCATGACGAAGTGGTGCACCTGAAGCGCTCGCTGCTGGGCCGCATGCCCGGCAACCGCTGGCAGCAACTGGCGAATTTGCGCCTGCTCTACTCCTATATGTGGACGCTGCCCGGCAAGAAGCTGCTGTTCATGGGCGGCGAATTCGGTCACCCGTGGGAATGGGACTTCCGCACCGAACTGCCGTGGTGGCTGACATCGCACGCCGAACACGGCGGACTGCAGAAGCTGATCGGCGATCTGAACCGGCTGTATGTGGATGATCCGGCGCTGCATCGTTACGAATTCGAACCGCGCGGCTTTTCCTGGCTGGACTGCAATGACGCACAGCAATCGGTGCTGAGCTTCGCGCGCTGGAGCGATGACCGGCATCTGATCGTGGCCTTGAACTTCACGCCGGTGCCGCGACCCGGCTATCGCGTCGGCGTGCCGCAGGGCGGCCGCTATCGCGAGGTATTCAATTCGGATTCGGGCTATTACGGCGGCAGCAACGCGGGCAATGGCATTCCGATTGCCGCCGAGCCCACGCCGTGGGCGGGGCAGCCGTATTCACTGCCGGTCACTTTGCCCCCCTTGGCGGCGGTGATACTGCGGCCGGAGTAACGCTGCGCGTGCCCTCGCGGCAGGCGGCGCCTCGCAAAGCTGATCCGAACGACGTCGCGGTATTGCACCGTAGAACGGCCGAAGACAGCGGTCACGAAAGCTCGTGATTGCAGAGGCGTTCCGGCACTCAACATTCCTGCCGAGTGTTGATACTTTCTGTATATACAATTAGTTTGCGCGCAACCAGACGCCTCATCAGCATGAGGCATTGTCATGAATGGGAAACGAAAGGGATCTGGCCGTGCCTCGCCAGCGAGGGATGAAGCGCCGGAACTGACGGCATCATGGCAGGCCTCCGGCCCGGGTTGGCAGACGCGCATGGCCGAAGTGCTGGCGAAGTCGCGCCCGAAAACACGCCGGTCGCCCGCAAGTCGTTGACGCCATCGGGCCAGAATGCTGTAGTGCCCGCACCCCCGCTCTTTTTGCCCCAGGAGTTCCCGTGCAGCTCGATGCCCTGTCGATTGGTCGCAATCCGCCCGATGAAGTGAATGTTGTTGTCGAGGTGCCGGTGGGTGGCGAGCCCATCAAGTACGAGATGGACAAGGCGTCCGGTGCGCTGGTGGTCGATCGTTTCCTCTATACGTCGATGCGCTATCCGGGCAATTACGGTTTCATTCCGAAAACGCTGTCGGATGATGGCGATCCCTGCGATGTGATCGTGGCCAATCAGCGCGGTGTCGTTCCCGGCGCGGTGATGGCGGTACGTCCGGTGGGCGTGCTGAAGATGCAGGACGAGGCCGGCGGCGACGAGAAGATTCTTGCCGTGCCGGTGTCACGTCTGACGCGTCGTTATGAGAACGTGCACAACTACACCGATCTCCCCGAGATCACCATCCGCCAGGTGCAGCACTTCTTCGAGCACTACAAGGACCTTGAACCGACCAAGTGGGTCAAGGTGGTCGGCTGGGGCGATGCGGAAGAAGCGAAGAAGATGATTCTGGCGGCCATCGAGCGCTACAAGAATAAATAGGAGCATCCACTTGTCGGCAGCACCAGAATGCAAGCAGCAACCCGGCGAGTTCATACCGGTAATCGACCGCAACCGCTGCGAAGGCAAAGCCGACTGCGTGCGCGTCTGCCCGGTGGGTGTCTTTGAAGTGAAGACCTTGCCGGAGTCCATGCGCACCGGACTCAGCTTCATCGGCAGGATGAAGGGGCGCGCGCACAAGTGGCAGCAGGCACTGCTGGTCAGCGACTCGCTGTGCGAGGCCTGCGGCCTGTGCGTCAGTGCCTGCCCGGAGCAGGCCATCACCCTGCTTCGTGCACCTTTGGAGCGAGCGAGTCCCTGATTCCCTCTGGCGGCGAATCGTGCTACGACCTGAACAACCGCGAATACTGCGTCTCATGCACCGCACTGCCGATCACCTGCGACAGCGTACTGCTGCAGATGTCTGCATCGGCCACTGACGCCGCGCGCTCCACCAGCCCGGGCATGTCGGCCAGCAGCGCATGCAGCAGCCGCTGCCCGGCCGACTGACCCAGCGGCACCAGCTTCACGGCGGCCAGCACCTGGTTCTCGCTCCAGGCCCACAGATATCCGCCGGCCATCTCGGCTTCACCAATTTCCCAGCGCACCGCGGCCAGCGCAAACATGGCAGCCATCGTCGTATCGGCCTGCTGCCACAGCAGCGCCTCGGTAATGCCAAGCTCAGCGAGTACCTTGGCCAGCGAGCGACCCAGATGTACATCTTCAGCGCGCAGCTCGGCAGTCTCGCGGCTGGCATGGAGCTGCGCATTCCAGCGCTGCACGGCGTCGGCATCGCCCGCGCGCCAGGCGCGATGCAGCCGCAGCAGCACCGGCAGATCCAGCGTGGCAATGGAATGGCTCGACAATCCGCGCAGCCAGTCGAGCGCACTGGCCTCATCACGCACCCAGCCAGCCTGCACGGCATGCTCGAATCCCGCCGAATAGGCATAGGCGCCGATGGGCAGCGCGGGGCTGACCAGGTGACACAGGCGCAGTACGGCGTCGAGCTTCACGCGGCGGTGCGTGCTTCAGTGATCGTGGTGGTGATGCGCCGCGCCGGGGGAACCGCTGTAGGCGCCGGCCTCGGGTTCGAACGGTGCCTGCTCGACGCGCACCTCGAAACCCAGCCCAACCACCATGTCATCGAGCACGTGATCGTGCAGATAACGCAGCCAGCCCGCGCCGATCTGCAGCGGCACGTGGCGATTGCCCAGGTGGTAGGCAGCGCGCAACAGCGAGGCGCCGTCGGCGGCGCGCACCACCGACACGGTTTCATCGGCGGCGACGATCTCGATGACGCGGCCATCCTCGGCCAGCAGCTGATCGCCACCGCGCAACATCTGGCCGCGCTCCAGCATCACGCCGACGGTTTCGCCGCCCGGCAGCTCGGCGCGCAGCCGGCTGCGGCAACGCGATTCGAAGGGCAGCACCAGCCGTGCATCGGCCTTGCGCGGCGCCGGCAGTTTGCTGGTGAGGCGAGTGACCATCAGAACAGGAAGTAACGTTGCGCCAACGGCAGCACGCTGGCCGGCTCGCAACGCAGCAGCTCGCCATCGGCGCGCACTTCGTAAGTTTGTGCATCCACTTCGATTTTCGGCAGCCAGTCGTTCAGCAGCAGGTCGGTTTTGCGCACGCTGCGCGTGCCCTGCACCGCCACCAGCCGCTTGCGCAGCCCCAGCGTCTTCGCCATGCCGCTCTCGAGGCCGGCCTTCGACACGAAACTCACCGAGGTGGCGGCACGCGCAGCGCCCAGCGCGCCGAACATCAGCCGGTAGTGCACCGGCTGCGGCGTGGGAATGGACGCATTCGGATCGCCCATCGGTGCGGCGACGATCATGCCGCCCTTGATGATCATGGCCGGCTTGACGCCGAAGAAGGCCGGCCGCCACAGCACCAGGTCGGCCAGCTTGCCCGTTTCGATCGAGCCCACCTCATGCGCCACGCCATGGGTGATGGCCGGGTTGATGGTGTACTTGGCCACATAGCGCCGCGCGCGGAAGTTGTCGTTGCCTTGGGCGTCCTGCGGCAGCGCGCCGCGCTGCTGCTTCATCTTGTGCGCGGTCTGCCAGCTGCGCGTGATCACCTCGCCGATGCGGCCCATGGCCTGCGAATCCGAGCTGATCATCGAGAAGGCGCCGAGGTCGTGCAGGATGTCTTCGGCGGCGATGGTCTCGCGGCGGATGCGCGACTCGGCAAAGGCCACATCCTCGGCGATACCCGGATCGAGGTGATGGCAGACCATCAGCATGTCGAGATGCTCGTCGACGGTGTTGACGGTGTACGGCCGCGTCGGATTGGTGGACGACGGCAGCACATTGGCTTCGCCGCAGGCCTTGATGATGTCGGGCGCGTGTCCGCCGCCGGCGCCTTCGGTGTGATAGGTGTGGATGGCGCGGCCCTTGAACGCAGCGAGGGTATCTTCGACGAAACCACTTTCGTTCAGCGTGTCGGTGTGTATCGCCACCTGGACATCATGCTGGTCCGCAACGGTCAGGCAGTTGTCGATGGCGGCCGGCGTGGTGCCCCAGTCTTCATGGAGCTTCAGCCCCATCGCACCGGCGCGGATCTGCTCTTCCAGCGGCCCGGGCAGCGAGGCATTGCCCTTGCCCAGCAGGCCGAAATTCATCGGCAGCTCGTCCAGCGCCTGGTACATGCGCGCCAGATGCCACGGTCCCGGTGTGCAGGTGGTGGCATTGGTGCCGGCCGCCGGCCCGGTGCCACCGCCGATCATCGTGGTGATGCCGGACATCAGCGCATCTTCCACCTGCTGCGGGCAGATGAAGTGGATGTGCGAGTCGATGCCACCGGCGGTGACGATCAATCCTTCGCCGGCAATCACTTCGGTGCCGGCGCCGATGACGATGTTCACCCCGGGCTGGATGTCCGGGTTGCCAGCCTTGCCGATCTGGCTGATGCGGCCGCCGGTGATACCGATGTCGGCCTTCACCACACCCCAGTGATCGAGGATCACGGCATTGGTGATCACGGTGTCCACCACATCGGCGGCCAGCTTCTGGCCCTGCCCCATGCCGTCGCGGATCACCTTGCCGCCGCCGAATTTCACTTCCTCGCCATAAATGGCGTGATCGCGCTCGATCTCGATGATGAGATCGGTGTCGCCGAGACGGATGCGGTCACCAACGGTGGGCCCGAACATCTCGGCATAGGCGCGCCGGTCGATGCGGCTCATTCGAGCGGCCCCATCACGCGACCCTGGAAGCCGTAAACGACGCGCTCGCCGGCCAGTTCGACCAGTTCCACTTCACGCTGCTGACCGGGCTCAAAGCGCACGGCGGTGCCGGCCGCAATGTTGAGCCGGAAGCCGCGCGCTGCTTCGCGGTCGAACTGCAGCGCCTGGTTGGTCTCGTGGAAGTGATAGTGCGAGCCCACCTGGACCGGCCGGTCGCCGCGATTGGCCACCAGCACCTTGCGCGTGGCGCGGCCGGCGTTCAGTTCCAGCGTGCCTTCGCGCGTGATGATTTCACCGGGAATCATGCGCACCTCAGGTGATCGGATGATGGACGGTGACCAGCTTGGTACCGTCCGGAAAGGTGGCTTCAACCTGCACCTCGGCAATCAGCTCGGGTATGCCCTCCATCACATCGGCGCGCTTCAGCAGCGTGGTGCCATGACTCATCAGCTCGGCGACAGTGCGGCCATCGCGCGCCCCTTCCATGATGGCGGCGGAAATGAACGCCACGGCCTCGGGATAGTTCAGTTTCAGGCCGCGCGCGCGGCGACGCTCGGCCACCAGCGCAGCCGTGAACAGCAACAGCTTGTCTTTCTCGCGCGGACTCAGTTCCACGATGCTTCCTCGATGTCAGGTGGCCCAGATGCGCGGCGGTACCGGCGCGCGCTGCAGCAGCGCCGGTCGCAGCGCCTGCCACAATGATACGAAAGCTGCACGCAGCAGATCTGCACGCATCGCCATGCCACGGCAGGCCAGCACACCATCCACCAGCGTGCAGGCCACGGTTACCTCGCCACACTCAACGGCACGCGCCCGCTCCAGCAGCGCCGGCGTGGCAGGAAAGGCCAGCAATGAACCACAAGCAGGCTGCCCGGCCAGACCCCAGCGCGCTTGCGCCACAGCCGCATCGACGCGCAGCCGCTCGATCAGCCGCGGACGATCGTCATGCCACAGCTCAAGACTCTGCCTGGCTTCGCCCTGCTCGAAGCGCTCATCGCGCGCCGGCAATCCGAAGCAGCTTACCTCCCAGCCGAGAAAGCGCGCGGCGCCGCGCAGCTGTACGCGGGTACTCACGCGCGCCTGCGCACCGGGAAAGAAAATATTTTCCTGCGGCAGCCATTCCAGCGCGCCATCCTGCGCCACCAGCGTCTGCTGCAGCGTCGCGGTCGCACCGTTGCTGCGATAGAACTTGCCGGACGCCGGCGTGGTCAGCAATACCGCCGCGCCGGCTTCGAGCTGAGCGGTGAGCTGCAGCAGATCACCACCCACCACTCCGCCGGGCGGATGCACCACGTAGACGTGGCAGACATCGCCCTCGGGATGGAACGGCCGCTGCACCACCAGTGGACCGCGGTGCGAACGTTCCACCAGCCGGGTGACATGGCCGTCGCGCGCGAAACGCAGCTGCAGCGCCGCCTCCCAGCCACGCGGCTCGACAGGTAGGGTGGGCGAAGCGGCCGCCGCGCTCATACGCTCAGATGTTGCCTGACCAGATCGTCGGTGAGATCGGCAATGCCACCGGATAGCATCAGTCGGCCCTTGTCGAGTACGCGCAGTTCGCTGGCCACGCGACGCGCGAACGGCAGCTTCTGCTCCACCAGCAGCACGGTCAGTCCGGTGTCACGGTTCAGACGCATCAGCACCTCGGCGATCTCGCTGACGATATTAGGCTGAATACCCTCGGTGGGCTCGTCAAGAATCAGCAATCGCGGCTCCAGCACCAGCGCGCGGCCAATGGCCAGCTGCTGCTGCTGCCCGCCCGACAGATCGCCGCCGCGACGATGCAGCATCTGTTTCAGAACCGGAAACAGTTCGTAGATCTGTTCCGGCACCGCGCGCGCCGGCGTGCGGCGCGAGGCCAGTCCCACGCGCAGGTTTTCCTCGACGGTGAGCTGCGAAAAGATCTCGCGACCCTGCGGCACGAAGCCGATGCCGGAACGGGCACGATCCGGGGCCGACATGGCGCGCAGATCGCGACCCTCGAAACGCATCTGGCCCGAAGCCAGCGGTAACAGACCCATCACGCACTTCAGCAGTGTGGTCTTGCCCATGCCATTGCGGCCCATCAGCACGGTGACCGAACCGCCAGGCACCGTCATGTCCACATCCCAGAGGATATGGCTGCCACCGTAGAACTGGTTGAGTGATCTGATTTCCAGCATGTCTGTCCGTCTACTCGCCCAGATACACTTCGATGACCTTGGGATTGGCCTGCACCTCGTCGATGCTGCCCTCGGCCAGCACGCTGCCCTCGTGCAACACGGTGACGCGGCCATGACTGCCGGCCAGCGTGCGCACAAAGGCCATGTCGTGCTCCACCACCACCACCGAGTGCTTGCCGGCCAGCGAGGTCAGCAGCGCGGCGGTGCGCTCGACCTCCTGCGGCGTCATGCCGGCGACCGGTTCGTCCACCAGCAGCAGCTGCGGGTTCTGCATCAGCAGCATGCCGATCTCCAACCACTGCTTCTGGCCATGCGACAGCGCACCGGCGCGCGCGCGACGCTGTTCAGTCAAGCCGATGGTGGTCAGCACTTCGTCAATGCGTTCCAGCTGCTGTGGCGTCAGTTTTGCGGTCAGCCACTTCCACACCGATTTGTCGCCGGCCATGGCCAGCTCAAGGTTTTCGAACACCGTATGCTGCTCGAACACGGTCGGCTTCTGGAACTTGCGGCCGATGCCGGCCTGCGCGATCTCGGGTTCGTGGAGCGAGAGCAGGTCGATGGTCTGGCCGAACCAGGCCGAGCCGGTGTCGGGTCGGGTCTTGCCGGTGATCACATCCATCATCGTGGTCTTGCCGGCGCCGTTGGGCCCGATGATGCAGCGGAGCTCGCCCGTTTCGACATACAGCGTCAGCGCGTTCAGCGCGCGGAAGCCATCGAAGCTGACCGTGATGTCCTCCAGATACAGCATTACGCCGCGCGAAGCATCCGGGCCGGCATCGGGCGCATGCGTCGCCAGCAGCGGGCCCGAGCGCGGACCGCTGACGCTGCGCGAGCGGCCGCTGAGCTTGCGCATGACGGAACGCATGTTCATGCGCGCACCGTGCTGCGCCAGCGACCCAGGGCGCCGACCACACCGCGCGGCAGGAACAGCGTCACCAGCACGAACAGTGCGCCCAGCGCGTACAGCCAGAAGCTGGGCAGCGCGGCGGTGAAGTAGGTCTTGGCATAGTTGACCAGCACCGCGCCGGCCACCGCGCCATACAGCGTGCCACGCCCGCCGATGGCCACCCAGATCACCACCTCGATGGAGTTGACCGGCGAAAATTCGCTGGGATTGATGATGCCCACCTGCGGCACGTACAGCGCGCCGGCAATGCCGGCCAGCACCGCCGAGAACACGAACACCCACAGCTTGTACGACTCCACCTTGTAACCGATGAAGCGTGCGCGGTTCTCGGCGTCGCGCACCGCGGCCACCACGCGGCCGGCACGCGAGGAGACGACGTAACGGCACAGCAGATAGCTGGCGCCCAGCGCGACGGCGGTGCAGACGAACAACGCCGCGCGCGTACCCGGCGCCTGCAGGTTGAAGCCCAGCAGCTCCTTGAAGTCGGTGAAGCCGTTGTTGCCGCCGAAACCCATGTCGTTGCGGAAGAAGGCCAGCATCAGCGCATAGGTCAGCGCCTGCGTGATGATGGACAGGTACACGCCGGTGACACGCGAACGGAAGGCGAACCAGCCGAACACCAGCGCCAGCAGGCCCGGCACCAGCACCACCATCAGCATGGCGTAGCCGAAGTGGTCGAAGCCATGCCAGAACCAGGGCAGTTCCTTCCAGTTCAGGAACACCATGAAGTCCGGCAGCACCGGATCGCCGTACACACCGCGCGTGCCGATCTGGCGCATCAGGTACATGCCCATGGCATAGCCGCCCAGCGCGAAGAAGGCCGCGTGGCCGAGGCTCAGGATGCCGCAGTAGCCCCACACCAGATCGACGGCAATGGCCAGCATGGCGTAGGTCAGATACTTGCCCAGCAGCGTGACCGTGTAGCCGGACATATGGAACGGCGAGCTCTCGGGCACCAGCACATTCAGCAGCGGCACCAGGATGGCCACGGCCAGCAGCACGCCGAGAAACACATTGCCACCACGATCGGCGCGCATCAGCCCTCCGCCGCCCGGCCCTTCTGCGGAAACAATCCGCGCGGCCGCCGTTGAATGAACAGGATCAGGAACACCAGCATCAGGATCTTGGCCAGCACCGCGCCGGCAAAGGGTTCGAGAATCTTGTTGAACACGCCCAGCGACAGGCCGCCTACCAGCGTGCCCCACAGGTTGGCGACGCCGCCGAACACCACCACCATGAAGGAGTCGACGATGTACGACTGGCCGAGATTGGGCCCCACATTGGTCAGCTGGCTCAACGCCACGCCAGCCACGCCGGCGATGCCCGAACCCAGGCCGAAGGTCATCGCGTCCACCCATTCGGTGCGTATGCCCATGGCGCGCGCCATGGGCCGGTTCTGCGACACGGCGCGCACCTCCAGGCCCAGCCGCGTGCGCTTCAGCACCAGCAGCAACAACGCGAACACCGCCAGCGTGAAGAAGACGATGTACAGCCGCACCCAGGTGATGGACAGCACTTCGTTGATCTGCAGCGAACCGGCCAGCCAGGCCGGGGTCTCGATCGGCCGGTTGTTGGCCGAGAACACGTCGCGCACCACCTGCTGCAGCACCAGACTGACGCCAAAGGTGGCCAGCAGGGTTTCCAGCGGCCGGCCGTACAGGAAGCGCACGATGCCGCGCTCGATCGCCACGCCAGCCAGCGCCGAGACGATGAACGCCGCCGGTATCGCCACGATGATGGATGCACCGATGTGATTGGGCATGGCCTGCTGCACCACGTAAGTGGTGTAGGCGCCCAGCATCATCAGCTCGCCATGTGCCATGTTGATGATGCCCATGACGCCGAAGGTGATGGACAGGCCAATGGCTGCCAGCACCAGCACCGAACCCAGGCTCAGGCCGAAGAACAGCGTTTCGATGCCACCGTACAGCACGCGGCGGTTCTCGATCGAATCCAGCGAGGCCCGTGCGGCCGAACGTATGGCTTCATCCGGCTCGGTGTAGCTGCCATCGCTGCCCTGCTCCGTCAGCACCTTGAGGCGGTTGTAGACATCGGAATTGAGGCTGCCCACCAGTGCTTTCACACCGGCCAGCCGCCGCGGCGCCTCGCTGCTGTCGAGATCGTGCAGGGCGAGGCCGAGATTGATTTCCCTGCGTACCGTCGCATCAGGTTCGGCTGGCAATCGTGCACGCAACATGGCCGCCGCCGTATCGTCGAGCCCGCCGAGGATTTCCTTCACCGCTGCCAGCCGCGCGCCGGCATCGGGATTGGCGAGATCGAACAGCGCCAGCGCGCCACGCAGCGCGCGGCGCAGCGCATTGTTGGTACCGATTTTCTCCAGCGCATCCTCGCTGCTGGTGCCGGCGCTCTGGCCGGTGCGCGGATCGGTCAGCGCAATGACATCGTCAGTGGACGCACCGATGAACACCCGCTGGTCGGCAGTGCGTGCGTACAGATTGCCGTCGAGCAAGGCCTGCAGCAGCGCGCGGGCCTGTGGCGTGCCGGTGGCGGCGAGTTGCACCGCCAGCTGCTGCTTGTCGGAATAACTGGCGCCGGGCAGCGCCGTCAGTGCGGCGGTCATCGGATCGGCAGCGGCTTCAATCACCGGCGCCGGCTCCGGAGCCGGCTGCTGGGCCATGGCGGCGCCTGCCAGCAACAGCCACAGCGACACGGCGATGTTCCGGATCAGTTTCTGCAAAAGGTCACCCTGAAAGAAGCATCGCTTGCAGGCGGGCGACTCCGGCCTGGCGGCCGGAGTCGCTCACCGCACTCGTCTCGCAAGCTAGCGCAAACGCGTCACTTGTAGTTCTGACCCGAGCATACCTTGGTCTTGCCGTTGTAGTTGCCGCACTTCAACGTCACCCAATCGGCCTGGATGTCCTTCGAAGCCGGCAGGAAATCGGACCAGGCATCGCCCGGCACTTCCTTGCTGGTCTTCCACACCACATCGAACTGGCCGTCGCCACGCACTTCGCCGATGTACACCGGCTTGGTGATGTGATGGTTGGCCAGCATGGTGGCCGTGCCACCTGTGAGGTTGGGCGTCGACAGGCCCGGCAACGCTGCAATCACTTTCTCGACATCGGTGGTCTTGGCCTTCTCGACCGCCTTCACCCACAGCTCGAAACCGATCACATGCGCTTCCATCGGATCGTTGAAGGTGCGCTTCGGGTTCTTGGTGAACGTGTGCCACTTCTTGATCCAGGCATCGTTGACCGGCGACTTGACGCTCATGAAGTAGTTCCAGGCCGCCAGATGGCCGACCAACGGCTTGGTGTCGAGGCCCGACAGCTCCTCTTCACCCACCGAGAAGGCCACCACCGGAATGTTTTCGGCCGAGATCTTCTGGTTGCCCAGTTCCTTGTAGAAGGGCACGTTGGCGTCGCCGTTGATGGTCGACACGACGGCGGTCTTCTTGCCCGCCGAGCCGAACTTCTTGATGTCCGCCACGATGCTCTGCCAGTCGGAATGGCCGAACGGCGTGTAGTTGATCATGATGTCGGCGGGCGCGACGCCCTTGGACAGCAGATAGGCCTCGAGGATCTTGTTGGTGGTGCGCGGATACACGTAGTCGGTGCCGGCCAGCACCCAGCGCTTCACGCCGATATCCTTCATCAGGTAGTCGACGGCGGGAATCGCCTGCTGGTTCGGCGCTGCGCCGGTGTAGATCACGTTCTTCGAGGACTCCTCACCCTCGTACTGCACCGGATAGAACAGCAGGCCGTTGTTCTTCTCGAACACCGGCAGCACCGACTTGCGGGACACCGAGGTCCAGCAGCCAAACACCACCGAAACCTTGTCCTTCACCAGCAACTGCTCGGCCTTCTCGGCGAACAGCGGCCAGTTCGAGGCCGGGTCCACCACCACGGCTTCCAGCTTCTTGCCGAGCAGGCCACCTTTCTTGTTCTGCTCGTCAATCATCATCAGGATGGTGTCTTTCAGCGTGGTTTCGCTGATCGCCATCGTTCCCGACAACGAATGCAGCACGCCCACCTTGATGGTTCCTTCCGCGGCGCTGGTCAGCGCGGAAACCGCCAGCCCGGTACAGGCCAGCAGTGCGGTTATCGATCGTTTCAGATTCATCGGATTTCCCCTGTATGTTGTCTGTCTGTCGATTACATCTGCAGCTGCAGACCGAGACCGAAGGTCTTGTACTTGGTGGCACCGGCGTAGTCCGGCTTCTGCTCGGTGTAGAACAGGCTGGTGCGGGCATTGAAGGTCTTGATCAGGTAGTTCACGTTCAGCTCGGTGGTCTTGACGTCATACGATCCGTCGAAGCCCGCTTCGCCGTACTTGGCCAGCACCTGGAACTTGCCGATACCCACCGGCGTCGGGAACACGTAGTGCACCAGGCCGTAGTAGCCGTCGTAGTCGGAGTCGTTCAGCGTCCCGACAGGATCCATCTCCTGCGAGTAGTACTCGGCTTCGACGCCGATGGCACCGCCACCGCCGAGCTTCTTCTCGAACAGGAAGTCACCGCTGTAGGCGGTGTAGTCACCAGCCGATTGCGTCGCAACGCCGAAGGCCAGCAGGTCCTTGTCGCCGTAGTAGGTGCCGTTCAGGTAGTAACCGTTTTCCGGATCCCACAGATCGATCTGTGCACGACCGGCCCACAACAGGTCGGCGTCAAAGGCGTTGGAATCGCTCGGGCCCAGCGTCTGCGGCACGTCGAAGACGCCGGCCGACAGTTTCACCTTGCCGAACTGGCCCCAGTACAGCACGCCTTCATCGCGACCGACCGCGGTGTTCGGCCACATGTCCTGCACGCCGTCGATGTACACCGCCCAGTTGTTGGCGTAGTACGGTCCATACAGGTTGGCACGATCGCTGGGTGGCAGCAGGCGGCCGGCCCAGATGTTCAGCTGGTCCGAGTACTCGAAGCGGGCAATCGCATCCATCAGGATCAGGTCGTCGGTGCCGTTGTACTCGGTGTTGAAAGTGAACTTGATCTTGTCGGTGACGCTACCGTTGATGTAGAGGCGCGCGCTGTTTACGTCGAAGTCGGCATACGTATCGGTGCCGTCGTCCACATTTGTGAGGCTGGTGCGCACTCCAGCACCCAGCGTAACCGTCGGCAGTGTCACTTCCGCTGCCGACGCGACGCCGCCTGCAAAGGGCGCAACGGCGGCGAGGATACAGGCGAGGGATCCGCGGCGCGGACCGCTGATTGGCAGTTGCATGATGTCGTCCTTGTGTTACTGGTTATTACTGAGGGCTGGAACAACCCTCGCTCCCGTCAGAAAAGGAGCAAGCGCTGTGCCATATGTCACATTCCTGTTGCGGGATTTATCCATGGAAACAGCGGTCATCCGGCCATGATGCGGGCACCACAGCCGCAGGTATGCATCAAAACGTGGCATAGCGCTTGCTCCGCTGAACCGACCGAATTCATTCACCGCTACAGGATGAGGGAATCATGTCGTTTTCAGCGCTGCGCGCCGATCCGTATTCGTGGCCGTGGAATGGCCGCTTTTCCGCCGACGACACTGCATTGATGGTCATCGACATGCAGACCGATTTCTGCGGCGTCGGCGGCTACGTGGACAAGATGGGCTATGACGTATCACTGACGCGCGCGCCGATTGCACCGATCGGCCGGCTGTTGTCGCACATGCGCGCGCGCGGCTTCCGCATCATCCATACGCGTGAGGGCCATCGCCCCGATCTCGCCGATCTGCCGGCCAACAAGCGCTGGCGTTCGCGCCAGATCGGTGCAGGTATCGGCGATGCGGGCCCGTGCGGCCGCATTTTGGTGCGTGGCGAGCCCGGCTGGGAAATAATTCCCGAACTGGCCCCGCTGCCAGGCGAGACCATCATCGACAAGCCGGGCAAGGGCTCCTTCTACGCCACCGATCTGGAGCTGATCCTGCGCGCTACCTCCGTGCGCAATCTGGTGCTGACCGGCATCACCACCGACGTGTGCGTGCACACCACGATGCGCGAAGCCAATGACCGCGGCTTCGAATGCCTGATCCTGGCCGACTGCTGCGGCGCCACCGATGCCGGCAACCATCAGGCCGCGCTGAAGATGGTCACCATGCAGGGCGGTGTGTTTGGCGCCGTGGGTACCTCCGCATTGCTGATCGAGTCGATGTCACAGGCCGCGGCTTGATCGACGACACCGACATCAACCAGCCGGAAGTGCTGCAACAGGTGCGTCGGGCCTTCAATGAATATGAGGCGGCACTGCGCCGCCATGACATCACAGCGCTCAACGCATCCTTCCTGTCGCGGCCCGACACAGTGCGTTTCGGCATTGCCGAGCACAACTATGGCGCCGAGGCCATCGCCGCCTGGCGACGTGGCGCCGCGGGTGTGGGCTCCGAGCGCCGTCTGCTGCGTGTGGTAGTGGTGAGCTTGGGGCCCGACTGCGCCAGCGTCAGCGCGGAGTTCGAATCGCCGCTGTCACCGCGGCGCGGACGGCAATCGCAGCTGTGGGTACGTTACGCGGGACAGTGGAAAATCGCCTCGGCGCATGTCAGCGAAGTGGATCCGGAACAGCTGCATGGCGATTGATGGCGTCACTGGTCCGGATCTTGCTTCGGACCCGTGTCGTGTTCCGCAGATATCCATGATCACCGTCGACGCCGAACCAGCGCCGATCGCGTTCAACCCGCGCCGCGCGGCCGTGGTGATCATCGACATGCAGCGCGACTTCCTGCAGCCAGGCGGCTTCGGCGAATCGCTGGGCAATGATGTCAGCCTGCTGGCGCGCGCCATCGAGCCCTGTCGCGCGCTGCTGGAGGCCGCGCGCCGCACCGGCCTCGCCGTCATCCACACGCGTGAAGGACATCGGCCCGATCTCAGCGACGCGCCGCCGGCCAAGATCGAGCGCGGCGCGCCCAGCCAGCGCATCGGCGACGCGGGCCCCATGGGCCGTATCCTGGTGCGAGGCGAACCCGGCCAGGACATCATCCCCGAGCTCTATCCGCGCGTCGGCGAACCGGTCATCGACAAACCTGGCAAGGGCGCCTTCTACGCCACCGATCTGCAGGCCGTGCTGTTGCACCGTCATGTCGACGTGCTGATCGTGTGCGGCGTCACCACCGAAGTGTGCGTGCACACCACGGTGCGCGAGGCCAACGACCGCGGTTACCGCTGTCTGGTGCCGGGCGATTGTTGCGCCTCGTACTTCCCCGAGTTTCATGAAGTTGCGCTGCGCATGATCAAGGCGCAGGGCGGCATTTTCGGCTGGGTGACGGATTCGGAAAAAATCATTGCGGCGCTGGGCGCCTGATCGCAAACAGGGAGCAAGCCATGAGCACGAGCACGACATACAAACCAAAGATATGGGTACCGGGCGACTGGAACGCCTTGTTCGGTTTCGGCACCAACATCCTGGTCAATCTGCTGACGCTGACCGGGCTGCTGCTGTTCGTACTGAAGATGCCGCCGGAAATGGTATTCGGCCGCATCCTGCCGGCGACCGGCTTGATGCTGTGCCTGAGCACCGTGTACTACGCCCGGCTGGCGTACCAGCTGGCGCAGAAAACCGGGCGCAGCGATGTGTGCGCCCTGCCCTCGGGCATCAGCGTGCCGCACATGTTCATCGTCACCTTCGTGGTAATGCTGCCGATCACGCTGACCACCGGCGATCCAGTCAAGGGCTGGGAGGCGGGACTCACCTGGGTGTTCGTGCAGAGTTTCATCCTGATGATCGGCGGCTTTGCCGGTCCGTGGATCCGCAAGGTGACGCCGCGCGCCGCACTGCTGGGCACGCTGGCCGGCGTGTCGATCACCTTCATCGCCATGCGCCCGGCGCTGCAGACCTTCATGACGCCGCTGATCGGCGTGGTCTGCATGGCCATCATCCTGGTGGGCTGGTTCGGCGGTGTGCGTTACTTCAGGGGCGTGCCGGCCGGACTGGTGGCCATTGCCGTGGGCATGCTGATCGCCTGGGGTTCCACGGCCTTCGGTTTCAGTGTCGGCGGCATGAGTCTGCAGGGTCTCAACGATTCATTCGCCAACTTCGGCTTCTCGATTCCGCTACCGGCCTTCGGCCATGTGTTCTCCGGCTTCGAATACATCGGTGTCATTCTGGTGACGGCGATTCCGTTCGGCATCTACGATCTGGTCGAAGCGCTGGACAATGTGGAAAGCGCCGCCGCGGCCGGCGACAGCTTCCCCACCACCCGCGTGCTGACCGCCGACGGCGTCATCAGTCTGATCGGCTGCCTGATGGGCAACCCCTTCATCAACGCGGTTTACATCGGCCATCCGGGCTGGAAGGCCATGGGCGGCCGCATCGGCTACTCGGCCGCCACCGGCGCCATGGTGATCGTGCTGGCCTGGTTCGGGATCCTTGCGGTGATGATGGCGCTGATCCCGGTGGTCGCCATCGTGCCCATCCTGCTGTACATCGGCATGCTGATCGGTTCGCAGGCCTTCCAGGAAACGCCACGCAGCCATGCACCGGCCATCATGCTGGCGCTGATACCCAATCTCGCGGCGTGGACGGTAAACCAGATCGACAACTCGCTGGGCGCCGCGGGACTGAACGCCGCAGCCGTCGGCATCGACAAGCTGGCCAGCAATGGTGTGCTGTATGAAGGACTGCATGTACTGGGCGGCGGCTCCACACTGAGCGGTCTGGCGCTGAGCGCCATCGCGGTGTTCATCATCGAGCGGCAATTCGCCAAAGCAGCGGGCTTTGCGACCGCGGGCGCGCTGCTGACCTTCTTCGGCCTGATGCACGGCGAGGCCGTGGGCATCGGTCAGTCACCGATGCTGGCCGTGGCCTACCTGGTGGTGGCCGGTTTTCTGTATGGCTGCGCCAGGTTCGCCAGCGTCACAGCGCCGGCCCCGGCACATGCGATCAGCGAGGCGCCAGCATCCCTTCACGCAGGATGAACTCGATCACCCGGTCCAGTCCCTGACCGGTCTTCAGATTGGTGAACACAAAGGGACGCTCGCCGCGCATGCGGCGGGCGTCCCGGTCCATCACTTCCAGTGAAGCGCCCACATGAGGCGCCAGGTCGATCTTGTTGATGATCAGCAAGTCGGATTTCATGATGCCCGGACCGCCCTTGCGCGGAATCTTGTCGCCGGCTGCCACATCGATCACGTAAAGAGTCAGGTCCGACAGCTCGGGGCTGAAAGTGGCCGCCAGATTGTCGCCGCCGCTTTCGACGATGATCATTTCCAGATCGGCGAAATCGCGCATCAGGCCGTCGATGGCAGCCAGGTTCATCGAAGCGTCTTCGCGGATCGCAGTGTGCGGGCAGCCGCCGGTTTCCACGCCGCGGATGCGGTCGGGCGTCAGCGCCTTGCTGCGGATCAGGAACTCGGCATCCTCGCGCGTGTAGATGTCGTTGGTGACCACCGCAAGATTGAGCCGGTGGCGCAACTGCTTGCACAGCGCATCCACCAGCGCCGTCTTGCCCGAACCCACCGGACCGCCCACACCTACCCGCAGTACCTCTGCCGTTGCATTCATAGCCGCTTCATCAATCCCATTTCGAGCGGATGTGCCAGCAAGGGATGTGCCGGCGTGATACGCACCTCGGTGGAATATTGTCCCGAACTGGGCGGCGCCGCATCCAGCGCGAACACATGCGAGCCATCGCCGTCCACCTGTCCGGTGGGTTGCAGCACGGCGCGCCACACGCCATCTTCGACGCCATTCCGGTATGAAGACAGCGCCGGCGGGTCATCGCTGGCGCGCGGCAGCAGACGGCGACCGAAGAATTCAATGCGCACATCCTGCGGCGTCAGGCCATTCAGTGCCGCAGCCACGCCCAGCTGCAACCGCCCGGCCCGCGCCAGCTCACGCGGCAAATCACCGACACGGCGCAGGGACACGCCATTCCAGGCCCGGCGCAGGCGCTGCTTCCACTGCGCCAGCTGGCGCGCGCCTGCCTGGTCGTCGGCCGCGCAGCGCGCATGCAGCGCGGCGGTGGGCAGGTACATGCCCTCGGTGTAGTCGTGCACCATGCGACGCATGTTGAACTGCGGAATCACCGTCATCATGGCGCGCTTGCAGTACTGCACCCATTGCGGTGAATAGCCTTCGTTGCCGCGCGTGTAGTACAGCGGCAGCACTTCCTCCTCGAGCGTGTCCAGCATCAGCTCCGCATCCAGCGCATCGCGACGTTCCGGATCCTGCACGTGCGTGCCTGGAATGCCCCAGCCATTGCGACCGTCAAAGGCTTCCGCCCACCAGCCATCCAGCACGCTGAGATTCAGCCGTCCATTCACCGCGGCCTTGATGCCCGAGGTGCCGCTGGCTTCCAGCGGCGCGATCGGATTGTTCAGCCACACATCCACGCCCGACACCAGCCAGCGCGACAGCTGCATGTCGTAGTCCTCGAGGAATACCACGCGGCCGGCGAACTCCGGCGTCAGCATCAGCTGCTTGATCTCGCGCAGCACCTGCTGGCCCGGCTGATCGGCCGGATGCGCCTTGCCGGCGAACAGGAACAGCAGTGGCCGCTCCGCGTCGCCCACCAGCCGCGCCAGCCGCGCGCGATCGCGCAACAGCAGCGAAGCGCGCTTGTAGGTGGCGAAGCGCCTCGCAAAGCCCAGTGTCAGCACGTCAGGCTTGAGCGGATCGAGCAGCCGCGTGACATGACGCAGCTGCGCCGAACTGAGACCCTTGCGCGCGTACTCGCGCGTCAGGCGCTGCCGCACGCCATCGAGCATGCGCGATTTGACGTTCTGCGCGGTTTCCCAGAACAGGCGGTCGGGCACCTGCTCCAGCGCCCGCCAGAAGTCCGCATCCGACAGCCGCTCGCGCCAGTCGTCGCCGAGCTGTGCATCGAAGAACCGCGACCAGGTGTGTGCCAGGAAGGTCGGCACGTGCACACCATTGGTGACGAAGCCCACCGGATTCTCGCGCGGCGGCACATCGGGCCAGTGGTCGGCGCACAGCTGCTCCGACACACCACCGTGGATACGGCTGACGCCATTGATGCGGCGCGCGCCCGTCAGCGCCAGGCGCGTCATGTTGAAGCCGTGATGCAGGCCGGGACCGCGGCCCAGCTCGACTACGCGCTCGAACGGTACGCCCAGCGTCTTCACATATTCGCCGAAGCAGCCGGCGAACAGTTCGTCGGTGAACACATCGTGTCCGGCGGCCACTGGCGTATGGGTGGTGAATACGCACTGCACGGCAGCGGCTTCCAGTGCGGTGTCGAAATCCAGGCCGCGCGCCATGCCCTCGCCCAGCAGCTCCAGCATCAGGAAGGCGGCGTGGCCCTCATTCATGTGCCAGACCGCGGGCTGCAGGCCCAGGCCGCGCAGCGCGCGCACGCCGCCGATGCCGAGGATCATTTCCTGACGGATGCGTATGGCTTCATCGCCACCGTACAGACGATGCGTGATCTCGCGATCGAAAGCGGTGTTCTCGGCGCAGTCGGTATCGAGCAGATACACCGAGACGCGGCCGACGGCGGCACGCCACACGCGCGCCCACACCTGCGACACGCCGATGCTCACCGACACCTTGAACCACTCGCCGGCTGGCGTGCGCACCGGTTCCACCGGCAGATCGCGCGGATCGTTGTCGGCATAGTCGGCATGCTGCGCGCCATCGCTGTCCACCGATTGGGTGAAATAACCCTGGCGGTACAGCAGCCCCACTGCGACAAAGTTCAGGCGTTCATCGCTGGCTGCCTTGCAGTAATCGCCGGCCAGGATGCCGAGACCGCCGGAGTAGATGGGAAAGCTTTCATGAAAACCGTACTCGGCACAGAAGTACGCCACCAATGGCGCAGATCCGGTGGCGGGCGACGCCTGCAGATAGGCATCGAAGCTGTCCACCACTTCGCGATAGCGTCCCAGATAGGCGGCATCGACCGCCGCGGCATCGAGCTTGTGCTGATCGATGCAACGGAGCATCAGCCGCGGATTGCCGCGAGCCTGGTCCCACAGTTCGGGATCGAGATCCTGGAACAGCGCGCGCGTTGGCCGGTGCCATGAAAAGAACAGGTTCGAGGCGAGCTCCGGCAAACGGCCCAGCGCGTCGGGAACAATCGAAGTGACTTCAAGCAGTTGCGACATGCAGTATTCCGGACCAGCGGCGGCGCTGCATATTAGCAGCTACACTGTGAGCGATGAGCCGACGGCGACCCACTGAAACCCGCTACCTGTGGACGGGATGTCTGGCCGCAACGATGTTGACATCAGGCTGCGACATGCCGCGCAGTTCGGCAACGTCAGCTGCGTCCTACACGTGTCTGCCGGGCGAACGCGCCTTCCTGCAGGCCCGGTTGCGTGGCGCCATCGAATCGCAGCTGGACTGGCGCGGCGCCGGATTGCAGTGCGAGGGCGGTGCGCGCCCCGACGGCCGGGGCATCCGCGTCAGCATGGCCGGTCCGCTGCAGGACTCGCGCCGCTTGCGCTTCGTGTTCGGCATCGCGGCCACGCCCGGCCAGAGCGGCGCCGGCCCATGGCCCACCAATGTCACGGTGCTGGTGGAAGGCGAGAACCGCGTCTATGCCACGCTGGGCGACGAACGATGCAGCGTGGATTCGCTGTTGCAGCAGCCGCTTTCCGCCAGCGGCGACGAACGTGTCTACCGCGTCGCGCTGCGCGGCTACTGCGTGGATGCCGCCACCGCGCTGGGCGGCGACGACAAGCTGTATGTGGAACGTTTCGATCTGGCGGCGATTGCGCGCTATGAAAAGGAGCCGTGAATGAATCGCGTCAGACATCTGCGACTGTGGACATCGCTGACTGTGGCGCTGCTGGGCGCCAGCGCGATGGCCGCGTCAGCGGTGATTGATGGATTTCCAGACTCCAAGCTGGAGATACGCACCGCCGCCGGCCGCCACTGGTTCAACATTGCCATTGCCGACACACCGCAGCGCCAGCAGCGCGGACTGATGTTCGTGCGGGAGCTGCCCGCCGATCACGGCATGCTGTTTCCGCAAAAGCCGGCACGCGTGATGACCATGTGGATGAAGAACACTTTGATATCGCTGGACATGCTGTTCATCGATGCCCAGGGCCGCGTGGTGTGCATCCGCGATCACACCAAACCCGAATCCGAAGACCTCATTACCTGCGAGCAGCCGGTGGGCGCCGTGCTGGAATTGCGGAGCGGCGAAGCCGCGCGACGCGGTATCAAGGTCGGCAACCGTGTAGTGCACAGCAGTTTCAGTCCGTAGCAGCAACGTCAACAGTCAATGGAGGCTCCAATGACAATCAGAACCCTGCTGACCGCAGTCATCGCCACCGGCCTGTTTGCAGCCGCCGGCGCCACGCAGGCCGGACCCGACCCAGACAGCTACTTCGTCTCTCCGGGCGTGCTGTGGCTGGACCCGGACAATGATCTTCATGCTGATGACGACTTCGGCTTCCGCCTCGGCATCGGCAAGGTACTCAATCCCAAATGGGATCTCGAACTGGCCTACAACGAAACCAAACATTCAGCCGGCGTGGCCGGCCCGACCGGCGACTGGAAGTTCGGTTTCACCGAGCTGGATATCAAACGTGTCTTCGCTCGCGACAAACGCATCAACCCGTACATCGCTACGGGCATCGGCATGGTCACCGCTGACCAGACCGGCACGGCCTACAACAACAGCAGGGATCCCGGCTTCAAGCTGGGCGTGGGATTCATGGCCGGCGCAGCCAGTTCGGCGCGCCTGCAGTTCCTCGGTGAAGTCGGCATGCGCCTGGATGATCTGAGTGACAGCAGCTATGGCTCGCTGACCGGTGTCTATGTACTGCTCGGCCTGCGCAGCTATTTCGGCGGCGCCCCGGCTGCGGCGCCGGTGGCTGCAGTCGCTCCGACTGCAGCTGCAGCACCGGCTCCCGCCGCAGCCCCGCCTCCACCACCGCCGCCGGCTGACAGCGATGGCGATGGCGTTGTCGATCCCGCCGATCGTTGCCCCAACACGCCGGCCGGTGCGCGCGTGGACGCCAGCGGCTGCGAACTCGATGGCGACCGCGATGGCGTCATCGATCGGCTCGATCGCTGCCCGAACACGCCGGCCGGCGACAAGGTCGACGCGGTGGGTTGCGGATTGACGATTGCGCTGCAGGTCAACTTCGACAACAACTCGGCCACCATCAAGCCCGAGTCCTATGGCGAGCTCGACAACCTGGTCGAGTTCCTCAAGGCGGTGCCCTCGGCACGCGGTACCCTCGAAGGCCATACCGACAGTGTCGGCTCCGACGCCTACAACCGGAACCTGTCGCAGCGCCGCGCCGATTCGGTCAAGGCCTATGTGACCGGCAAGGGCATTGATGCCGCGCGCATTGAAGCCCGCGGCTTCGGCGAAGCGCAGCCGGTTGCCGACAACGCCACGGCCGAGGGCCGCGCGCAGAACCGCCGCGTGCAATTCACGCGCACTTCGCTGCAGCAGTAATAGTTCCGGTGGCGACAGAAGCGGGCGCCCGATCCGGGGCGCCCGTTTTCATTTGCGGCAGGCGGAAAACAGATCCAGCGCCGGATCGTAGCTGGCGCTGCGCGCATCGAAGACACCCAGCACGGTGTGGAAGATGTTGTCGTGCGAATGACTGGCGCGGCTTGCAGCGCGCATGCAGTCGGCACTCACCGACTCACGCGCATAGAACTGCGGCGTCGCCCACAGGATCATCGGCACACGGGTCTGTTCGCGCGGCGCGAAGCGGTATGGAAAGCCGTGCAGATACAGCCCCAGTTCGCCCAGCGATTCGCCATGATCGGACGCATACAGCATGGCGGCGTCGAAGCGCGCCGCGTTCCGCTGCAACACGCCGATCAGCGCGGCCAGGAAGTGGTCGGTGTAGAGAATGGTGTTGTCGTAGGAATTGATGATGTGCTGGCGCGGGCAGGCCGTAACATCCTCCCGCGCGCACTCCGGCGTGAAGCGCCGGAACGCCGGCGGCACGCGCTTGTAATACGCCGGGCCGTGGCTGCCCATCTGGTGCAGCACCAGCAGCGTGTCGCCGCTCTGCCCATCCAGATACTGCTGCAACCCTTGCAGCAGTATTTCATCGAAGCATTCGCCCGGCACGCACAATCCGGGCAGCGGATGGTCATCGGGCCGCAGGTTCGGTATGCGTGCGCACACCGACTTGCAGCCGGCATTGTTGTCGCGCCACTGCACGGCCACGCCTACGCGCTGCATGATGTCGAGCAGGTTCTCCTGCTGCGCGGCCTCGGCGGCGACAAAGCGGCTGCGCGACAGATGCGAAAACATGCAGGGCACCGACTCGGCCGTCGACGTCCCACAGGCGCTGACGTCGGCATAGCTGATGACATCCAGCTGGCGCAGTTCCGGATTGGTGTCGCGTGCGTAGCCATTCAGCGAGAACTGCATGGCGCGCGCGGTCTCGCCCACCACCAGCACCAGCAGTCGCGGCCGCGCGCCGGCCGCCAACGGCGCGCGCTGCGCGTCGGCAGCCACCGTCAGCAACGGCCCCGCGTCGATGTCGGCCTGTTGCCGCCGGTACTTGAAGAACGAGTACAGCGGATAGCTGGGATTGATCAGCAGGCGCAGTTCACGATGCTGCCGCACCGTCAGCGACACATCCTTGTATACCGTCAGCACGCACAGCAGCGCCAGCAGCGTACAAGCAACCGCGGCTGCCGGCTGTTGCCACAGCGCACTGCGCAGCGGCGGACGGCGCAGGCGCACCAGCGCCAATGCAACGATCGGCAGCACGCCATACAGCAGCAGATGCAGATACAGCGCGCCCGTCATCAATTCGCCGGCTTCGCGCGAATCGGTCTGCATGATGTTGCGATACATCTCGACGTCGATGACGACGCCGAAGCGATCCATGAACCAGGACGTCAGCGCGGCGCCAAACAGCAGCAGCATGGCAACGGGCTTGAACAGCCAGCGGAAGTTGACCAGCTGCAGCAGCGCCGCCAGCAGCCACATCAGGCCCAATCCGAGCGCAGCGATCACGGTCCAGGGTGCGCCGGCCGGGTAGGCGGCATGCAGCGCGCGCCAGAAACTCTGGTTGTGGGCAACGACAATAAATCCCGCAATGAGCAATGGCGCAAGGACGGCCGGCAGGCGCGGTCGCAGACTGGTCAGCATGAAAAAATCCCGCACCTTTGGCGGGCCTGCTCATCGTCGCCATGCACCACTTTCTTGCCAAGAGCCTGATTCCAATAAACAAAAACCCAGTCATGCCCCCGGGATTGTTGTGAATTCATACCCAATATGTTTTGCTCCATTCACATAATCGCGGCCATTCATTCCCGCGTCTCGACGGCTGAATGGCGGCGGTTGGGGGCAGTTGGTCCCTGCGACGAACTGCCCATTGCCATTCTCTGCTGAAGCTTGCGTTTAGGGAGTGCACCATGCAAATGCGGATCCGCCATCTGAGTGCGGCTTGTGTCGCGGCAACGTGTCTGACATCGATCGGCCTGGCTGCGGACCTCACCTCGACTTCGACCGCTGGCGAGTCCGACGAGGAACTCGCGGAAGTGGTCGTCACTGGAACGCTGATTCCGGGTACCCGGGTCGCTGCATCCAATCCCGTGCTGGTGGTCACCCCGGAAGAGCTGCAGCAGAAAGGCTTCACCTCCGTAGTCGACGCGCTACAGCACAGCGCGATCTCCACCGGCGCGGTGCAAGGTGCGCAGTATACGAACAGTTTCACGCCGGGCGCGCAGACTCTCAGTATCTTCGGCCTGTCGCCGAGCTACACCAAGTTCCTCATCGACGGGCGGCCCGTCGCAGACTACCCCGCGCTGTACGACGGCACCGACATCATCGCCAGTCTGGACGGCATTCCGTCGATCGTGCTCGATCACATCGACGTGCTGCCCGGCGGCCAGTCATCGATCTACGGTTCCGACGCCATCGCCGGCGTCGTGAATATCAGCCTCAAGAAGCATCTGTCCGGGACCGAGGCGGAACTGCGCTACGGATGGACTCAGGACGGCGGCGGTACCGAGAAACGAATCGGGCTGGCGAGCGGATTCGAACAGGGCAGCTTGGAACTGGTGTTCGGGTTGCAATACGACAAGAAGGATCCGATCTGGGGTTTTCAGCGCCCGCTGACCAACCAGTTTTATGCCGATGGATCCTCGCCACAGACGGCCGAACGTGACTGGCTGGTCTTCGGTTTGTTCGGCCAGCCGAACGGCGAGGACTACTACATGCTGGATCCGGCGTCGTGCGCCAATGTTGCGGGCCAGTTCGGTGGCACGGCGGGGCTGCGGTCGCGTGTCAATCGCGGACAGTATTGCGGAACGTACCGCTCGGGCTATTACACCATCGACAACGGCACCGAGTCCGAACAGGGTTATCTGCACGGAGCGCTGAATCTCGACGAAAACACCAAGGTGTTCAGCGACGTGCTGCTGAACCACAACACCACGCTCTACAGCAATGGCACGCCGTTTCTTCTCACCGTCAACGACGCCACGTACGCCTACTACTATGATCCCACGGTGACACCTTGCGTACAGACCGACGGCAGCGATTGCGACCTCCTGAACCTGCAGCATGTATTCACGCCGGAGGAAGCGGGCAATTTCCGGGATCAGACCAACAGGCACGCCATGAACTCGGTGCGGGCCACGCTGGGTATCGAAGGCCCGCTGGCAGCATCCGGCTGGCGCTACAGCGCCGAGATGACCTACACCGAAAACAAGCTCGCCGAGCACCAGTTCATGGCTTTCACCAGTGCCATCAATCAGTTCTATGCCGACATATTCGGCCCGAATCTGGGATTGGACCCTTTGTACGGTTCGCAGCCGGTCTATCAGGTTGACTATGCCGCGTTTTACAGGCCGATCACACCGGCCGAGTACGCCAGCTTTACCGGCTACGCGACTTCGCATTCGCGCACGCAGGACACTCTGGCGCGCGTGCAACTGACCAACTCCAGCCTGTTCCCGCTGCGCGGCGGAGACGCGGGATTCGCCTTTGTCGTGGAAGGCGGCGGCCAGGGCTGGGACTATGCGCCCGATCCGCGTTATCTCAGCGGTGAGACCTATGGGTTCACGGCCACGCCGGGATCGGGACACCGGTCCCGCGCCGCAGCCACGGCCGAGTTGCGCCTGCCATTCACGGATCAAGTGACGGTCAACCTGTCGGACCGCTACGACCGCTATCGAGTGTCGGATACGAATGTGTCGAAGAATACGTACAACCTGGGCGTGGAATATCGCCCCGCCCAGCGCGTGCTGCTGCGCAGCCGCTACGGTACTTCTTTCAAGGCGCCGACGCTGTCGGACCAGTACCAGGGCCAGAGCGGGTCTTACCAGACACTGACCGACTACTACACCTGCTACCAGAGCGGCTATACCGCTGCCGATATCAACGACTGTCCGCAGGCGAATATGTCCGTCCTCGGCACGACTTCCGGGAACCGGAAGCTGCAGCCCATCACCGCAACGAACTGGAGCGTGGGTTTCGAGTGGCGACCGATCGAAGCGCTGCGGGCTTCGGTGGACATGCTGAACTGGAACATCCGCAACGAGGTCGCCCGGGAAGATTCAGATCAGCTGCTGCGCACCAATGCGGCCTGTCTGTTGGGAGAGCTGCCTGCGGATTCCCCGACCTGCGTTCGGGCCATCGCACAGGTGACGCGCGATTCCAATGACCAGATACTTGAAATCTCGACGCCGAAGATCAATGTGGCATCGGAAAACCTGCGCGTCGTGCTGGTGGGACTTGGCTACGGCTTTGTCACGCAGCGCGCCGGCAGCTTTTCACTCGATGGTTCCTACAGCAACGTGGTACGGCATCGGTACCGGAAGTTCGCGGGAGACACCGAAATCGATCTGCTGAACAACCCGCACTACAGCACCGAATTCAAGACCAAGGCGAATCTGGCCATCACATGGACGATACGGAGCCTGTCGGCAACCGCCTATGTGGAACGCTATGGCCGGACGCCGAACTATATTGCGCAAGACCTGGCAGGCGCCGGTTATGCGGAGCCCGGAGCCGGCAAGGTCGGTGCCTGGACCATCGTCAACCTCAGTGCGCGATACCGGGTGCTGCCGCAACTGGAACTGTCGGCCAACATCAACAACCTGTTCAACAAGATGCCGCCGGCCGATCACAGTCGGCCAGGCACTTCAGGCGGCGCTAGTGATCAGCCGTTCTCGACCTTCAACTACAACAACTACGGGCGCAGCTATTTCATTGGAGCGAACTACAAATTCGACTCCCATTGATGACGACTACTTGCGGCAGGAACTGCAGCCGCTGCCGTCATCGCGCGGCGCCTGAGCCAGCCCGATGCGCTGCAGCCAGCGGCGCGGCAGCAGGGCGCGCGCGATGTAGAGGGTAGCGGCCAGCACGATCAATCCGGCAATGAGCTGCTGCATGATCAGCCTCCTCCACCCAGCGCCAGCGCTACGCGATAGGTGATGAACGCCGCCACATAGGCCAGCGCGAACAGATAACCGGCCATGATCAGCGGGTAGCGCCACGAATTGGTTTCACGCCGCACCGTCACCAGCGTCGACAGGCATTGCGGCGCGAATACATACCAGGCCAGCAGCGACAGCGCCGTGGCCAGACTCCAGCTGCCCGCGATCATCGGCCCCAGCGCCGCGCTCACATCGTCCGCTCCGGACGACAGCGCATACACGGTGCCCAGCGCGGCCACCGCCACTTCGCGTGCTGCCAGTCCCGGCACCAGCGCCACACTGATCTGCCAGTTGAAGCCCAGCGGCGCGAACACATTCTGCAAAGCATTGCCGATCATGCCGGCGAAGCTGTAGTGGATGGCCGGACCGGCGGCGCCCGGCGGCGGCGCCGGATAGCTGGCCAGGAACCACAGCAGCACTGTCAGCGCCAGGATGATGGTGCCGACGCGCGTCAGGAAGATGCGCGTGCGTTCCCACAGGCCGATCCACAGATTGCGCAGGTTGGGCCAGTGATACTCGGGCAGTTCCATCAGCAACGGATGGTAGTGCGCCTTGCGCGAACCCAGTTTCAGCGCCAGCGCCACCAGCACCGCGCCCAGCACGCCGGCGACGTACAGCGCGAACAGCACCAGTCCCTGCAGATTGAACCAGCCCACCTGCTGCGCGGGTATGAAGGCGCCGATCAGCAATGCGTACACCGGCAGGCGCGCCGAACAGGTCATCAGCGGCGCCAGCATGATGGTGGTGATACGATTGCGCAGATTCGGAATGGTGCGCGTGGCCATGATGCCGGGAATGGCACAGGCAAATGACGACAGCAGCGGAATGAAGGAACGCCCCGACAGACCGATGCTGCCCATCAGCCGGTCAAGCAGAAACGCAGCGCGCGGCAGATAGCCGCTGTCTTCAAGAATCAGGATGAAGGCGAACAGGATCAGGATCTGCGGCAGGAAGATCAGCACGGCGGAAGCGCCGGCCAACACCCCATCGACCAGCAGACTTTGCAACGGACCGGCCGGCAGCGCGCTCTGCACCAGGCCGCCCAGCGCACCGATACCGGCCGCGATCCAGTCCATCGGCGCCGCCGCCCAGCTGAACACGGCCTGGAACATCAGGAACAGCAGCGTGGCCAGCAGCAGCGGACCGAACAGCGGATTCATCACGATGGCATCGAGCCGCTGCAGCGCACGCGTACGCAGCGGCACCACGTAACCGGCCGCATCGAGGATGCGCCGCGATTCGCGCTGCGTGGCCTCGACCTGCTCTGGTCCTGGCGGCACCAGCACTGCGGGCACCGCGGCCGACGCCGTCGCATTGCTGTGGGCATCGATGGCCGCCAGCAAGGCCGCTTCGCCGCCGGCGCGCACGGCGACGGTATCCACCACCGGCAATGCCAGTTCCGCGGCCAGGCGCTGGCGATCCAGTTTGTAGCCACGCTGTTCGGCCAGATCGCTCATGTTCAGCGCCACGATCATCGGCCGCCCCAGCGCCTTCAGTTCCAGCACCAGACGCAACGACAACCGCAGATTCGTCGCATCGACCACGCAGACAATCAATTCCGGCGTCGCCTCGCCCTGCAAACGACCCGCGATCACATCGCGTGTGACGGCTTCATCCAGTGTGGTCGGCACCAGGCTGTAAGTGCCTGGCAGATCCAGCAATTGATACAGGCAATGCTGGGCAGGGCCGATGAATATGCCTTCCTTGCGCTCGACGGTGACGCCCGGGTAATTGGCCACCTTCTGGTGGCTGCCGGTCAGGCGATTGAACAGCGCGGTCTTGCCGCAGTTGGGCACGCCCACCAATGCGGCACGACAGGTCCGGGCAGGCGGTGGAAAGCGCGTCATGGCTTATCCATCTGCATTTGCACCAGCACTGCGCGGGCCTCGCGGCGACGCAGCGCGAAGATGGTGGCGCCGATGCGCACTGCCATCGGATCGCCGCCCGGCCACACCTCTTCGATGACCTCGACCGGCTCGCCGGGAACGAACCCGATCTCGCGCAGGCGCCGCGCCACAGTGGAACCCGCCGTGTCGCCGATCTGCGCGGTATCGTCATCGACAACCGCAGTGACGAGGCCACGCATGCCCTTGCGCAGATCCGCCAACGGGATCTGGCCAGCTGCGGAGGGCGAATCAGCGGTGGTCATCGAGGCTCGCTCTTAAATGAGAATAAATCTCATCAAAGCTTAGCCTAACCCGTCACCGCTGACCAGCGCTCAGGCCGCCACTGGAATGGGGCGCCCCAGCATCCTCTCGATGGCCCGCAGACGGTCGCGCTCTTCGCGACTCACCAGCGACACCGCCTCGCCCGCGCAGCCGGCCCGTCCGGTGCGGCCGATGCGGTGCACATAGTCCTCGGGCACATGCGGCAGCTCGAAATTGACCACATGCGGCAGCTCGATGATGTCGATGCCGCGTGCGGCGATGTCGGTGGCCACCAGCACCTGGATGCGTCCGTCCTTGAAGTCGCTGAGCGCACGGGTGCGCGCACCCTGCGACTTGTTGCCATGAATGGCCGCGCAGCGGATGCCGTCGCGCTCCAGACGCTGGGCCAGACGGTTGGCGCCATGCTTGGTACGTGTAAACACCAGACTCTGCCGGCCGCTGTCGGAGCCCAGCAGACGGGACAGCAGTTGCTGCTTGTCGGCGGACTCGACGTGATAAACGCGATGATCGACCAGCTCGGTCGGCGTATTGCGCGGCGCCACGTCGATGCTGAGCGGATCGCGCAGCAGCGAGCGCGCCAGCTCGCGGATTTCACCGGAAAAAGTCGCCGAGAACAGCAGGTTCTGCCGCCTGGACGGCAGCGCCGCGATGATCTTGCGAATGGCGCGGATGAAGCCCATGTCCAGCATACGGTCGGCCTCATCGAGCACCAGCGTCTCGATGCGCGACAGGTCGACGGCACGCCCCTGCAAGTGATCGAGCAGCCGGCCCGGCGTGGCAATGATCAGGTCACAGCCGCGTCGCAGCGCTTCCAGCTGCGGCTTGGGGCTGACGCCGCCAAAGATCAGCAGTGACTTCTGCGCCAGATGACGGCCGAAACCACGTACCGACTCCTCGACCTGCGCTGCCAGTTCGCGGGTGGGCACCAGGATCAGCGCGCGTGGCGCGCGCGCGTCCTGCGGCAGAGGCAGCTGCGCATGCAGCTTGTGCAGCAGCGGCAGACCGAATGCGGCGGTCTTGCCGGTGCCGGTCTGGGCGGCGGCCAGCAGATCGCGGCCGCTGAGCACAGCCGGAATGGCCTGCTGCTGGATGGGCGTCGGCGAGTCATAGCCGGCTTCGTGGACGGCGCGCAGCAGCGCGTCATGCAGATTGAATTGCTTGAACAATAAATACTCCAAAATGCCCGGAGCGCACGCGCTGTCGGTACGGGCGAATGATTGATGCACTGGAGATTGCAGGAGGGGCGAACAGGTCCCGAACGGGACGAGGTTTGAACCTCGGCGCGCGGACCGACGCCGCGCATTCGACAAACTCGGCCGCGATCATACACGAGGCGGGGGCACCTGCAATGGCTCGCTGTCGCGGAATCCGCTCAGCCGATCGAGTTCGGCATGCACGGCCAGCATCGATTGTTCCAGCTGCAGCCGTAGCGCTTCCATGCCCACATCGTCGATGCCGCGCGGCACCGCTATGGGCGCGCCGAAGCCGACATGAACTTCGCTGAAGGGTCGCGGTATGGCGGTGCGATCCCAGGAACGCGCATACACCCAGCAGTGGCGCGCCGAAGAGGCGAAAGGCACCACTACGCCGCCCACTTTCTGCGCCAACAGCAGGGCGCCGGCCTGCGCCACGCCGCGTGGACCGCGTGAACCATCCACCGACAGCGCGGCATTCAGTGTCTGCTGCTCGCGCAGCGCCTTGATCAACGTGACCAGGCCTTTGGCGCCGCCGCTGCCCGAGGAGCCGCGCGCCACGCGAAAACCCAGCTTGTGCTGCAGATAGGCCATGGCATCGCCATCGCGGCTGGGCGAACACATCAGGATGTACGGACCACGCTCAGGCAGGCTGAAAAAATGCAGCATCTGGAAGCAGCGTGCATGCAGGAAGGAGCCGATGATCTGCTGGCCGTTGCGCGGCGGATCGGTCAGGTGATGCCCGTTGTGGACTACATAGCGCCAGCTGCGCGCCAGGCCACGGTAGACCTGCAGCGCCATCGGGGGCAGCAGCTGACGAACCACAAAATCGCGGACTGGCCTGGCCATGCCATCAGCGCCAGAACTGCACTCGCTGACGCAACGGCTCCAGATATTCCGGATCGCCGCTGAACACCTGTTCCGGCCATGAACCGCTGCGCTGGATCTCGGAATAAATGCCGGACTGATCGTAGGTATTGACGCCGAGGCCGGCCAGATACTGCAGGCGCAGGTTGCGATCGCGATTGATCTGCGCGCCGGCCAGCCATTGCTTCAGCTGTGCGCCGGTAGCGGCGAAGGTACCGAACAACTCGTGCATCGAGCCATAGTTCACTGCGCTCAGCGACTGCAGCACCGGCAGATATTCCGGACGCCGCAATTTCGCGGCAATCTCGCTGAGATTGATGCTGATGGGCTCCATCGAACCCACCATCACGCCGTCATAACCCTGGCCGCCGGCGATGTTGCCGAAGATGATCACATGCGGAAACACGCTGGCGAAGGTGGCGATCTCGCTCTTGATCGCCTCGTGGGTGGTCTCGTAGAACGGGATCCACGCCGTGACCACGCCGCCCGGATTCAGATGCTGCTTCATCACCTGATAGAACTCGACGGTGTTGAGCGTCGCCGCGCCCTTGACCCAGGTGTCGAAAGGATCGGCGGTGATGGCGTCGAACTTCCGGTCGGTGGTCATCAGGAAGTGGCGCGCATCGTCGACGCGCACCGTCACCTTCGGATTCTGGATGACGCCGTGGTTCTCATTGCTGAAGTAGGTGCTGACCACCTGCGGCACCAGCCGCTCGATCTCGGCAATGGTTTCGGTCTGCACCGCCGGGCTGATGCTGACCGCGCCGGCGGTGACGCCCGCGCCGCAGCCGATCACCAGCACATGCTTCGGATCGCGTGCCAGCAGCGTGGTCATGTGACCCAGCATGCGCTGCAGCCGCATGTCTTCCAGCATGCTGGAGGCCTGCACCTTGCCGGCATTGTGATAGTTGCGGGTGCCATCGGACATCTGCGACACCGCCATCGTCGAGTTCAGTCCCTCGCCGATGAAAATGAATTCACCGTGGTTCTTCAACCAGCTGGCGGACCAGCGTCCGTAACCCGCCAGCACGCCCGGCACCTTGTGCACGATGCTGAAGGCGAACCCCGTCAGCACCACGCCCAGCACCAGCAAGGGCACGGCATACGCCGGTCGCGCGGCCTCAGCGCGTGAACGCACCGGTATCACCAGCAGCAGCACGACTGCCAGCAGCGCCAGCGCAATCATCAGACGCTGTGTCTGCTGCGTGCCGATCCAGGCGATCAGCAGCAGGCTGGAAAGCAGCGCGCCCAGCACGGCACCTGCAGTATTGGCGGCATAGACGCGTGCCACCGCGGCGCCGCTGTTGTCGCTGCCGTCAGCCACAGCGGCGATGGCCAGCGGGAAGGCGGCGCCCCAGGCAATCGAGGCCGGCAGCACGGCGTACAGGCAGCGCAGGAAATCGAGCTGGAACAGATACCAGGGCGACGGCGCCAGCCGCGGATCGATCGGCCAGTTCGGCATGTCATCGGTGATCGACCACGCCGCCCAGCCCAGACCGAACACCACCAGCAGCTGGCAGATCGCCAGCGCACGGCGCGGCTGCGTACTGTTGCGTGCAGCAACGGCACCAAGCGTGCTGCCAATGGCCAGACCCACCAGCACCGCCGCCAGGATCAGCGCGAAGGTGTACACCGTGCCGCCGAGCAGCAAGGCCAGATTGCGGGTCCACACCACCTGCGCGCCCAGCGCGCAGGCGCCGGAGATGCCGATGGCGATGTACACCGCGCGATGACCACCCAGCAGCGACTTGTCGTTGACCACCACGGTATTGGCGGCAGCACTGGCCGCTTCGTCGGAGGTGGTGCGCAGCGTCGAGCGTCCGGCGATCAGCCAGGCTGCAACGGCCACCAGCACATTGAGCGCCACCGCGACATGGCTGGCGGTGGCATTGTCGTGCACGCGCAGCAGATAGAAGCCCGACAGCAGGCAACCGGCCACGCCGCCGAGAATGTTGGCGGAGTAGTACAGACCGATGCGGCTCACGCCTTCAGGTGTGGCGCGCAGCCAGCTGGCCGCGGCCGGCAGCGTGGCGCCCATGGCCATGGTGGGCAACAGCAGGAACAGCGCGCAGAACAAGCCCCGCATCAGCACACCGGTGAACCCCGGGCCACCGATCGCCGTATACAGGCCGCCGGCCCAGGGCAACACGTACAACACCAGCAGGCCGAACACGGCGACCACCAGTTCCAGCTGCGCATAGATGCGCAGTGGATGGCCGAAGCGGCCGCGCCAGCGCAGGAACAGCAGACTGCCCAGGCCCATGCCGCCCATGTAGGTGCCCAGCACCACGGCCATCGACACCGCATTGCTGCCGATGATCAGCGCCAGCGACTGATACCACACCACTTCATAGATCAGCGCCGCGCAGCCACTGCCGATGAACAGCAGCAGCAGAAGATTCAGGCCGCGCCTGTCGGCGGCTGTCGAAGCAGTCATAAAGTCCCCACGGAATCGCTGTTGTTGCGGCCAGACGGGCCAAGCCCGGACCGGGCGAGATACTACGAGGCTGCTGTGGCCCGCGCCAGCGCCCGCGGATTCCTACCCGGTGTTGCGCAGGCCCGCCGCCACGCCGTTGATCGACAGGTGAATGCCGGTATGTACCTGCGCAAGGCCGGCCGAGTCCGGTGCGCGTCTGCGGATGCGGCGCATCAGTTCCACCTGCAGGTGGTTCAGCGGATCGATGTAGGGGAAGCGGTGCTCGATCGAACGCGCCAGCGCCGGATTGGACGCCAGCCGCTGCTCCTCGCCGGTAATCCATATCAGTGCCCGTTGCGCGCGGCGCCACTCGGCACCGATGGCCGCGAAAATCTGCCGGCCGGATTTGCGATCCTGCACCAGCTCGACATAGCGCTGCGCAAGGCCCAGATCGCTCTTGGCCAGCACCATGTCGAGGTTGGACAGCAGCGTGCGGAAAAATGGCCATTCGCGATACATGCGTTGCAGCAGCGACAGTTGCGCGGCGCGCTCGGCCGGCTTGCCGTGCAGCACCGCCGCCACTGCCGCACCAAAGCCATACCAGCCCGGCAATGCCACCCGGCACTGGCCCCACGAGAAACTCCATGGAATGGCGCGCAGATCCTCGATGCGGCGGCTGGCCTTGCGCGAGGCCGGACGCGAACCGATATTCAGCTGCGCGATCTCGCGGATCGGCGTGGTGTCGTAGAAGTAATCGGTGAAGCCCGGTGTCTCGTAGACCAGCCCGCGATAGGCCGCGAAGCTGGCCTGCGACAGTTCGCTGGCCATGTCGAGGAAGGCACGCGGCGCGCGGCGCGTGGTCTTCAGCAGCGTGGCCTCCAGCGTGGCCGCCACCAGCGTCTCGAGATTGCGGCGGCCGATGTCCGGATGCGCATACTTGGAGGCGATGACCTCGCCCTGTTCGGTAAGCCTGATCTGGCCGCGCACCGTGCCCGGCGGCTGCGCCAGGATGGCTGCATAGCTGGGACCGCCGCCGCGGCCCACGGTGCCGCCGCGACCATGGAACAGACGCAGACGCAGGCCGGGGTTTTTCGCCAACTGGTCGAACAGCTTCACCAGTTCAATCTCGGCGCGATACAGCTCCCAGTTGCTGGTGAAGAAGCCGCCATCCTTGTTGCTGTCGCTGTAACCCAGCATGATTTCCTGCGTGCCACCGCTGCGCATCAGCAGCGCACCGATACCCGGCAGCCGGCAGTACTCGCCCATGATGCGCGCCGCATTGCGCAGGTCATCGATGGTCTCGAACAGCGGCACCACGATCAGCGCAGCATGCCCGTGCGCTTTCAGCGTACCGCGCAGCAGTCCGCACTCCTTCTGCAGCAGCAGCACTTCCAGCAGATCGCTGACCTGCTCGGTGTGCGAGATGATGTAGTGGCGCAGCGCGTCGGGCCCGAGCCGGGCCAGCCATTCGCAGGCGGTCTCGAACACCTTCAGTTCGGAACGCAGCAGATCGCTGTAGCCCGCCGATGGCACGCGCAGCGGCCGCGCATCGTTGAGCAGCCGGAGCAACAGTTCGCAGCGTTGCGTCTCGCCGAGCGAGGCATAGTCGGCCTGCACTTCGGCCACCCGCAACAGTTCGGTGACCACCGCCTCGTGCACATCCGAACTCTGGCGCAGATCGACGGTGGCCAGATGGAAACCGAACACCTGCACCGCGCGCATCAGCGGCCCCAGCCGCAGGCCGATCATGGCCTCGGCGTGATGACCGCGCAGCGAGTCGGCGACGACCTGCAGGTCGGCCAGCAACGCCTGCGCATCGGCATAGGGTGCGCCGGGCGCCACCGCATGACGCAGCGCCTCGGTGCCGGTCAGCGACTGCAAGGCGGCCGCCAGTCGCCCATACATGCCGATCAATGCGCGGCGATAGGGTTCGTCGGCGCGATGCGGGTTGCTGTCGCCGCTCCGTTCGGCCAGCGCCAGCAGCTGCGGCGTCACCTTGACCAGCATCGTCGATAACGACAGTTCCGCGCCGAGGTGATGCACCTCGGTCAGATAGAAACGCAGCGCGGTTTCGCTCTGGCGGCTCAGCGCCAGCTGCAGCGTGTCGCCGGTAACATTGGGGTTGCCGTCGCGATCGCCACCGATCCAGTGCCCCATGCGCAGGAAGGGTGCGATGGGTCGGCCATCCAGTGCAGCTTCCATCTCCTCGTACAGCTTTGGTATCTGGCGCAGGAAGGTGCTGTGGTAGTACGACAGCGCGTTCTCTATTTCGTCGGCCACGGTCAGACGCGCAAAACGCAACATGCGTGTCTGCCACAGCTGCGCCACCAGACCGCGGATGGTCGCTTCATTGGCGGCCAGCTCGCGCTCGCCCGACATCTCATCGCGTGCGCCGATCAGGTCGGCGATGGTGCGTCCGGCATCGAGAATGCTCTTGCGCTGCACCTCGGTGGGATGAGCGGTCAGCACCGGCGAGACATGCGCCTCGGCCAACGCAGCAGCAATCCCTGCGGCGCCGATCCCGGCGCGCCGCAGACGGGTGAAAGTGTGATCCAGCGATCCAGGCTGGGTGTGGCCTTGCCGTTCGTGGTGCACGCGCCGCCGCACGTACTGACGGTCCTCGGCGATGTTGGCCAGGTGCGAGAAATAGCTGAAGGCGCGGATCACGTTGACGGTCTGGTCATCGCTCAGGCCCTTCAGCAGCCGACTCAGCGCGCGACCAGCCGCCGCGCGATGCTTGAGCCGGTACTGCACCGACAGCCGGCGCACTTTTTCGATCAGCGCGAAGGCGGCGTCGCCCTCCTGCTCGCGGATCACATCGCCGAGGATGCGACCCAGCAGCCGGATGTTCTCGATCAGCGGCTGGTTCTTGCTGGCGGCGTCATGCGACTGCAGAAATGCCATGGGCATTGACCAAGCACGGGCCATGCCAGTCTCTAGCGCTTCCCGGCACTGATGAAATCCACCTTGCTCAGCGACACGCCGTTGTGGCGCAGGATGTCGTAGGCCGTGGTGGAGTGGAAATAGAAGTTCGGAACAGCGAAGCCCAGCAGATAGTCCAGGCCCTTGAACTTCAGCTCGACGCCGGGGAACTGCAGCACAATGTCGCGCTGCTCCGAGCCATCCAGCTGCGCCGGCTGGATCGTCGCCAGATAGTCGCGGGTTCTGGCCAGCCGCTGCTTGAGCTGCATGAAATCCGTCTCGTTGTCTTCGAACTTCGGCGGCGCAAGCCCGGCCAGTCGGCCAGCGGCGTTCTTGGCATGGTCGGCGGCAATCTGCACCTGCCGGGCCAGCGGCAACATGTCCGGTGCCAGACGCGCGACCAGCAACACCTGCGGATCGATGCGCCGCTGCGTGGCATCGGCCGCTGCCTTGTCCAGTATGTGCTCCAGATTGGTCAGCCCGCGCTGAAATGCCAGCACCGAAGCGTCATACATTGAAATGGCCATCTGACATCTCCTTCATGAGGACCGCGATCCGGGCGCGTAAGATACCCCAATGGAAATTTTCAAAGAATTCCGGATTGAGGCTGCGCACCGGCTGCCGCAGGTGCCCGCCGGGCACAAGTGCGCGCAGCTGCATGGACATTCATTCCGCATCTCGGTGTACGTGGGCGGACCGGTGCAACCGGCCACCGGCTGGGTACGGGACTTCGCTGACATCAAGCAGGCCGCGCAGTCGGTGCATGAGCAGCTCGACCATCGCTATCTGAATGACATTCCGGGTCTCGAGAACCCCACCAGCGAGCAGCTGGCCATGTGGATCTGGGACCGGCTGGAACCACAGCTGCCGGGACTGTCGCGCATCGTGGTGCATGAAACCTGCAACAGCGGCTGCGAATATCGCGGCCCTGCAGGCTGAGCCGCAATATGCCGCCCCCGTTCTCGACCGAGTCGCGACGCCCAGCCTCACGCAATCTGCGCCCGCTGGCCGCGCTGGCTCCTTTTCTGATACCGCACCGGTGGGCCATCGTCGCCGCCCTGGTTGCGCTGGCCCTGGCTTCGGGTGCGACGCTGGTGTTGCCCACTGCGGTGCGCCTGGTCATCGATCGCGGCTTTTCCACCGCCACTGCCGGCAACATCGGCCCCTACTTCCTCGGGCTGCTGGGCGTCACCGGTTTCATTGGCATGGCGTCAGCCGCGCGTTACTACGTGGTGACCTGGATCGGCGAGCGGGTGGTGGCCGACGTGCGCACTCGCGTATACAGCCACATCCTGTCGCTGTCGCCTGCCTTTTTTGAAACCACGCGCACCGGCGAGGTGCTGTCCCGGCTGACCGCGGATACCACGCTGGTGCAGACCGTCGTGGGTTCCTCGGCTTCGTTTGCGCTGCGCAGTCTGGTGATGGTACTGGGTGCGCTGGTGATGATGGCCGTGACCAGCCTGAAGCTGACGGGGCTGACCTTTGTCGGCGTGCCCGCAGTGCTGGTCCTGGTCATATTGATGGGCCGGCGCGTGCGCGGCCTGTCGCGCCTCTCCCAGGATCGCATTGCGGAAACCTCGGCGCTGGCCGGCGAAACCATCGGCGCCATGCAGACCGTGCAGGCCTACACGCACGAGGAGGCCGATCGCCGCCATTTTGGCGCCGCCGTTGAAGAATCGTTCCATGTCGGCATCCGCCGCACGCGCATGCGCGCATGGATGACGGCGGTGGTATTCATGGTGGTGGGCGCCTGCATCGTCGGCGTGCTGTGGATCGGAGCGCTGGACGTGCTGGCGATGCGCATGACCGGCGGGCAGCTGAGCCAGTTCATCATCTATGCCGTGCTGCTGGTCAGCTCGGTCGGCGCGCTGAGCGAACTGTGGGGCGAAGTGCAGCGCGCGGCCGGCGCCACCGAAAGACTGCTCGAGATACTGTCCACCGAACCTGACATTCGCGCGCCGGCGAAGCCGGTGTCGCTGCCCACGCCTGCGCAGGGCCGCATTGCCTTCGACGCGGTGCGCTTCCACTACCCGACGCGGCCGGATCACGCGGCACTGGCCGGCGTGTCATTGCAGATCGCGCCCGGCGAAGCGGTGGCGCTGGTTGGCCCATCGGGCGCCGGCAAGTCCACGATGTTCCAGCTGCTGCTGCGCTTCTTCGATCCCACGGCAGGCGTGATCCGCTTCGATGGCATTGACATCGCGCAGCTCGATCCGGTGGCACTGCGTTCGCAGATAGCAGTGGTCAGCCAGGACCCGGTGATTTTCGCCGGCAGCGTGGCCGACAACATCCGCTACGGCCGGCCTGATGCCAGCGATGCCGAACTGCACGCCGCGGCCAGCGCGGCCGCGGCCGATGAATTCATCGAACGTCTGCCCGATGGCTTCGGCACGCTGCTGGGTGAACGCGGCGTCACGCTGTCCGGCGGACAGCGTCAGCGCATTGCCATCGCGCGCGCCATCCTGCGCGATGCGCCGCTGCTGCTGCTGGACGAAGCCACCAGTGCGCTGGATGCCGAAAACGAACGGCTGGTGCAGCAGGGCCTGAACAACCTGATGGCCGGCAACAGCGGCCGCGGCCGCACCACGCTGGTGGTGGTGCACCGGCTGGCCACCGTGCAGCGGCTCAAACGCATCGTGGTGATGGATCAGGGCCGTATCGTCGCCGAAGGAAATCACTCGCAGTTGATCGCGGCCGGCGGCTTGTACGCGCGTCTTGCTGCTTTGCAATTCAACGACTTGCACGGAGATACACGGGTCGCGCTACCTTGAGCGCATGACGCTGGATCCGCAGGAAACCGCACGCTACAGCCGCCATCTGCTGCTGCCCGAAATCGGTGAACGTGGCCAGCAGCGGCTGCGCGCTGCCCGGGTGCTGATCGTCGGCGCCGGCGGACTGGGTTCACCGGCCGCGCTGTATCTGGCGGCCGCCGGCGTCGGCCATATCGGCGTCGTCGATCACGATGTGGTCGAGCTGTCCAACCTGCAACGCCAGGTGCTGTTCGGCACGGATGACCTCGGCCAGTCCAAGGCGTTGCTGGCGCGCCGGCGACTGCTGGAACTGAACCCCGGCATCGAGGTAACCGCACACGCCGAAGAACTGTGCGCCGCCAACGCCGCATCCCTTATCGGAAGCCATGATCTGGTGCTCGACGGCAGCGATCGGCTCGGTACCCGTTACCTGGTCAACGACGCCTGCGTGCTGCTGCGCAAGCCGCTGGTATCGGCGGCCATTCACCGCTTCGAAGGCCAGGCCATGACCTATGTGCCCGGACAGGGGCCCTGCTATCGCTGCCTGTTCAGCGATCCGGCCGAGGGTGTGGTACCCAATTGCGCCGAAGCCGGCGTGCTGGGCGTGCTGCCCGGCGTGCTCGGCAGCATCCAGGCCACCGAGGCCATCAAACTGATCACCGGCATCGGTGTGCTTCTGATTGGACGACTGCTGACCTACGACGCGCTGGAGCTGCGCTTTCGCGAATTCCGCTTCCAGCGGCGCACCGACTGCGCGGTGTGCGGGGATCGGCCCCGCATCACCGCCCTGCACGACCCCGCCCCATCGCCAGCGGCCGCGATGCCCGGCGTACGACACTGGTCCGCCGCCGATCTTCGCGACGCCTTGCGCGACGGCCCCAGCACCAACGGCCTGGTGCTGGTCGATGTACGCGAACCGCGGGAGTTCGCGCTCCAGCACCTGGATCAGGCCCTGAATATTCCGCTGGATCAGCTGCCGGAACGGCTGCCCGAGCTGGCCGGTCGCCAGCCGGTATTCATCTGTCAGTCCGGCGTGCGCAGCCTGCAGGCCTGCGCCATTGCCGGCCAGCACGGCGTAGCCGAACCCGGACATCTGGTCGGGGGGCTGCGCAACTGGCCGGTGGGCTGAAGCTCCGGTAAAAAAACAGGTCGTATTCTTTACCTTTCTTCATATATGTGGTCATTCGGGGAGTGAAACTACTCTTCCCCCATTCCTCACGGAGGATGCATGCGCGCTGGCCTGCCCCTGTTCGCCACCCTGTCCCTGTTCCTGTCTGCCTGTGGCGGCTCAGCGCCGACGACTCAGGGTGGCCCCGGCGGTCCCGGTGGCCCGGGAGGTCGGGGCGGACAGGGTGGCCCGGTCGAGGTGGGCATCATGGCGGTCCGCACCGAGCGCGCGGCACTGACCACCGAACTGCCCGGACGCACCGTGGCCTTCCGCATCGCGCAGGTCAGACCGCAAATCAGCGGCATCATCCAGAAGCGGCTGTTCGAAGAAGGCGCCAATGTGCGTGCCGGCCAGCCGCTGTACCGGATCGACCCCGGCACCTGGCAGGCCGCACATGAAAGTGCTGCCGCGGCGGTGGCCAAGGCCGAGGCCAATGCGCTGACCGCGCGGCTGCGCAACGAGCGCATCCTGAAGCTGGCCGAGTCGGGCGCCGTCAGCCAGCAGGATCGCGACGATATGATTGCAAACCTCAGGCAGGCCGAGGCCGATCTGGCCACGGCGCGTGCAGCGCTGAAGGGTGCCACCATCAACCTCGGCTACACCACCATCGCGGCGCCGATCTCGGGCCGCATCGCCACCTCGGACTTCACCGAAGGCGCGCTGGTCACCACCAACCAGACCGAACCGCTGACCATGATCCAGCAGCTCGACCCCATGTACATCGACCTGGTGCAATCGAGCACCGAGGTGATGCGCCTGCGCCAGCAGTTCGACAGCGGCACCCTGAAGAGCGACCGGAGCAACAAGGCGCGCGTGAAACTGCGCATGCAGGATGGCAGCGAGTACCCGCTCGAGGGCACGCTGGAATTCACCGGCGTCACCGTCAGCGAAACCACCGGCGCCATCACGCTGCGCGCGGTGATGCCGAACCCCCGGGGTCAGCTGCTGCCCGGCATGTATGTGCGCGCCGTGCTGGAACAGGGCGTATCGGACCACGCCATCCTGGTGCCGCAGCGCATAGTCCAGCGCAACGACAACGGCGATCCTTTCGTGCTGGTCGTCGATGGCGGGAACAAGGTGGGTCAGCGCCTGCTGACCACCGCCAATGTGATCGGCGACTCGTGGCTGGTGACCTCGGGACTGAGCCCCGGCGAACAGCTGATCGTCGAGGGCACCCAGAAGGTCAGGGTTGGCGACACGGTGAAAACGGTGCCGGTCACTGCCAGCGCCGGCGCCACTGCCAGCGCCCCTTGAGGTAAACCCATGTCACGCTTCTTCATCGACCGGCCAATCTTCGCCTGGGTCATCGCCATCATCATCATGATGGCCGGCATCTTTGCGATGTTCGGCCTGCCGATCGAACAATATCCGGAGATTGCGCCCACCCAGGTCTCGGTGAACGCCAATTATCCGGGCGCATCCCCGGAGGCCATCGAACAGTCGGTGACGCAGGTCATCGAGCAGGCGATGAAGGGCATCGACCACCTGGTGTACCTGTCCGGCAGCAGCTCGCAGGGCAGCGGCAGCGTGTCGCTGACTTTCGAGACCGGCACCAACCCGGACATCGCGCAGGTGCAGGTGCAGAACAAGCTGCAGCAGGCGTTGCGCTCATTGCCGCAGCCGGTGCAGGCGCAGGGCGTCAACGTGGTGAAGTCCACCGGCGGCTGGGTGCTGGTGCTGGCGTTCTACGTCGAAGACGGCAACATGACGCGCACCGAAATATCGGACTATGTCGCCACGGTGGTCGGCGACGCGGTCGGTCGCATCAACGGCGTCGGCAGCGCAAACGTGTTCGGTTCGCAGAACGCCATGCGCATCTGGCTGGACCCGTACAAGCTGAATCAGTACAAGCTGATGCCATCCGACGTGCGCACTGCCATCCTGGCCCAGAATGCGCAGATCGCCACCGGCAGACTCGGCGACCTGCCGGCCATCCAGGGCCAGCCCATTACCGCCACCATCACCGCGCAGGGCCGCCTGCGGACTCCGCAGCAGTTCCGCGACATCGTGCTGCGTGTCAACGAGGACGGCTCCTCGGTCACCATCAATGACGTGGCGCGCATCGAGGTGGGCAGCGAAAGCTACGACACCATCGGCTGGGTGGACGGCAAGCCTTCGGTGGGCATGGGCGTGCAGCTGGCCTCCGGCGCCAACGCACTGCAAACCGCCGAGGCCGTGCTGAACCGGGTCACCGAACTGGAAAAGTTCTTCCCCACCGGCCTGAAGTGGGTATCCAGCGTCGACAACGCACAGTTCATCCGCTCTTCGATCGAGGAAGTGGTGGTGACGCTGGCCGAGGCCATCGCACTGGTAGTGCTGATCATGTACCTGTTCCTCGGCAGCTGGCGCGCCACGCTGATTCCGGCCATCGCCGTGCCGGTGGTACTGCTGGGCACCTTCGGCGTGCTGTACGCGTTCGGTTACTCGATCAACACGTTGACCCTGTTTGCAATGGTGCTGGCCATCGGCCTGCTGGTCGATGACGCCATCGTCGTGGTCGAGAACGTCGAACGCCTGATGCACGAGGAACAGCTGTCGCCGCTGGAGGCGACACGCAAGTCGATGGACCAGATTACCGGTGCGCTGCTGGGCATTGCGCTGGTGCTGGCGGCGGTGTTCGTGCCCATGGCCTTCTTCGGCGGCTCCACCGGCGCCATCTACCGTCAGTTCTCGATCACCATCGCCTCGGCAATGGCCCTGTCGGTGCTGGTTGCGCTGGTGCTGACACCGGCGCTGTGCGCCACCCTCCTCAAGGCGCCCGATTCGGAGGTCCATGGCCGGCGCCGCGGACTGCTGACGCTCTTCTTCCGCTGGTTCAACGAGCGCCTGCAGAAGGCCACGCTGTACTACCAGAAAACCGTCGGCCGCCTGCTCGGGCATCTGGGTCGCGGCTTCGCCGTTTATGCACTGCTGGTCATGGCGGTCGGGGGGCTGCTGTGGTGGCTGCCCACCTCCTTTCTGCCCGACGAAGACCAGGGCAACGTGAATGTGTCGGTTCAATTGCCGCCGGGCTCCACACAGGAGCGTACCAACACCGTGCTGGCACAGATGGCATCGCTTCTTGAAAGCGAGAAAGGCGCTTATCGCCACGTGATGACGATCAGCGGCAGGGGCATGTTCGGCTCTCCCAGTCAGGCAACCGGGCAGGCCTGGGTGCGGTTGAAGAGCTGGGATGACCGTACGTCCGACCAGTCGGCGCAGGCTCTTCTGAACCGGCTGCCGCGCACGCTGTCTGGCATACGCGATGCCGATTTCATGGTGCGCAATCCGCCGGCGATCCGCGGTCTGGGCAACACCAGCGGCTTCAGCCTGGAGCTGCAGGATCTCGGCGGCGCCGGCTACGAGGGCCTGACGCAGGCCCGCGACCAGTTCCTGAAGCTGGCCGCAGCCAGCCCCGTTCTATCGCAGGTGCGCGCGCAGGGTACCGATATCGAACCGGAGTACCGCATCAATGTCGACCTGAACAAGGCCGCCGCGCTGGGCCTGGACCTGGGCGACATCAACGACACCCTGTCCAGCGCGCTGGGCGGCTCCTACGTCAATGACTTCATCAACAAGGGTCGCGTCAAGAAGGTGTACATGCAGGCCGACGCGCCCTATCGCATGCAGCCCGGTGATCTCGAAGGCTGGTACGTGCGCAACCGGAATGACGAGATGGTGCCGCTGGCCTCCATCACCAGCGGCGAATGGGCCGTGGGCCCGCCGCGTCTGCAGCGCTACAACGGCGTTTCATCGCTGAGCATCAACGGCGTGCCAACCGAGGGTTACAGCTCGGGCGACGCCATGGCCGAGGTGGAGAAGCTGATGACGCAGATGCCGGCCGGCATCGGCTACGACTGGTCCGGCGTTTCCTACCAGGAGCGGCTGGCCGGTTCGCAGGCGCCGCTGCTGTATGCGGTGTCGGTGGTGTTCGTGTTCCTGTGTCTCGCAGCCCTGTATGAAAGCTGGTCGATACCGTTCTCGGTGATGCTGGTGGTGCCGCTGGGCGTGCTCGGCGCCCTGCTGGCCACCGCGCTGCGTGGGCTGGAGAACGACGTCTACTTCCAGGTGGGCCTGATCACCACCATCGGCCTGTCGGCGAAGAACGCCATCCTGATCGTGGAGTTCGCTACCAAGCTGATGGAGGAAGGTCACGGTCTCATCGAAGCTACGCTGCGGGCCGTACGCATCCGGCTGCGACCCATCCTGATGACCTCGCTGGCCTTCATGCTCGGTGTGTTGCCACTGATGCTGGGCACTGGCGCCGGCGCGGCCGGCCGCCATGCCATCGGTACCGGCGTGTTCGGCGGCATGCTGACAGCCACCGTGCTGGGTCTGCTGTTCGTGCCGTTGTTCTTCCTGTTCGTGGAGAAGTACTTCGTGCGCGCCAGGCCCGAGACTGCGGCGCCCGCTACACCGACGACCTGAGCGGCAGCGTCACTCGAGCCGCCGCGAATCCAGATTGCCCGTCAGGGTGTGTTCGCCGAGCGACACGTACAGCGAGTGCTCGGACACCGAGAGGTCGAAGTCCATGCGCCGTTCCAGTCGCGCGGCGAGCACCTCGATCAGGCCGGTGTCGATCGATTGCAACTCGATCTGTTCCGCGCGATGGATGCGTTCGCCGTCAAGCCGCGCGAGCCAAGCCTGCATGTCGCGGTGCGGGTACACCACCACACGCGGCGCCGTCTTGCTCGCTTTATGCAGGCGGGCGGCTTCCGGGGTGCCAACCTCGATCCAGGCCTGCAGTGCGCCGGTGAGGTCGCGCACCAGGATGGCGGGTTCATCCGGATCGGACAGTCCCTTGGAGAACGCGATTCCCTCGGTGTGTTCCAGACAGTAGGCAAGCAGGCGCGTGACGAGGTATTCGGCGGTTTCGGACGGATGGCGCGCGAGCCGCAGTTCCAGCGTCTCGTAGACGCCACGATCGACGTGCGCCAGACGAACGCTGAAGACGTGGATCGTTGCGCCGAGCGCCATGTCAGGCCTGGGCGGCCCGCAGCTGCACGCCTTCGTGGCGCAGCAGCCATTCCTTGCGCTGCAGACCGCCGGCATAGCCCGTGAGCTTGCCACTGGCACCGATCACGCGATGGCAGGGAACTACTATCGCAATGGGATTCGAGCCATTCGCCCAGCCTACCGCGCGCGCCGCCTGGGGCACACCCAGTCCGCGCGCGAGTTCGCCGTAGCCGCGCGTCTGGCCGTGCGGTATCGCCACCAACGCGTGCCATACCGAACGCTGGAAGTCCGTGCCGCCAGTGGCCCAGTCGATGTCGCGCACGGCGGCGAGTTCACCGGCGAAGTAACGCTGCAGGCTGTCGCGCACTGCCGTCAGCGCGGCGCCGTCGGTCAATGACACCTCTCCATAGTGCAGGCGCAGAAGCCTGCGCATGCGGTCCTCGTAGTCGTCGAAATCAAGCGCTCGCAGGCGCCCGGCTTCGTCGCTGACCAGCAGCGCGGTACCGATGGGCGTCGGGTAGCGGTCGAGCAGCAGTTTTGCGGGACGGTTTGGCATGATCGTGCTCCGATGTTACGGGGTTTCTCCACAGGTGCAGCAGGGCGTAGCTGCGCCACGGCCGCCACGACTGCGACAGCGCCTCGATCTCACTCGCGGCAATTCCACCCAGACGTTTGCGCACTACCACATCGCCGGGCGGGAAGGCGTCCGGCCAGCGCAGCGCGCGCAGCGCGATGTAGTGAGCCGTCCAGGGGCCGATGCCCGGGAGTGCGCAGAGCCGTTGCACGGCGATGTCGGGATCGGGCAGCGCACCGCCGTCCAGCAGCAGTGCGCCGCTCACCTGCGCGCGTGCGAGCGCGATGAGGCTGCGGGCCCGGGCGTTCACTACGCCCAGGCGTGCGATCTCATCGACGCTCGCGTCCGCGATGCGCGCCGCCGACGGCGTCAGACGGTCGAGCCCGGCGTGTAGTGTGGCAATGGGCTCGCCGAAGGCTTCTGCCAGGCGGCAGGCCAGGGTCGTCGCAGCCTGCACGGTGATTTGCTGGCCAAGGATGGCGCGCAGCCCCAATTCGAAACCGTGAAAAGCGCCGGGCACACGCAGGCCGGGCGTGCGCTTCACCCACGACGCCAGCCGCGGATCGCGGCCAAGGTGCTTTACGATCTGCGTCGGCTGCGCGTTCAGATCGAACAGGTCACGGACACGGCCGATCAGCGCCGGCAGCACGGGCAGCAGGCCGTGTGTGAATTCGAGCAGCAAGGCGTGTCGCTTCGCCGCGTGTGTGACCCGGATCCAGCCGCTATGCGCGCCGAGACGCACCGTGCGGGCGTAGTCCTGATCGCTCACGCTTTCGACTCGCCGCAGTTCGCGCGCCTTCAGGAAAGCCAGCGTGCCCGGCCAGTCATAGGGCGGCCGGTAGGTGAGTTGCAGCACCGAGGTGTCGGACTCGGGTAACGCGCCGTCGTCTGTCGCTGCTGCCTTGCGCAGCCGCGTGGGCGCGAGGCGATAGCGTGAATTGAAGGCATCGTTGAAGCGCCGCAGGCTGGAGAAGCCGCTGGCAAAGGCGATCTGCGTGACGGGCAGTCGCGTCTCGGTGAGCAGTTGCTTGGCGAGCAGCAGACGCCGCGTCTGCAGGAGCTGGATGGGCGCGACGCCGAGCTCCTTGCGGATGATGCGGCGGATCTGCCGCGAGCTCAGCTCGAACTGAGCGGCGATGGCTTCGAGGCCGGCATCGTTTTCGATGCCGCCTTCCTCCAGGCGCTGCACGATGAGCTGTGCAATGCGCTGCGAATCGTCGACCGGTGCGTTGCCCGGCGCAAGTTCGGGACGGCAGCGCAGGCACGGACGGAAGCGGGCCTGCTCGGCCGCCTGGGCACTGGCGAAAAAGCGGCAGTTGGCGACCTTCGGCGTCTTCGCCGTGCAGATCGGCCGGCAATAGATGCCGGTCGAAGTGACGCCGACGAAGAACAGCCCGTCGAAGCGCCGGTCGCGCGCCGCCAGCGCCTTGTAGAAACCTTTGGGGTCCGTGTCCATGAGCGGACTATAGGGACGCACCTTCGACAGTTCTAGCCGTTTTCGGACATCTCAGCGGGCAACGCTGGCCGCTACAGACCCGCCTTGCCCAGCACGTCGACGAACTGTCGCAGCACCCCGGCCAGCGCCGGGTGATCGGCCTCGAAGCGCGCCGCCGCTTCCTCGAAGCGATGGCGATGTTCGCTGGCCAGTTCGGTGCCGGGCTGGTCCAGCGCGCGCTCGATATCATCGCGCAGCGTGCGCAGCAGGCGGCGCGATTCCTCATCCATCGGTGGTGCAGCGTCGAGCTGCTGATGCAGGTTCGCCAGTCGCTGGCGCAGTTCGTCAGGCGTCATGCCGGCACTGTCGCGTGCGGCCGGACGCAGTGTCAAGCCGGCCGCAGTCTCAGAACAGCTCCAGGCTGCCCGGCTCTGCAACCGGCGGCAATCCGCGTCGCAGAATTCCCACCCGCACGCCCAGCAGACGCAGCCGGCGGCCCAATGGTGCGCGCCGCAGACACAGGCCCGCGGCGCGACGTATCGCCGTCGCGCCATCGATGTAAGCCGGCAGCGTCGTTGCACGCGTCACCGTGCTGAAATCGTCGTAGCGCAGCTTGATGGCCACGTTGCGACCACAGTAGCCCTTGCGCTGCAGATCGGCAGCCAGCTGTGTGCACAGCGCCGTGAATATGCGGCCCAGCTCATTGCGGTCGCGTACTGCATGCAAATCGCGCTCGAAGGTGGTTTCGCGGCTCATCGACACCGGCTCGCTGCTGGTGACCAGCACTCTGTCATCGCGTCCCCAGGCCGCATCGTGCAACCAGCCGCCCAGGGACTGGCCGAAGTGCTGCTGCAGCGCCTGCCGGTCATGGCGCGCCAGATCGCCCAGCGTCTCAATGCCCAGCTGCGTCAGCCGCTGCGCGGACCGGGGACCGATGCCATTCAGTTTGCGACAGGCCAATGGCCAAACCCGCGCCTCGAGGTCCGCTGGCGCAAGCAACGAAATGCCATTGGGCTTGTCCAGCTCGCTGGCCAGCTTGGCCAGCAGCTTGTTGGGCGCGATACCGATCGAACAGGTGAGTCCGGTGCGCTCGCGAATGGCCTGCTGGATGCGCCCGGCCATGGCGCGCGGCGCAATGCCGGCCGATTCCGCCGCCGCGCCGAGATCGAAATACACCTCATCGATGCCGCGATTCTCGATGTGTTCGGCATGCTCGGCGATCACGCTCTTGAACAGTCGCGAGTAGCGCCGGTATTCATCGAAATCGGCCGGCAGCAGGATGGCATCGGGGCACAGTCTCGCGGCCTGCATCAGTCCGAGGCCCGAGCGTACGCCGAACTCGCGTGCCCGGTAGGTGGCCGTGGTCACCACACCGCGGCCCGCATAGTCGCGTAGCCGGACCAAGCCACCCTCGCCCGCGGCGATGCCACGCCTGCCACCGATCACCACGGCTTCGTCGCGCAACTGCGGATGGCGCAGCAGCTCCACCGACGCAAAGAACGCGTCCATGTCCAGATGGGCGATGCAGTTCACGCGGCCAGCATAGCTACCACCGCGCAGCAAAAAAAAGAGCTCCCCGCGCGGGGAGCTCTTCTTCGATCGACACCTCAGATCAGGAAGCGTACTTGACGCTGCAGCCGTAGGGCTGACTGACCGGCGTCGCAACCGCACGGCCGGCCGCAATGTCGGTCAGCGCGGCGCGCACGTAGTTCTTCGCGCCCTGCAGATCGGCCTGCCTGCTGGTCGGCTTGTCGTCGATGCCGCCCATGTAGACCAGTTTGCCAGTGGCATCGACGATGTACATGTGCGGAGTGGTCTTGGCAGCGTACTGATGGCCCAGCGTACCGGCTGGATCGAGCAGCAATCTGGTGACCGACGCATTGCGATCCTTCACCACCAGCTTGTCGGCGTTGGCGGTGGTCACGTAGCCCTGCTGACCGGGGGCCGATGACACTACCTGCAACCACACCACGCCGTTGCCGGCAGCTTCCTTCTGCAACGCCTGCATGCTGCCCGAGTCATAGTGCTTCTTCACATAGGGACAATCGTGGTTGGTCCACTCCAGCACCACGGTCTTGCCCCGATACTGATCCAGCGAAACCTTCTGACCACTGGCATCGGTGGCCGTGAAGGCTGGAGCGGGTTGACCCGCAGCCGGGGCGGCCACAGCAGCCGGGCTCAGCGCCACGACCGCGGCAGCAACGCCTGCGGAGATCAGGATACGGCGCATTGCCGTCATCTTCGTGTTCATGCAAACCTCCTCTTCAACTGGTTGTTATCGAAGCCGTCGCAACTCCGGAAGCGCCGAGCGCTTCCACCACGATGGATTCAGTCAGCAGCTGCGGCAGCACTTGGGGCTGCCCGCCCTGCGCCGGGTACACCACATACAGCGGCACGCCGGCGCGCCCGAAGGATTCGAGCAGTCTGCTGATCTCAGGGTTCTGGTTGGTCCAGTCACCCTTCAAGTAGCTGTAGCCACCCGCCTTCAGCGCATTGCGAAACGCATCGCCCGACAGCGCGACACGTTCATTGACCTTGCAGGTGATGCACCAGGCTGCCGTCATGTTGATGAACACCGGCTTGCCCGCGCTACGCAGGCGGTCCAGCTTCGCCGCGTCATAGGCTTCAGAGAGTTCATCGCCATTCGCAGCCGCCGCTGCCGTGGTCGCCACCGGCGCGCCGGAAATCGAGGCGGCGAGTCCGATGCCCGCAACCAGCGCCGCGGTAAAGCCGGCGCGGCGCCAGAACGTGCCGCGCGCGCTGCTGCTGCGTCGACCGAACAGCCAGAAGGCAAAGGCCAGCACCACCATGCCGATCAATGCCAGGAACACACTGTCCACGCCGGCCTGCTGCGCCAGTACCCACACCAGCCACGCGGCGGATGCATACAGCGGGAAGGCCAGTACCTGCTTCATGGTGCCCATCCACGGGCCCGGCCTGGGCAGGGCGCGCGCCAGCGCCGGGAACAGCGTCAGCAGCAGATACGGCAAGGCCAGACCCAGACCCAGCACCAGGAACACGGACATGGCCACCGGCGCTGAACTCGTCAGTGCGATGCCTATGGCGCTGGCCATGAAGGGCGCCGTGCAGGGCGTGGCCACAATGGCCGCCAGCGCACCGGTGAAGAAGCTGCCGCTGACACCGGAACGCGCGGCCAGGCCGGAGCCGAGACCCATGAAACTGCCACCGATCTCGAACACGCCGGAAAGATTCAGGCCGGCGACGAACAGCACGTAGGCCAGCAGCGTCACCAGCACCGGATTCTGCAGCTGGAAACCCCAGCCCACCGCGCTGCCGGCGGCCTTCAGCGCCAGCAGGACGCCCGCCAGCAACACGAACGTGGCCAACACGCCTGCGGTGTAGGCCACGCCGCCGATCACGCGCTCGCGATGCGCGGCGCCCGCGTGACCAACGAAGGACAGCGCCTTCATGGCCAGAATCGGGAACACGCAGGGCATGACATTCAGGATCAGACCACCCAGCAACGCGAACAGCAGCAGCGTGCCCAGCGCCATGTCGGATTGTGGCGCCACCGCGGCCGGCGCTGCGGCGCCCCCGCTGGAAATGGCCAGCGCCGTGCGCACCACACCGCCACCGGTGTTTTCGGTGATGGTCAATACACCATCAAGCATTGCAGGCAGCGGCAGATCGCCCCTGGCCACCGTGACCGTCAACGCCCCATCAGCCACGGCCAGCTGCTGTCTGCCAGCGTGATTGATGACGCCCCAGGTGGCCGGAAACCACTGGGCCTCGGTGATGCGCGAGGCGTCCGACACCGGCATGGCCATACGCAAAACGAGGTTGTCGCCCTTGGCGCTGACGGTGGCCGGCCATGGCGATGCCGCAGGCTGCGCGGCGCGCGCGGCGCTGAACAGCGGCGCGAAATCCTGCGTCAGCGTGGCGCTGCTGCCGGTGGGAATGGACAGCGAGAACGATGTTTTCTCGGGAATGCAGACGTCATCGCACACCAGCCAGTTGGCGGTACCCGAAACCGGAAACGCCGTGCCCACCGGCCAGCTGGCCGGCAGCTTGATGTCGGAGATCAGACCGACGCTGTCGGCATAGCCGTAGTTGGTCAGCTCGCCGATGTCGAAGCGATGCGGCGCGGCCCAATGGATGGGCGAGGCTGCCGCACCATCAGGCAACTGCCAGTTGATTGACGTGGCCTGGCCGCTGTCGCCGGGGTTCTGCCAATAGGTATGCCAGTGCGGACGGATGGTCTGGTGCAGAAGAATGGCCACGCTCTGGCCGGGCACCGCAGTCGCGTTTTCCGACAGCACGCGGATCGCGACATTGTCGGTTTTCGCTTCGTACTGCAGCGTCTGCGCCAGCACGCTCTGCCCCAGCAAAGTGGCGGGCAGCCACAGGACGGCCATCGTCCATTTTCTGGTCGCGCTAGGCATTTGCAGCAAGGTTTTCCATTAAAACGATGAAATGTTCAAGCGGCCACTGCCCATAGCTGGCCGCCCCAACGTCAAGAAATGTGACGGAGCGCCGCTGCGCGGCGGTACCTGATCAGACCAGCGCGGTTCTGTACAACGCCAGCAGCCGGGCCCAGGCCTTTTCGGCGTCGGGTTGGCTGTAGATCGGCATGCCGTCCCGCACCGGCATGTCGGGCATGCACCAGCCGTGCTGGGTTCCGGCAAAGACCTCGACTTCGGCCGGCACCCTGGCGGCCGCAAAGGCCGCCCGCAGCGTGTCCTTGGTCTGTGGTTCGCGGGCATCGTCGCTGGCCGCAATGGCAATCAGCAGGCGTGCCTTCATCTTTGGAATCAGCAGGTGCGGGCTGTCGGGCGTATTCGTCGCCAGCCCGCCGCCATGAAAAGACGCCGCGGCGCCGATGCGTTCCGGCAATGCCGCTGCCGTCCTCATGATCAGCGGACCACCCATGCAGTAACCCTGCGTGCCCACCTTCTTCGACTTGTCGGTGGACTTCTGCGCGTCGAGATAGGCCACAAAGGCGGCGGCATCGCGCTCGGTGGCGCCCGCGGCGTTCATCGCCGCGCGATGCGGCGCCAGCTTGGCGAGGTCGGTCTGGAAATTGAATTTGCCCGGGTCTTCGACTATCGGCGCCTTGATGGTGCGATAGAACGGATTGGGCACCAGCACCGTGTAACCTTCGGCGGCCATACGCTTGCCCATCTCGCGCAGCGCCGGGCGCAGTCCGAACACATCGGACCAGATCAGCACCGCCGGATGCGTGCCGGAGGTCGGATGGATCAACGCGGCGTCGCAGCTGCCATCGGGAGTCTTGACCTGGACATTCATGTCCATGACCGGCATGGCGGCGGCGCGCACCGGACCTGCGGCAACAGCCAGCCCGGCTGCGGTCGACAGTGCCACGAATTCACGACGCGATTGTTCCTGTGACATGAACGTTCCCCCCGTGATTGATTATGGGCCGAGCTTACCAGCCCAATGTCAGGTCAAGGAACAGCGTGGTGCTGCGGTGCCCATCGATACCCCAGCAGCATGCCCTCGCCAATCGCGGCCGCCGTCTCGCGGACACCTGGCACGCCTTCGGCAGGCAACGGGGCGCTGAGCAAATACCCTTGCGCCGACACCGCATGTTGCCGCAGCCACATCAGCTGGCTGCGCCGCTCCACACCCTCGGCAGTGACCTTCAACCCCAGACCGTGGCACATGTTGATCAGCGCACGGGCAATGGCCGGCGCGCGTTCGTTGCGATCGATGCCGGCAATCAGCGACCGGTCCAGCTTGATGCCGGTCACCGGCAGCTCTTCGAGCGCCGACAGCGGGGAACGGCCGCTGCCGAAATCATCGAGCACGATGGCCACACCTGCACCGCGCAGATTGCGCAGAGCTGACAGGGCGATGGGACCTACGCGCAACACGGCTTCGGTCAGTTCCAGATCAATGCAATGCACCGGCAGCTGATGCTGATGCAGCAATTGCTGCAGGCGCTCGGCCAGATTCCCTTCAATCAGCTGCAGCGGCGCGATGTTCACCGAGACGCGCACGTCCGGCCATATGCCGCGATGCCAGTCCGCCGCTGCCGCGACAGCATGACGCAGCACCCAGTCGCCGATGGCCGGCATCAGGCCGCACTCTTCGGCCGCCACCAGAAACTCGGCCGGCAGCGCCATACGCCCGTCCGGCTGCCGCCAGCGCAGCAAAGCTTCGACGCGTTCGACCCGCATGTCTTCCAGGGACAGCTCGGGCTGGAACAGCAGCTCGAATTCATCCTCCTGCAGCGCGCGATGCAGGGCCTGCCCGATGACCACTCTCTCGGAAGCGGCGCGCAGCAGCTCCGGCGTGCACAGGCTGAGGCGGTTGCGTCCCTGGGCCTTGGCGCGGGCCAGCGCAGCGTCTGCGGCGTGCAACAGCCCTTCGGCGCTCTGCTGATGCTCGGGGAAGATCGCCAGCCCGATGCTGAGGCTGATGCGCAGTTCAGCACCGTCGAGGATGAGCGGCTCGCGGAAGGCCTGGATCAGCTCAAGGCCGGCCGTGCGGATGGGGTCGGGGTTGGCGGCATCCGGATAGACCACGGTGAATTCGTCGCCACCCAGACGCGCCGCAAAGCCAAAGCCCACCGCCACTTCCTGCAGGCGCTCGGCCACGGCCACCAGCACCCGGTCGCCGTAGCGATGATCGACGCGGTCGTTGATGGCCTTGAAGTTGTCGACGTCCACGAAGAACACGCCGACAAAGCTCTCTGAGTTCGCGGCGCGCGCAAGTGACTGATTGAGAAGCGCAAAAAGCTGGCGGCGATTCGGCAAGCGGGTCAGCGGATCGTTGTCGGCCAGTTGCTGAAGCTCGCAACTGCGGCGTTCGATTCTCTCAATGCTCTGCTGGCGATCGTCCACCTGCCGGCGGGCGACAGCGAGCTCACGCGACAGGTCGCGGAAAATCCGGGTGAGGATGGCGCCGAGAATCGACAGCGCCGCCGCAGTCAGCGCCGAGATCATCAACCAGATCCCGGCATCATTCAGCGACGACCAGAGCGCCTTCCACATGAGTGCGGACTATCGACGAGACGCGCGGGAATTTTTGTCGGCCATGTCACAGTCTTGATCGTCGGCAAATGCGATCGCAATGAGTGGACAGCAAGTCGGGTTGAATTCCTACAAGCCCGGCAACTGCATGCAGCAATTCAGCGCGCCAGATTTTCGCGGCGGCTCTGACAGCGCAGACACAACCGCACTCCGGGCACAGCCGCGCGGCGCGCCGGCGGAATTTCCTCGCCGCATTCGGTGCAATGCGTCAGCGATGGTCCGCTGGGCAGTTCGTCGCGTGCGCGCTGGATGGCGTCCTTCACGGTCGCGTCGATTTGCTCCTGCACCGCGCCTTCTTTTGCCCAACCAGTAGCCATCCGGGCGCTCCTTTCAGGGGTAGAGACCGCGGTCGGCGCGCGCTGCCAGCACGCGTTCGCAGGCCACCACGAAGGCCGCAGTGCGCAGCGACACGCCCAACCTCCCGGCCGTGGCGCAGATGGCCAGGAAGGCGGACAGGATGATGTTGTCGAGTCGCTGGTTGATCTCGCTCTCGCTCCAGAAAAAGCTGGAGAAATCCTGCACCCATTCGAAATAGCTGACGATGACGCCGCCGGCATTGCAGATCACATCGGGCACCACCACGATGCCCCGCTCGGCCAGCACATCATCGGCAGCCGGCAACGTGGGACCGTTGGCTCCCTCCAGCACCAGCTTCGCCTTCAGTCGCTGCGCGCGGGCGGCGTCGATCTGCCCTTCCAGCGCTGCCGGTATCAGGATGTCGCAGTCCACATCCCAGAAGTCCTCGCGCCCGATGGGCGCGGCACTCTTCACCGTACCGATGCGGCCATGCACGCCGGCATGGCCCAGCTCGGTCATCGCCATGCCGGCCGGGTTGTATACGGTATCCACATCGTCCTGCAGGGCCACAATTTTCGCGCCGGCGCCAGCAAACAGCTCGGCCGCGGCGAAGCCCACATTGCCCACACCCTGAATCGCCACGCGCGCACCGGACAGCTGCAGCCCGATGCGTCGTGCCGCCTCGCATCCGGTGACAAACACGCCGCGGCCCGTTGCCCGCGTGCGCCCCAGCGACCCACCCAGATGCACCGGCTTGCCGGTGACCACGCCGGTGACGGTGGCGCCCACGTTCATCGAATAGGTGTCCATCATCCAGGCCATCACCTGGCTGTTGGTGTTGACGTCCGGCGCGGGAATGTCCTGCGCGGGACCGATCAGCGGCGCGATCTCCGAGGTGTAGCGCCGCGTGATGCGCTCCAGCTCCTTGATCGACAGCTGGCGCGGATCGGCGCGGATACCGCCCTTGGCACCGCCAAACGGCAGGTTCACCGCCGCGGTCTTGATGGTCATCCACGCTGCCAGACCCATGATCTCTTCCAGCGTCACATCATGATGGATGCGCAGCCCGCCCTTGCCCGGCCCGCGCGACAGATTGTGGTGCACGCGAAAGCCTTCGAAGTGACGCACGCTGCCATCGTCCATCTCGATGGGCACATCCACGGCCAGCACGCGCTTGGGCCGTCGCAGCGACTCCTGCCATTGCGCCAGCGGCCCGAGATACGGCACCACACGATCCACCTGCGACAGATAAGTGTCCCAGGCACTGCCGGTGCCGGTCTGCACATAGGAAAGCGGTGTAGTCATCTGGCACCCCTTGGATCACGAGCATACCTTGCGGGCTGGATGTCAGGCATTCGAGGCTCAACTCTTCTGGAATGCTTCGCGCACAGCACCGCGGATCGCCGCGGCGGCCGTCGACAGCTGCTGATCCGCGCGCGTCACCAGCCCCACCGTCTTGCTGATCACCGGCCTGCGCAGCGGCAGGCAATGCGCGCCCAACACCACCATCTGTTGTTGCGACAGCTGCGGCACTGCGCTCACCCCCAGACCCGCAGCCACGAACTGGCCGATCGTCGACAGCTGATGGCATTCCAGCGCCACTCGCACGCTGATGCCGCTGCTGGCCAGTGAATCCTCGATCAGCCTGCGCACTGTCGACGGCTTCTGCAGGGCGATGAAGCGATGGTCGAGCAACTGTGTCCACGACACCGACTTCTCGCGGGCCAGCGCCGAATCCGGCGGCACGATGGCAATGAAGCGGTCTACGAACAGCGGCTGGAATGCCAACGCCTTGTGCAGGTCCGGCCCGGGCTCGAAGCAGAACCCCAGCTCCACCCGGCCCTCCTCCACCATGCGCAGCACATCCTCATGCACAACGTCGTGCACCGTCAGCTCGATGCTTGGAAAGTGCGCGTGATAGCGCTGCAGGATGCCGGGCAGGACATTGCCGGCGAAGGTGGGCATGGCGGCGATGGTCACATGCCCCTGCTGCAGCGTGAAATGCTGGCGCGACCGCTCGCGGACATTCTCCCAGTCGGCCAGCAGGCGAACGGCCTGCGGCAGCAAGGCCGTGCCCTCGGGAGTGAGCCGCACCTGGCGCGTGGTGCGCGACAGCAGGCGTCCGCCCAGCGAGTCCTCGAGATTCTTGACGGCCAGGCTCAGCGCCGGCTGCGACATGTGCAGCCGCTCCGAGGCACGCGCGAAGCTCAGTGTCTGGGCCACGGCGACAAAGGCGCGCAGGTTCCGGGGGGTCATATTCATTTATCCTATAAATCAATCGCCAGTTTCTTCAAACTTAACAACTGAATCGATCCGCGCCAAGCTGGCCCCATGGCTGGTTTCGACAAACGCGTGGCCGACTACGCCGAGGCGCTGGCCGGCCTCAAGGACGGCATGTCCATCGTCGCCGGCGGCTTCGGCCTGTGCGGCATTCCCGAGAACCTGATTGCCCGCATCCATGCCATGGGCGTGAAGGGGCTCACCGTCATTTCCAACAACTGCGGCATCGACGATTTCGGCCTCGGCATCCTGCTCAAGGACCGGCAGATCAAGAAAATGATCGCCTCCTATGTGGGCGAGAACGCCGAGTTCGAGCGCCAGCTGCTGTCGGGCGAACTGGACGTCGAACTGACGCCGCAGGGCACGCTGGCCGAGAAGATCCGCGCCGGCGGCGCCGGCATTCCCGCCTTCTACACCGCGACGGGCTACGGCACGCCGGTGGGCGAAGGCAAGGAGGTGCGCGAGTTCAACGGCCGTCCGCACATCCTGGAGCAGTCGATCACCGCCGACTTCGCCATCGTCAAGGGCTGGAAGGCCGACTGGTACGGCAATGTCATCTACCGCCACACGGCGCAGAACTTCAATCCGGCGGCAGCCACCGCCGGACGCATCACCGTGGTCGAAGTCGAGGAACTGGTGCCACCCGGCGAGCTCGACCCGGACCACATCCACACGCCCAGCATTTACGTCGACCGCGTGATCCAGTCCCGCTTCGAGAAGCGCATCGAACGGCGCACCACGCGCAGCGCCTGAGAATAGAGGCCCCAGCATGGCACTGACCCGCGAACAGATGGCCGAGCGCGTCGGGCGCGAACTGCGCGACGGCGACTACGTCAACCTCGGCATCGGCATTCCGACGCTGGTGGCGAACTACATCCCTGCCAACATCGAGGTGATGCTGCAGTCCGAGAATGGTCTGCTCGGCATGGGTCCCTTCCCGCTCGACAGCGAAGTGGACGCCGACATGATCAATGCCGGCAAGCAGACCGTTACGGCACGCACCGGCGCTTCGATATTCTCGTCCCCTGAATCCTTCGCGATGATCCGCGGCGGACATGTGGACCTGACGGTGCTGGGCGCCTTCGAGGTCGATGTCGAAGGCAACATCGCCTCGTGGATGGTGCCGGGCAAACTGGTCAAGGGCATGGGCGGCGCCATGGATCTGGTGGCCGGCGCCAACAACATCATCGTGACGATGGCGCATGCGGCCAAGAACGGCGAGTCGAAGCTCCTCAGCCGCTGCACGCTGCCGCTGACCGGACGCGGCTGCATCCGCCGCGTGCTCACCGATCTGGCCTATCTGGAAATCGAAAACGGCGCCTTCGTGCTCAGGGAGCGCGCGCCCGGTGTCACCGTCGATGAGATCCGCAGCCGCACCGAAGGGCGACTGGTGGTTCCCGCACAAGTTCCGGAGATGAAATTCTGATGCGCGAAGTCGTAATCGTCGGCGCCACACGCACCGCCATCGGCAGCTTCCAGGGCGCGCTGTCGCGCATACCGGCCACTGAGCTGGGCTCGATCGTCATTGCCTCGCTGCTGAAGAGCAGTGGCGTCAGCGCCGATGCCGTGGATGAAGTCATTCTCGGCCAGGTGCTGACGGCCGGCGCGGGGCAGAACCCGGCGCGCCAGGCAGCGGTGAAGGCCCAGCTTCCGGTCACCGTGCCATCGATGACCATCAACAAGGTGTGCGGCTCGGGGCTGAAGGCCACGCATCTGGCGGCGCAGGCCATCCGCTGCGGCGATGCCGACATCGTGATCGCCGGCGGCATGGAAAACATGAGCCTGGCGCCCTACATCCTGCCGGGCGCGCGCACCGGCCTGCGTCTGGGGCACGCCAGCATCGTCGATTCAATGATCGTCGACGGACTGTGGGACGCCTTCAACCAGTACCACATGGGCACCACCGCCGAGAATCTGGCCAAGCGCCACAACATCACGCGCGAACAGCAGGACGAGTACGCGCTGCGCTCGCAACAGCGCGCCGTAGCCGCCATGGCGGCTGGTCATTTCGTTGCGCAGATCACGCCGGTGCCGCTGCCGCAGCGCGACGGCAGCGCCACGCTGTTCGCAACGGACGAGCAGCCGCGTGCCGACAGCGATCTCAAGGGACTGGCCAAACTGCGTCCGGCGTTCGACAAGGCCGGCACGGTGACGGCCGGCAATTCCTCGACGCTGAACGATGGCGCGGCCGTGGTGCTGATGATGAGCGCCGAGCGCGCCACGCAACTGGGCCTGCCGGTGCTGGCCCGCGTTGCGGCCTGGGCCAGCGCGGCGGTGGATCCGGCCTATATGGGCGAAGGCCCGATTCCGGCCTCGCAACGTTGCCTGCAGAAGGCCGACTGGAAGCTGGATTCGGTGGACCTGATCGAAGCCAACGAAGCCTTCGCGGTGCAGGCACTGACGGTGGCGGGCAAGCTCGGCTTCGACGCCGACAAGGTCAACGTCAACGGCGGTGCCATTGCGCTGGGCCATCCCATCGGCGCCTCGGGCTGCCGCGTGCTGGTGACGCTGATCCACGAGATGATCCGGCGCGATGTGCACCGCGGTCTGGCCACGCTGTGCATCGGCGGTGGCCAGGGTGTGGCCATCGCCATCGAGCGCTGATCAGCGATACTCGAGTCCGAGTGCGGCCAGCTTTTCCCGGAACTTGTACAGGTCCAGACCGAGTTCCCCGGCAGCGAGGCGCTTGCGCTTCTCCTCCTCGGCTGCGACACGCTGGCCGGCTGCCGCGGCGACCTTCACCGCATCGCCACGATTCACGGCCACCACGCCATCATCATCGGCCACGATGACGTCACCGGGCTCGACACGCTGACCGGCGCAGATGATGGGAATGTTTACGGAACCGAGACTTGCCTTGACCGTGCCCTGGGCCCAGATGTTTTTGCTCCACACCGGAAACCGCATCTCGGTCAGCGTTGCAACGTCGCGCACACCGGCATCGATCACCAGCGCGATGACACCGCGCGCTTTAAGGGAGGTTGCCAGCAGATCGCCGAAGTAACCATCCGAGCACGGCGAACTCGGCGCCACCACCAGCACATCACCGGGGCGACATACCTCGATCGCGACATGAATCATCCAGTTGTCGCCGGGCGGGACCAGTACGGTGACCGCCGGACCCGCCAGCGACGTTCCGGAATAGATCGGGCGCATGTACGGGGCCAGCAGGCCGGTTCGACCCTGGGCTTCGTGAACCGTGGCGACGCCGTGCTTGCCCAGCGTCTCGACTGCGGCGGGGTCCGGACGGGAAATCTCGCGGACGACGATGTGTTTGCTAATGGCCGTTACTCCGTGTGCGGTTGACGATCAGGCGCGCAGCCGCGGATACACCTTGCGCGCGTTGTCCTCGAACAGCTTCTTGCGATCCACGGGACTCAGCGGCAACGCATCGATGTAGCGCTTGGTGTCATCGAAATGGTGCCCCGTCCGCGAATCGATGCCACGCACCGCGCCCACCATCTCCGAGCCGAACAGGATGTTGTCCACGGGCACAACCTTGAGCAGCAGCTCGATGCCGGGCTGATGATAGACGCAGGTGTCGAAAAACACGTTGTTGCGCATGAGCTCTTCCAGCGGCGGACGCTTCATGTCCTGGGCCAGGCCACGGTAGCGGCCCCAATGGAAGGGGACCGCTCCGCCACCGTGCGGAATGATGAAGCGCAGGGTCGGGAAATCCTTGAACAGATCCGCCGTCAGAAACTGCATGAACGCCGTGGTGTCGGCGTTGATGTAATGGGCTCCGGTGGCGTGGAAGTTGGCATTGCACGATGAGCTGACATGCACCATGGCCGGCACGTCGAGCTCGACCATCTTTTCGTACAACGGATACCAGTGGCGATCGGTCAGCGGCGGCGAGTTCCAGTGCCCGCCGGAAGGATCGGGGTTGAGATTGCAGCCGATGAAGCCCAGCTCGCGCACGCAGCGCTCCAGCTCCGCGGCGCTGTTGGCCGGCGGCACACCCGGAGACTGCGGCAGCTGACAGACGCCGACGAAATTCTCCGGATAGAGGTGGCAGACCCGGTGGATCATGTCGTTGCAGACCCTGGACCAGTCTAGGCTGGTGGACTCATCACCGATGTGATGAGCCATGGCGGAAGCGCGCGGCGAGAAGATGGTCAGGTCGGTGCCGCGCTCCCGCTGCAATTTGAGCTGGGCCTGCTCGAGACTTTCCCGGATCTGATCGTCACTGATGCGCAGGTCGCCGCCCGCGGGACGCAGCGCAGGCTCCTTGAGCCCGGCGATCTGCGCGTCGCGGAACTTCTGCAGCTCCGCAGGCGCTGTCGTGTAGTGACCGTGGCAGTCGATGATCATTGCAGGCTCTTCTCGAGGCGATCCAGCGTCCGGTATGCCGGCAGCACCTGCTGCACGCTGGCGTTCGGCTCACGCTTGTCGCGTATCGCGGCGAAGAACTCGCGATCCTGCAGCTCGATGCCGTTCATCGAAACATCCACTTTCGATACGTCGATTGGATTGTTCTTGCCATCCAGCAACTCGTCATAGCGCGCGATGTAGGTACCGTTGTCGCAGATGTAACGGAAGAAGGTACCGAGCGGGCCGTCGTTGTTGAATGACAACGAGAGCGTGCAGATGGCTCCGGACGGCGTCTTCATGCCGATGCTCATGTCCATCGCAATTTTCAGCGCCGGATGGTGCGGACCCTCGAGCGCATGCACTTTCGACGCGGTTTCCCCGGTCTGGTACTGGAACAGATCGATCGTGTGACAGGCATGGTGCCAGAGCAGATGATCGGTCCAGCTGCGGGGCTTGCCCAGTGCATTCATGTTGGTGCGACGGAAAAAAAACGTCTGCACATCCATCTGCTGGACCTTCAGTTCTCCCGCCTTGATGCGTTTGTGCAGCCACTGATGGCTGGGATTGAAGCGGCGCGTATGCCCCGCCATTGCGATCAAGCCGGTCTCCTTCTGCACCTTCACAACTTCTTCCGCATCGGCAAGATTGTCCGCCATCGGAATCTCGACCTGCACATGCTTGCCGGCACGCATGCACTGGATCGCCTGCTGCGCGTGCATCTGCGTGGGCGTGGCGAGAATCACCGCCTGCACACCCGGCTGGCGCAGGGATTCGGCCAGATCCACGCTCCAGTGCGGAATCCGGAATTTTTCCGCGACTTCCCGGGTGGAGTCGGCGCTACCGCCGGCGAGCGAAACGACCTCGACGTCGGGAATCTGCTGTATCGCCTCGAGATGCTTGATGCCGAAGGCGCCCTGCCCTGCCATTGCGATCTTGATCGTCATTTACTGAAGCTCGCGTTTTCGAGAATGAGATGGCCCAGAGCCGTGTTCGAGCACGGCACATGATAGAAACGGTAGACCTCGCGCACTTTATCATCGAGCGCTCCACGGGCGATCAGCCACATGACCATCTCGATGCCCTCCGATCCGGTCTCACGCACGTATTCGATGAACGGAATGGCGCGCGCCGTCTGCCCGTCGGCAGCGAGACTGTCGAGGAATTGCTGATCCCATTCCTTGTTGATGAGGCCCGCGCGCGGCCCCTGCAGCTGATGGGACATGCCGCCGGTACCGAAGATGACCACGCGCAGGTCTTCCGGGTATGACTCGACCGCCCGGCGCAGCGCTTTACCCAGATTCCAGCAGCGGTTGCCGGTCGGCGGCGGGAACTGCACCACATTGACGGCGAGCGGGATGATTCTGCACGGCCACTCCGCGGGCTGACCGAACATCAGTGTCAGCGGCACCGTCAGCCCATGATCGACGTCCATCCTGTTGATGATGGTCAGATCAAACTCATCGAGGATCACCGACTGCGCGATATGACTCGCCATGACCGGATGGCCGATGACGGTCGGCACGGGCCGCGGACCCCAGCCCTCATCCGCGGGCGGAAATTCCGGCGCGCAGCCCAGCGCGAAGGTTGGAATGATGGTCGCGTCAAACGCCGAGGCATGATCGTTGTAGACGAGAATGATCACGTCGGGCTTGAGTTCCGCGATCCATTTCTTCGAGAAGTCGAAGCCGTCGAACACCGGCTGCCAGTAAGGGTCGTTCTTCTTGCCGTTGTCCCACGCGGCGCCGATCGCCGGCACGTGCGAGACATTCACGCTCGCGACTATATTCGCCACGCTACTTGCTTCCCCTGGCCTGCCACTCGGATTTGCTGCGGTTGCCGTCAATCGGCCGGCCACCGTCCAGCATCATCTGCGCGTACTGCTCCTGCGTCAGGCCCGTCATCGTCGCGGCGACGTACTGGAAGGATTTGCCATCCGTCGAGAACAGCTTGGAGAGATAGTAGATATTGCCTCCCAATTCGATCATGCGCTGCCAGTTGCGACCGAGTATCGCTTTGCGTTGCTCTTCGGTCAGCGGCCATTTGCGCAGGTACTTCTCTTCGTCGGCCTTGAATTCGGCGCGGTTCTCCGCCTTCATCAGCGACATGCAGAACATGTTGACGTGATAACCCTGGCGCGCACGTTGCGCATCGAAGAGTGTGGTGCCGGGAACATCATCGAATCCTTCGATGGGCTCCTTTCGCACTGTATCGTCGGACATCGGGGAATCCTCGTGCACCCTCACGCGCCAAATTGATAGAGGCGGTGCGGGTTGTCGACCAGGATGCGCTTCTGCAGGGCCGGGTCTGATGTAAAGAGTGGCAACAGGTCAACGAGATCGCCGTCATTCGGCATGTGCCTGGCGATGTTCGGATGCGGCCAGTCGGTGCCCCACAGGAGGCGATCCGGCGCCACTTCGATGAGGGCGCGCGCGAAAGGAGCAGCATCCGTGAACGGCGGCCCCGCACTCGAGATGCGTTCCGCGCCGCTGATCTTGACCCAGCACTTCTCGTTGTATTGCGCCAGTTTCAGCAACGCCTGGAACGGCGCCTGATCGAGGCCGTTCCTGGTCGGGATACGGCCCATGTGATCGATGATGAAAGGGATCGGCAAGCCGTTGATGAAGTCGGCCGAGGACGGAATATCCACTGCATCGAAATGCAGATCGACGTGCCACCCGAACGGCTTTACTTTCGCCAGCGTGCGGTGGAACTCGCCCAGGTCCGGCACGCCACCCAGATGCTTGACGAAATTGAAGCGCACGCCGCGAAAGCCCGCCGCGTGAAGATCCTCGAACATCCGCTCGGTGAACGAATCGTCGGCATTGGCCACGCCGCGATAGCGCCCGCCACTCTGGGCGATGGCATCGACGATCACCGTGTTGTCCGATCCATGGCAGCTCGCATTCACCAGCACGGCGCGTTCGAGTCCCAGGATCGACTGCAGCTGCTTGAAACGCGACAGCGGCGCATCCGGCGGCGTGTAGGTCCGGTCGGCAGCGTATGGATACCGGTCACCGGGACCAAAAATATGGCAGTGCGCGTCGCAACTGCCCGGCGGCGGACGGAAGCGCGGCGCGCGCGTGTCAGGATCGGGGGGTTTGCAGGTTGGGATGTCAGCCATGTGATGCTCGCAGCGAGCAATGAGCTTGACATCGAACACCGCGGCCTGCAAACAGAAAAATGCATTCAGCGACCGCTGTTCGTATAGCGAACATGGTGGGCTGCAAGAGGCCCGCCAGTTCAGGATGGCGAGCCGGACCGCCGGCTCGCCATCCATCGCATCGCCGTCGCCGAAGCGCGGCCGATGACCGTCAACCCGGGCCGACCTCGCGGGCGCTGGCTGCTTTCTCCGCGATCCCTTCCGGATGTGTGTCCTCGTAGACGTCGAGCGCCGACTCTGCGCCCTTGCCGCGCTTGGCAAAGCGCGGCGCGGTCTCGCGATAGAACAGACTGACGACGAAGCCCACGGCCAGACCGCTGAAAGCCAGCCAAAGGGTGTTCTGGACACCGAAGTTCTGCGCGATGTAGCCGCCCAGCGCCGGCGCCACACCGCCGCCGAAGATCTCGCCGACGGCGATGATGATGCCGCCGGTGGAGGCGATCATCCCCAGCGGAGCTGCTTCAATCGAGATCGGACCGGTGATCAGGCTCAACAGGCCGAACGAGAACCCGGCCGAGATGAACATGGTCAGGAACAGCACAAACGTGCCGGCGCTGGCGTCCAGCCGCATGAACAGCCACAGGAAAGACGCGCCGATGAGGAAACCGAGAATGGCCATGGTGCGACGGCCGAACAGGTCGGAGAAGCCCGGCAGCAACCACTGGCCGAAGAAGCCGCCGAAGCCGATGGCCGACTTGATGAACGCCGCCGACTTGTCGTCCAGCTTGAGGTGGCTGGTCAGGTAATCGGTGGTGAAGGCGCTGAGCACGAAGATGCCGCACATGGCGCACAGCAGGCAGATCATGCTGAGCGGCACGTTGCGGTGGCTGAAGATAGCCTTCAACGACAGCTTGGGCGCCTTGGCTGCGGCCGCGTTGCCGGAGGTACGCGCGGCCTGGCGCGCCTTGATTGTCGCCGGTTCGCGGATCGTCATCGCGACCAGGATGGCGACGATGAGGCCGGGGATGCCGACGATGGCGAACACCCAGCGCCAGCTCACGTAGTCGAGCAGATAGGCAGCAATGATCGGTCCGAAGCCCAGGCCCAACAGGGCGAAGAAGGATTGCTGAAGGCCGAGGTTGAACCCGCGGCGGGACGGCTTCGATGCCTCGCCCACCGTGGCGAAGCTGGTCGGACAGAAAGCCCCCTCCGAGACCCCCATGATGGTGCGAAAGGCAAATATCATGGCGTAGCCAGTCGCCAGTCCGGAGAAGCCCGACAGTAGCGAGAAACCGATCAGGGCGGGCACCAGTACTGCCTTGCGACCGAAGCGATCCGACAGGCTGCCCATGAACAGCGCCGACACCCCCCATGCCACACCGAGCACTGAAATCAGGTTGCCGATGAGCTGTGGGTTGAGCCCCAGATCCTGCACCATGGTCGAGCCTTTGAGGCCGGCCAGGTCCGCGATGACCCAGCGGTCGAGCCCGACGAGGCCGAAGCCCAGCGTCAGCAGTGCGACCGTCTTCCACTCATAGGCCGTATCCCAGCGTCCCGAAGTACCCGTTTCGGCGTCGCCGGCGTGATGGGCTGCTCCTGACATGTAATTCCCCCCTTAGTATTCCGTCTGCGTTCCGGTTTGCGCATCGATCTTATACTTTCGCATTGACAATGTGTGCCTGCATCGGCGCACTGCACCTTGGGAATCAGTCCAAAGGTCGCGCCCGCGGCAGCTTGTCCAGAAAATCCAGCATGATGCTGAGTCCGCGATCGGACTTGATCAGCTTGGCATCGCCGCGCGTGCGGAAGCGCATGCTCTCGACAACGCGCTCGTCCTCTCTGTTCAGATTTCTCAGGAAGGCATCCAGTTCATCCAGTCGCTTATGGGCTGCCGGCAGGTCGGCTGCGTCTTTCGGCTTCAGCACCGCGAGCACGCAATAGCTTTGCTGGAAGTTCGGCCGCGGCGAGAGCATCGTCGGCATGACGAAGTGGCCGGGAGGAAAAGGCTGGAGATCCCTCATTGAAAATGAGTTCTGGTAAAACAGCTTTCCGGCGCCGGTCGGATGCGCCAGGGCGAAGTCGAACGCCAGCGTCGTTTCATCGACCTTGAAATTGCAGCCGTCTTCGCTGTGCGGCCAGTTATGCACGGCCTTCAGATGCTGGAAATCCACCGCGTTGGTATTCAGGATCCAGCTCTCGACGTTCATGGTGCCCAGGTCCGTCGTGCGCCAGATCACGTCCTCCTCCGTGACGCCAATCAGTGTCGGGAATTCGCCGAACGGCTCCTTGCCGTTGAAGGCCCAGATCAGACCCCAACGTTCCGCGACCGGATAGTTCTTGATGGTCGCATTGTTCATGCCCCTGCCAAGAACCGGGATATGCGAACAGACCCCGGCGGCATTGAAGCGCCAATGGTGATAGGGGCAACGCACCTCGCCCTCCACCATCTCGCCGAACGAAATATCTGCGCCCAGATGCGGACACCAGGCACTCTGCACAATCGCCTTGCCGTCCTTGTCGCGATAGGCAATGACGCGCGAGTTGAGGAAATCCACGCCCAGGATTTTGCCCTCGGGCAGCTGTTCTGAAAGACAGATTGGATACCACGCCTGAAAATAGCTGCCGTCCTCACCCCAGTATCTGAGGTTGACGTTTTCGCCGATGGTCTTTGCCAGGGCAGTCATCGTATCTCTCCTGTTTCCGCTGTCTCGAACATGCTTTGGACCTGGTCGTCACTCATCAGATCGGGAAATGGCCGTGTTCGGTATCGATGGTGATCCAGCGCAGTTCGGTGAACTCGGCAATGCCGGCCTGGCCGCCGAAGCGCCCGTAGCCGGAGGCCTTGGTGCCCCCGAAGGGCATCTGCGCCTCATCGTGCACGGTGGGTCCGTTGATATGGCACATGCCCGAGTCGATCCGGTTCGCGATG